>JAVJSY010000072.1:0-34287 GCA_040219175.1 Kiloniellales bacterium
TTGCTCGCCCCTCCGAAGGCCGTGTCGACGCCGGAGGCTCCGTTCAGCCGATCCTGGTTGTTGCCGCCGAACAGCGTGTCGCTGCCGGTTCCGCCGACGAACTGATCCTGACCCGTGCCGCCATAGAAGAGATCGTCGCCGCTACCACCGATCAGCCTGTCCTTGCCGCTGCCACCGGTACCGGTGTCGTCACCGTCCAATCCCCGGATCTCGTCTTCGCCATCGTCGCCATAGAGCAGATCATCGCCGCTGTCACCGCGGATCTCGTCGTCGCCCAGGCCTCCGGACAGCTTGTCCGACCCACTGTCACCGAACAGTCTATCCTTGCCGCTACCGCCATAGATCGCATAGTCGTCACCATCGCCGCCGTAGAGAGCATCGGCGCCGCTGCGCCCAAGAAAGAGGACATCACGCCCGCTGCCACCGAAGAGGCTGTCGGCGCCACTGGCCCCGAAGAAGTAGGAATCATCCCCACTGCCGCCGGAGAGCCTGTCGTCGCCGCTGTCGCCGGTGAAGCTGGAGTCTTTTCCATCGGCACCGAAGAGCCGGTCGGCGTCATCGCCACCGGAGACGTAGGAGTCATCCCCACTGCCGCCGGAAAGCCTGTCGGCGCCGCTGCCGCCATAGAGCAAGCGATCCTGGTTATCGCCGCCATAGAGTTTGTCGGCGCCGCTGCCGCCGAGGAAGAAGTAGTCTTGTCCAGTGTCGCCGGAGAGGCTGTCGGCGCCACTGCCTCCGAAGAGGTACAGATCACTGCCACTGCCGCCGAAGATGCTGTCGTCGCCGCTGTCGCCGACAAACCTTGATTCACTCCCATCGGCACCGAAGAGGCCGTCGGTGCCAGGGCCTCCGTAGAATGAGGAATCATCCCCACCGCCGCCAAAGAGGTTGTCGGCGCCGCTGCCTCCGTAGAACATATGATCATGGCTATCGCCGCCATAGAGTTCGTCGGCGCCGCTGCCACCCTCGAAGAGGTAGTCTTGTCCAGCGTCGCCGGAGAGGCTGTCGGCGCCACTGCCTCCGAAGAGGTACAGATCACTGCCACTGCCGCCGAAGATGCTGTCGTCGCCGCTGCCGCCGGCGAAGCTTGAGTCACTCCCATCGACACCGAAGAGGCCGTCGGTGCCAGGGCCTCCGTAGAATGAGGCATCATCCCCATTGCCGCCGTAGAGTTTGTCGGCGCCGCTGTTTCCGTTGAAGACGGAATCATCCCCATCACCGCCGACTAGGATGTCGGCGCCGGTGCCGCCGATGAAAAAAGAATCATCCCCACGGTCGCCGAACAGGATGTCCGTGCCGCGGCCGCCGAAGAAGAAATCATCACTCCCACTGCCGCCGAACAGGACGTCGGCTCCATTGCCGCCGATAAATACGCCATCATGCCCACTGCCGCCGAAGAGCCAATCGTTTCCCAGAGTCCCGTAGAAGAGGGTGTCATCTCCGGCACCGCCGAAGAGGCTGTCGGCGCCGTTCTTGCCGTAGATCCGGTCGGAGCCACTGAGCCCGTAAATGGTGTCGACATCGTTTGTACCGGTGAGGGCGTTGTTCTCTCCGGCGGATCCAAAAATGACGGCCATGCCTATCCCCTCTGCCCTGCCTGCTCTTTCTACAGCAGTTTTGCAGCAGTGGCGCACATATTCACAGAGAAAATTCCAAATGTTAGGATGCCGGCCGAAATGTTTGCTACTTGGTGAGGATGAAGGGATGAAGGGATGAAGGGATAAAGGGATAAAGGGATAAAGGGTGATAGCGTGAGGAAGTTTTTGATTTTGACTTAGTCGCCATTCTATTTTTCAGATTGAAACGATGGAGTCGGCAGTTCAAAAAGAGCCTTCTCCTTTTGTGGTTCTTGTATCAAGCGGCGTTGAGTGGAACGCATCGACGCTGGGCCAAGTGCGGCCGCGCGCCAGCAGCGAAGCGAGGAAAAGCCTGCGTGGCGTTTGAACCTATAGCGAGCCGCTGTGAGTCCGAATCTCCACCGCTCAATTTTAGTCCAAGGGAAGCTGCTGGGCACGGCAATCGCGTCATCACCCAGAGGCCGTCTTCGCCGGTGAGTGGATGCACCAGCCGATCGCTGACAAGGTCCGTCATCCCGCGGCATCACCGGGTTCACCTAACCAAGCGATTTCCCTGATAGTGGTCCGATCCCCAGTGGTCCGATCCCCAGTGGTCCGATCCGAACGCTTGGGTCTCAAACGTAGGGATACTCGGCCCACTCACGTGTCGATCTGGTGGCACCACTAGAAGGCCGATCCTGGCAGCCAGAGCGAGAGCGCCGGGATCGTCAGGATCGCCAGCAGGACCAGGGCGTCCAGCAGCAGGAACCAGGCGACGCCGCGGAAGACCTGCTCCAGGCGCACCTCTGGCGGGGCCACCGACTTGATGACGAAGACGTTGAGGCCGATCGGCGGGGTGATAAGGCCGATCTCCAAGAGCTTGACGACCACCACGCCGAACCAGATGAGGTCCAGGCCGTAGCTTTCGACCAGGGGAACCGTAAAGGGCAGGGTCAGCACCAAGATTCCGATGGAATCGAGGAACATGCCGATGATCAGGTAGAAGAGCACCAGACCTGCCAGGATCACCACCAAGGGTGCGCCGGAGCTGACCACCCAGTCCAGTGCGGCCGGGGTAATGCGGGTGAGCGAGACGAAGGCGACGAAGATCTTGGCGGCCAGCGCGATGGCGAAGATCATCGCCGTCTGGCGGATCGCCACGGCACCGGCATCGGCCAAACCGGCCAAGGTCAACCGCCCGGTGGCAAAGCCGATCAGCACTGCCAGGAGGAGGGAGACGGCGGCGGCCTCCGTCGGCGTGAAGATGCCCAGATAGATGCCGCCGACGACCACCACCAGCAAGACCAGGGTCGGCCAGGTGGCCAGCAGCGCCGGCCCTAGGGGAGGCCGTTCGTCATCCACCTCCGGCAAGGGGGCGTCTTCCGGTCGGAAACGCACCCACAGCCAGACGGTCAGCAGGAAACCTGCCAGGGACAGAAGGCCCGGCAGGACGCCCGCCAGGAAGAGCGACTTCACCGACTGCTCGGTGAAGATGGCGTAGATCACGAAGAGCAGCGAGGGCGGGATCAAGGAGCCCAAGGTGCCGCCGGCCGCGACCGAGCCGCAGGCTAGCTCCGGGCGATAGCGATAGCGCAGCATCTCCGGCACGGCGATGCGCCCCATGGCGGCCGCACAGGCGACGCTGGAGCCGGTGATGGCGGAGAATCCGCCGCAACCCATGACGGAGGCCATGGCGAGCCCGCCCGGCGTGCGGCCCAGCGCGATCCGAAGCGCGCGGTAGAGGTCCGTGGTGATCCCGGCCTGATAGGCGACATGGCCCAGTGCGATGAAGAGCGGGATCATCGAGAGAGGGTAGTTGTGGACGAAGCCGAAGGAGGTCGAGCCGATGATCGAGAGCGTCGGCCGCAGCCCGCGCTCGATATCGAAGTCTCCACCGGGGCGCCAGGAGAAGAAGGTCAGCAGGCCCAGGCAGGCGACCGAGCCCAGGCAATAGGCGATGGGCACCCGCAAGACCAGCAGCGCGAAGACGCCGGCCAGCGCCAGGCCTGCCAAGAGCAACGGATCCATGGGCTAGCCGGCTCGCCTGCCGGCCAGGTCGTGGCCCAGCATGGCCAGAAGCCGCAAGGCAAAGGCTGAGAGGCCGGCGAAGAAGAGGCCATAGCCGATCCAGTGCGGCACGCGCAGCTCGCCCTCGTAGTACTCGCCCGAGGCCCAGGCGTCGGCGAAGAGCCGCCAGGCCGCCCAAGTGAGGAAGCCGACGAAAATCAGCCCCACCAGATGGCCGAGACAGGCCAGGTAGCGCTTGCTTCTCTCTTCGGCGCGCTCGGTGAAGATGGTGACCGCGATGTGCTCGCGCGCCGCCGTCACCAGACCCAGCGGTGCCAGAACGACCACGACCATGAGCTCTTGCACCCAGAGCACATCGTCGGGAATGACACCGCGCCACAGCCAGCGGCTGACGACGGTGATCGAGACCATCAGGCAGAGCAGCGCCAGGCCCAGGTTCGCCAGGTCGCCGAAACGCCGCTCCGGCCAGATCGGGCGAAGCGGCGTCAGGCCCTTACCGAGAGGATCCATCCTAACGGGTCCGGGACTTAGCGAGCCCGGGGGCCAGCGAGCCCTGGGGCTAGCGAGCCCAAGGATAACCCTTCTCGTCCTTCTCCTTGGCGTACTTGGCCACCGCCGCGTCATAGGCCTTCATGATGGCAGCACCATCCAGACCCTCGCCATTGGCGTCGTTCTTCCAGGCGTCGATCTGCTCGTCGCTCTTGGCCAGCAGCGCCTTGCGCTCTTCCGGCGAGAGCAGGGTGACGGTGATGGACTTGCCGTCGATACCGGCCTCCATCTCCGCCTTGTCGGCCACCTGGCTCTCGATCATCGCCTTGGCGAAGTGATCGACGAAGTCCGAGGCCACACCGTGCAGCAGTTTGCGCTCATCGTCGCTCAAGCTCTCGAAGCTCTGCTTGTTCATGATGATGCCGAAGGACATGTTCTGGCCCCAGTCCAGCTCCAGCACGAAGGAGGCGACCTCGTACTGCTTATAGGCCTTCATGGAGTAGTAGTAGTTCTGGTTGCAGTCGACCAGGCCGCTGTCGAGCGCCTGATAGACATCGCCCTGGGGCATGCGCACCACCTCGCCACCCAGGGCTGCCAGAGTCTTGCCGTAGGGGCCGGACCCGCGGATCTTCTTGCCGCTCAGCTGCTCCAGGGTCTCGATCTTGGTGGTGCAGACCAGCTGGATCGGCCCGGTCGAGTAGTTGGAGATGTAGACCACATTGGCCGCATCGAACTCCTCCAGAAAGACCGGATGGTGGCTCGCCAGGTCATAGAGCGCGCGCATGCCGACCCAGACGTCGGAGTTGGCGACCGGCAGATCGCCGATGTTGTAGGCGCGCAGCTCCTTGGGCGTGAAGAAGCCGATGACGGAGCCCATGTCGGCCACCCCGTCGGCCACGCCCTGCAAGACCGCCTTGGTGCCCAGCAGGGACTTGCCCCAGAAGAACTCGATCTTGAGTTCGCCTTTGGAGCGTGCGTCGAGCTCGTCTGCAAACCACTGTAGCGCCTCTGCCCGCGTGCCGCGGTTCGGACCAAACTCGGCAAAGGTGAGGGTCTTCGCTGCCGCCTCGCCGGCAAAGGCCAGGCAGGCGGTCATCAGGGCCGCGGCCCCAAGCGCTTTCACGTGCATTTCGATACCTCCCGATTCTTCGTTTCTTGGTTCCAGTCTATCCGCAGCAGTTGCCGGGCAGCTGCGGGGCGGTGATGCCGCTGTGGTCGCAGCAGCCACCCTTCCAGAAAGCCGCCCCCTTGCCGCTGCAGTATTTGTCGTCCGCCCCCACCATCTGCATGAAGAGCGGGTGGTAGTTGCGGCAGATATCCAGTTCCGACTTCACCCAGCGCAGCGGGTCTTGGCCGTAGTGCTCCCAGTAGTCCCCGGCCATATTCAGACCCGGCACCGCCGGATTCCAGCTCTCGTCGAGCCAGAGGTCGGGATCGCCGTAGTTGGCGGCGATCTGCCGGATTTTGGGGTCGTCCAGACCCAGCAGGCGGCCGTTCTCGATCAAGAGCTCGTCGTCGCCCTCGCGTTCCAGCCGGTAGGTCGGAAAGTAGAGGTGCAGGTGCCAATGGCCGACCAGATGGCCCATGCGTGCCGCCCGGCGCTCGTCCATCGAAGAGATGATGGTGCCGAAGCCCATGTGAATGACGCCGGAGCGCACCCGCTCGTAGAGGCAGTTGACGAAGCCCGAGGGGAAGTCTTTGCGCGGCCGGTGGATATGCGGGTTGGTGCCGATCGAGGCCTCCCACCAGTAGAGCAGGCCTTTGCCCGGAAAGCCGGGATAGGTGATGTCCTTGGTCTGCTCCATCACGTCGCGCAGCTTGTCGCCGAAGTCGCCGCCGGCATTGATCTCGGTGATCTTGGAGTTTTCGACCTTCAGCTGGGTCCAGTCGCAGGGCGCGATGTGGTTGGTGGTGCCGGCGATGACGCCGTTGCCGTCTTCCTTGCCGGGCAGGTAGATCCAGGGCCGCCCGGTGATGTGCCCCGGCAGATAGGTCGCGCCGAACTCGGAATTGCCTTCCCAGGTGCGCCCGACGATGTCGGCGTTGTAGCGCTCGCGCCGGGAATCCCAGTAACCGGCATGGTTGGTGAATTCGATGTCCGTGCCCTCGGGGTCGGTGATGCGGGCCCGCTTGCAGCTTCTGACCCGGTCCCAGGTCCAGCGGTCGAGCGCGGTCAGCAGCTCGGCCGGCATGGTGTGCGCCGGCGAGGCCAGGATTTCCGGCGTGATGAAGGGCATGCGCTGAATCTTGACATAGGTGTCGGTCAGCACCGGGCCGCCGTAACCCATGAAGATCTTGTCGTATTCCTGCTTGGCCGCGATCTCCTCCCACTCGTCCATCCACTGGGCCAGTTCCTTGGTGCGGAAGAGGTAGTAGTCGACCTCGTCGGCGCCGACCCACTGGCGGACCGGACCGCGGTCGATGAACTTGATGTCGTAGCGGATCTGGTGCTTCTCGAGCAGCTTCTTGCAGGCTTCGATCACCATTTCGCTGTGCCAGTTGTCGACACGCAGCAAGACCCGCTCGCCCGGCTTCAGGTCCCAGCAGGCATTGAGCCCGTGGTTGTAGGGGCGGCGCGCGACATGCTCCAGGTAGGGCAGCAGCTGATCCGACGAGGTCACCTCGACGAAGGGTGGGCAGCGCGGCGGCCGGCTTGCCGCCAGCGGCGGCTGGCTGAACCGCGGGCGCTCAAAATCCTCGATCAGCGGACCCTGTCCATCGGCCATCTGCGGCACTCCTTCCGGTACTTGTGTTGCGGCAAGGAATGCATGCAATATCTCTGAGGTCAAGCGAGATGGAGCTGCTTTTCTGGGGAAGAGCAGATGCTTTGCATGCAAAAATCTAACATTCACGCATGAGCGCGCAGCTGGAGGCGGCAACGACGGCCTTGCGTGCGGCCATTCTGGATGGGGCCTTTGCGCCGGAGGAGCGGCTGCGCGAGGTGGCGGTCGCCGACGCCCTGAAGGTCTCGCGCACCTTGGCCCGCCTGGCCATGAGCGCGCTGGAGACCGAAGGCTTGCTCTTGCGCGAACCCAACCGCGGCTCACGCGTGCGGGCCTTCACTCTGGACGAGATCGCCGATGCAATCGAGGTGCGTGGCGAGTTGGAAGCCATGGCAGCCCGCCTGCTGGCCGAGCGGGGCTTGACGGCCGAGGTCGAGTGTCGGTTGAGCGGCTGTCTTACCCGGGCGGAAGCGCTGATGGCGGCCGGTATCGGAACCCCGGAGGCACGGAGCGACTGGGTGGCGATGAACTGCGATTTTCACGCTGCGGTCATTGCCGGCAGCGGCAACCAGGCGATTGCCGTTGCCGTGCATCAGGTCTCGCTGCTGCCGCTGGCCTCGGCAGGGTCGATCATTTTCGACACCAGCCAGGCAGCGCATGGTCGCGCGCAGCTGCAACGTGCCCACGAGGATCATCGCCTGCTGTTCGAGGCGCTGCTGGCCCGTCAGGGCGGTCGCGCGGAAGCGATCCTGCGCGAGCATGCCTTCCGCAGTGCTGAGAACCGCCGCCACAACCTGGCGCTCGGCTGGAACGCGGGCGGATTGAACGACCTGCCCGGCGTGCATCTCATTCGCCAGTCGGCCTGACCGCCCTCGCCAGCCGCAAGAAGGACCGTTTTTGACCGGCGGGTTGTGGCAGCAGGTTTTGGTCAGACAGCGGCCATTCGTGATCGGCGCGGCGGATGCCGGGGCGGAGCCCAAGGCGGTCATGATCGGCGGTGGCGGATGGCTGTCGATTGTCGCCCCTGGACCTATCAGACCCTCGTGCTACGATCTCGCTCGAACGATGCCTGTCAGCGATTCCCAAAGGATTTCAGAGCAATGCACCCTACTGAAAAAGCTGTGCGTCAGTTTCATGAATCCTGGGATTTGCGCGACCCGGACCGAGGCGCGGAGGTCATCGCTGAAGATTGCGATTTTGAGGACGTCGCACGCGGCGAAAAGCTTGCAGGCAAGGATGCCTACAAGGCCGACTACTATCGTTGGCGCGAAGCATTTCCTGATGGCCTCTGCAAAGTTGAGAATGTCATCGTCAGCCAGTGCGGAGAATGGGCCACGGTCGAATTCCGCAACACAGGCACTCATTCAGGGATACTGCGGTCCAGTCTTGGGGATTTTCCCCCGACGGGTAAGCGTGCCGAAGTCCGCTATTGCTCGGTCATGCGTGTGAAGGCGGGGATGGTGGTCGAAGGACGTGACTATTATGACAGCGCCACAATCGCGCGGCAGTTGGGGCTGGTCGATTAGGGCCATCCCCATCGGCAAACGCCGCGACAGCCAAAAGGACAGCACTCTCCAGTCCTGCCGGACTGGGCCCTATAGCCGCGCCGCTGCCTCAACAGGACCGCAATTTCCCCGCTTTCCCAGCTTATCTTTCTGGGCTCATCTTTCTGGCCGAAACCGTCTATAAGGCCCAAGTAGAGAGGCTGAGACAGGCGAATCGGAGGTTCAAGGCATGACGCTTGCGTCGGATGGTGGTGGCAAGGCGGGGCGACCGCGCCCGGTGGTTTTGTGTATTTTGGACGGTTGGGGTGCTCGCGAAGCGGCGCCCGACAATGCAATTGCGCTGGCCGACACCCCCTGTCTGGACCGGCTTATGGAGACAAGGCCACATGCCCTGATCGACGCCTCGGAGCTTGAGGTAGGGCTTCCCAGCGGCCAGATGGGCAACTCTGAAGTCGGGCACATGAACCTTGGTGCGGGCCGCGTCGTCATGCAGGACTTGCCGCGCATCGATCAGGCGCTGGCCGACGGCAGCCTTGCCAAATCGGAAGCGTTGGCAGCCTTCGTCAAGCGCATGAAGGCTGCGGGCGGGCGTGTCCATATGCTGGGATTGTTGTCGCCTGGCGGCGTGCATTCGCATCAAGACCAGATGGCCGGCCTGGCGGAGCTGCTGCGTGGGCAGGGGCTCGAGGTGCTGGTGCATGCCTTTCTCGACGGTCGCGACACGCCGCCGAAGAGTGCGGCCGGATACCTGAAGGATTTCCAGGCCAAGACGGAAGCGCCGATCGCCAGCCTTTGCGGCCGCTATTTCGCCATGGATCGCGACCAGAACTGGGATCGCGTCGGGCGGGCTTACAGCTGCCTCGTCAGGGGCGAGGGCGAGCGTGCGATCGACGCTGCCACGGCGCTCAAGAGCGCTTATGACCGCGAGGAGACCGACGAGTTCGTCTCGCCCACTGCCATCGGCGACTACGCCGGCATGGCCGAGGGCGATGGGCTGATCATGGCAAACTTCCGGGCCGACCGCGCGCGGGAGATTCTGACCGCCCTACTGGACCCTGCCTTCGACGGTTTCGAGCGTGGGGAGAGGCCGGACGTCGCTGCGGCGCTTGGCATGGTCGAATACTCGGGCCACCTGAACGCCTTCCTCGCGACGCTCTTCGCGCCAAGCAGCTTGGAGAAGACTCTGGGCGCCTGCGTCGCCGAGCAGGGTTGGAAACAGCTGCGCATCGCCGAGACCGAGAAGTATGCGCACGTCACCTTCTTCCTGAACGGCGGGCGCGAAGAGGTGTTTCCGGGCGAAGAGCGCATTCTGGTGCCCTCGCCGAAGGTCGCGACCTATGACCTGAAGCCTGAGATGTCGGCCCCCGAGGTTACCGACAAGCTGGTGGCGGCGATCGAGAGCGCCGCGTTCGACCTCATCGTCGTCAACTACGCAAACGGCGACATGGTCGGCCACACCGGCAATCTGGATGCGGCGATCCAGGCGGCAGCCTGCATCGACAGCTGCGTTTCGCGGCTGGAGACTGCCGTTGCCGCCGCCGGCGGTGCCCTCTTGGTCACCGCCGATCACGGCAACGCCGAGCGTATGGAGGATGGCGAAAGCGGCCAAGCCCACACCGCACACACGATGAACCGCGTCCCGGTGATTTTGGCCGTTGCGCCAAGTCGTTTCGGCAGTATCTTCGATGGGCGCTTGGCCGATGTTGCACCGACCCTGCTTGAATTGCTTGGCTTGCCGAAACCGGCCGCCATGACGGGTCGCTCACTCTTCCAACCGCTTGCCGCCACGGCAGCAGCCTAGACCTAGGACCTCTTAGCCCTTGTCTCGTTTAGCCGTCCTCACTGTTGTCTCGCTCTGCCTTCTGGCGCTGCCCAGCGCCAGGGCGCAGGACGGGGATCAGGCCAACAAGCTGAAGGAACTGGAATCGGCCGTTGCCGCCACGCAGGAGCGCGCCGACAAGCTGGCCGCCCGCCAGGCCGCCTTGGCCCGCGAGAGCGAGGCCCTGAGTCAGGAACTGGCGGCCGTGGTCGAAAAGACCAAGTTCTGGGAAGAGGAACTGATCCAGGTCGAGATCACCCTGGCCACCTTGATCGAGGAAACGGCATTGAGGCGCGAGGAGTTGATCGTGGCCCGCCAACGCCTCTCGGTCCTGACCGCAGCCTTGCTGCGCCTCTCCCTGCTGCCGCCGGAGGTGCTGATCGCGCGTCCCGGTGCACCCGGCGAGATGGTGCGCGCCGGCCTGGTCATGCGGCGCCTGGTGCCGCGGATGCAAGCGCAAGCCGCAAAGCTGCGCCACGAGGTGGCCGATCTGAAGGGCTTGGAGTTGCAGATCGAGCAGGAGAACGCAGAGGCGCTGGAAGCCCGCCGCGAACTGCGCGAAGAAGAGGAACGGCTGGCCCTCTTGTTGGAGCGGCGCCGCGATCTCCTAAAAGTGACGGAGAGTGAGCGCAGCGAGGCGGAGAGCGAGGCGATCGCCCTGGCGAGCTCCGCTAAAGACTTGAAAGGCCTAATCGATTCGGCGGCGCGTCGGGTCGGCCTCGGGCCGCCGAAGATCCCGCCGGTACCGCCGAAAGATCGCCGTGTGGCGCTGACTGCAAACGGCCGTATCGACCAGGCGCTGCTGCAGGAACTGGCCAGCAGCCGCCCTCAGGAAGCGGCATCGACACAGCAGCAACAGCAGAACGACACGCTGCGCCCGGACGAGCGCCAGAGTGCGCAGGCAGCGCCGGAAGAGGCCTCGCTGCGCGACCTGCCGCCGCTTCCGGACGAGCCCGGCGGGTTGGTCTGGCCGGTCTCAGGGAAGGTTACCAAGCCCTTCTCGGCGGGCCGTGGCGAACGCCAGGGCTTGCGGGTTTCCGGGCGAACCGGAAGCCCGGTGGCAGCACCCTATGACGGTGTCGTCGTCTATGCCGGTCCGTTCCGCAGCTATGGCCTCGTCTTGATCCTGGAACACAGCGGGGGATATCATTCAGTCCTAGCGGAACTTGGAATGATCGACGCTTTGCTGGGGCAGCGCGTCGTGGCCGGAGAGCCGGTCGGGGCCCTTAAGGGGTCGGAAGAAAACCCAGAGATGTATGTTGAATTGAGGCGCAACGGCGGGCCCATCGATCCTGAGCCCTGGTTCGAGCGCGCCAAACCATGAGGATAAAGAGAGCAATGACACTGCGTCACGTGGCTGCCGCAACGGCCTTGGCTTTTGTGGTGGTGGTCGGCGGTGCGCCCGCCGGCGCCGAGGAGCCGACCAAGGAAACCTATCGTCAGCTGAAGCTGTTCGGTGATGTATTGGAACGCGTCCGCGGCGACTATGTCGACGAGGTCACGGACGAGGAACTGATCGAGGCGGCCATCCGCGGCTTGCTGACCGATCTGGATCCGCACTCCAGCTACCTCGATCGCGACGAGCTGGACGCGATGCAGGAGCAGACCCGCGGCGAGTTCGGCGGGCTGGGCATCCAGGTCACCATGAAAGACGGCTTCGTCGAGGTGATCGCCCCGATCGACGAGACCCCGGCCGCGCGGGCCGGGCTGAAAGCCGGTGACCTGATCGCCGAGATCGAAGGCGAGACCGTGCAGGGCCTCACCTTGAACGAGGCTGTCGACCGCCTGAAGGGCAAGGTGGGGACCGAGGTCACCATCACCATTCTGCGCGGCGACGAAGAGCCCTTCGAGGTGACCCTGGTGCGCGACATCATCACCGTCGCCTCGGTCCGTCACCGCATCGAGGGCGACATCGGCTACATCCGCCTGACCCAATTCAACGAGCAGACCACCGAAGGCCTGGAAGAGGCCATCCAAGAGATCGAGGAAGAGTTGGGCGATCGGCTTGTCGGCTTCGTGCTGGACCTGCGCAACAATCCGGGCGGCTTGCTGAACGAGGCGATTTCGGTCACCGATACCTTCCTGGACAAGGGTGAGATCGTCTCCACCCGTGGCCGCGACGAAGCCGACATGCAGCGCTACAACGCCAGAAGCGGCGACATGATCGACGGTAAGCCGCTGGTGATCCTGATCAACGATGGCTCGGCCTCGGCATCCGAGATCGTGGCCGGCGCCTTGAAGGACCACCGCCGCGCCATCCTGATGGGCACCCGTACCTTCGGCAAGGGCTCGGTGCAGACCATCATTCCGCTGCCCGGCCATGGCGCCATGCGGCTGACCACGGCGCGCTACTACACGCCGTCGGGTGTCTCGATCCAGGCAACCGGCATCGAGCCCGATATCGAGGTCGAACTGGCCACCATCGAGGCCATCGAGCTTGGCGACGTGCGCCACGAAGAGGACCTGCGCGGCTCTCTGGAGAACCCAAGCGAGAATGGGGAAGACAAAGAGGCGCCGGCGGCCTCCGAAGATGGCGAAGGCGAGGATGCGGTCAGCGACGATTCCAAGCCGGAGGAGCCCACTGTTGGCGGCATCAGCCCGACCAACGACTATCAGCTAAGCCGTGCGCTCGACCTGCTGCGCGGCCTGGCGCTCTTCAACGCCAAGACCAGCCAGCTGCAGTAACGGTGAAGAGGGGGCGAGGGACCAGACAAGGGCCCCTCGTCTCAGCCAGAGTCGTCTCAGCCAGCGTCGACGAGCCAGTCGATGAAGTCTGCCGGGTAGCGCTTGGTGACCTGATCGAAGAGGTCCAGGCTGTCTGGCGTCAGCAGCTCCCGCCACTGGCCTGACCGGCCGGTGTTGAAGAAGCGCGCGTTGTCCTTCCACATCTTGTAGTTCGTGTCGGGCGCCAGGGTATCGGCGTTCTTCTTCATTGCATCGAAACCTGCAGCCCTGACCAACGCGGGCCAGGTGTCTTCGGCAACCTCGATTCCCAGTGCGGCTGCAAGGCGCCGCATCTGTTTCTCCAGGTCGGCCTTCAGGTCCCGGTAGTGCAGGACGACGACATTGCCTTGATCGCGCTGCGCCCAGAAGGTTTCGCCGTGGTGGAAGATGGACCAATAGGGCGCCCCGTCGCTTTCCCATTCGAAACTGCCTTGGGTCAGCCAAGAGCGAAAAAACGCGTTGGGGTCGTCCGGAAGCGGCGGCCGCGTTGTCCCGGAGTCACGAGGTTCGCGCAGGAAGAGGACATCGGCCTCCGGGTTGGCATTTGCCATGTGGTTCATCATCGAGACGAAGACGTCCCTGGGATCGCGCGCGACGTAGATGTAGGTCGCCTCCGGCATCCAAGGCAGGCCGTCCAGGGCCGTGTGGGTCTTGATGAAGCGCCGATGGGTCTGGGCGGCATAGAGCGCGTGGATCTCTTCGACCGGGACCGAGCACAGGTCCATCCAGGGCGAGATCTCCGCCAGCGGGCGGTAGAAGGGGGTGCGCTGAAAGATCAGCAGGGCGCAGATCATCTGCGTCCAGGTCGTGCCGGCCTTGTAGGGTGTGCAGACCAGGATGTCGTCGGCGCGCGGCTCGAAGCCTTGCCAGCGAGCGCTGTCCCAAGCGTAGTGGCGGTAGTGGCGAAGCGGCAGTGCCGAGAGGTCGATCGTCTCCACGTGAATGTCCTCGTGCGCGTCTCCGCCGGCGCTAAACCTCCATGCCGAGCGCGCGCTTGTAGAGATCCAAGAGGTGCTCCTGCTCCTGCCGGTCGTCTTGCTCCATTTTGCGCAGCTTTAGGACCTGGCGCATGATCTTGGTGTCGAAGCCGTTGCCTTTGGCTTCGGCATAAACCTCGCGAATGTCGCCTGCCAGGGCCGTCTTCTCCTCCTCCAGGCGCTCGATACGCTCGATGAAGGACTTGAGGCGATCGGCGGCGATGCCGCCCACGGAGGGCTCCGAGGGACTGCCGCCGGAAGGCGTGCCGGATTCCGTGTCAGATGCGAAGCCGCCGCTTTCGTCGTCCATGCTGACCTCTCTGCCAGAACTGTTGAGTGAGGGCGCAGAGACTAGTGACTTCCAGGTCCCCAGGGCAACGCCTTAGGCCTGTGGAACACTGTGGATAAGGCAGATCCTCAGCCGTGCTGCTTGACCGATTCCGTGAACGCGGCCTTTTGCGCGTCGCTGGCCTCGGACTGGTACTTGTCCTTCCACTCGCTATAGGGCATGCCGTAGACGATCTCGCGGGCGGCGTCCTTGTCGATTGCGAGCCCCTGCTCGGCGGCGGCCTCTCCGTACCAGCGCGACAGGCAGTTGCGGCAGAAGCCGGCCATGTTCATCAGGTCGATGTTCTGCACGTCGGTGCGACTGCGCAGATGGTCGACCAGGCGACGAAAGGCGGCTGCCTCCAATTCGGTGCGGGTCTTGTCGTCCATGGTGTCTCGTCCTTAAAGTCTTTGGGCGCCCCGGCGTCTGTCGTATTGGCGCCTGTCGTATTGGCGTCTGTCCTATTGGCGCCGGTCGTTTTGAAGTAAGAAACCATAAGATTGGGCGCCGCCAGTCTGCTCGCAAGCGAAGGACCCTACTCAATCATGACAGTGAGGATTTTTGGTGCGCCGCGCACGCGGGCCTATCGCTGTTTTTGGCTGGCCGAGGAGATCGGGCTCGACTACGAAGCCATCTCGGTGACGGCCGAAGAAGCACGCACGCACGCCGGCCTGCTGGCGGTCAATCCCATGGGCAAGCTGCCCAGCATGGAGGACGACGGCCTCTGCCTCTGGGAATCCTATGCCATCAACCACTATATCGCCCGCAAATATGGCGGCAGCTTCGGGCCGCAAGACCTGGCCGAGGACGGTCAGCTCTTGAGTTGGGCCTTCTGGACGGCGACTGCGATCGAGCCGCCGGCGCTGATCATGCTGATGAACGGCTTCCTCGGTGAAGAAGGCGAGCGCGATCCCGACAAGATTCCGCTGGCGATGGAAGACCTCAAACGCCCCTTGGACTCCCTGGAAAAGCACATCGACGAACACGGCTATCTGGTCGGCGAGCGCTTTACCGTGGCCGAGGTCAATCTGGTCGCCGTGCTGGGCTGGGTCGCTGTCAGCGGCGGCGATCTGGCGCCCTACGGCAGCACGGTTGCTTGGCTTGCCCGCTGTGGCGCCAGGCCCGCGGCCCGCAAAGTCCTGGCCCGTATGGGCCTTTAGCCTGGGATTGCTCTGATGCAGACGATTTTGGAAACGCAAGACCCCGTGCTCTTGAGCTTTGCCCAGGCAGTGCTGCGCGACGCCGGGATCGAGGCACATGTCTTCGACAGCAACATCTCTTTCACCGAAGGTTCGGTCGGGATATTTCCGCGCCGGCTCTGCGTCGTGGCGGCAAAGGCCCTGGCAGCGCGCCAAGCCTTGCTGGATGCCGGTCTGGAGAAGGATCTGCCGCCGGTCTGAGGGCGAGCGTAGCAGGGCAGCCCTGCGAGCCGCCGCTTTGTCTTGCATAGAGCGATCCAGCCCTCTATATAGCCCGCTTTCCGAAGCTAAGAGCGGTCGGGCCACAAGGCATGCCTTGGCCGCGTCTCGTCGGTGGCGAAAACACCGGCGGCTTCCTCCACACCAGGTTCGAAGGAGTACGAAATGCCGAAGATGAAGACCAAGAGCGGCGCCAAGAAGCGCTTCAAGCTGACGGCGAAGGGCAAGGTCCGCGCCGGTGTGGCCTACAAGCGCCATAACTTCTCCGCCAAGTCCCCGAAGATGAAGCGCCAGGCGCGCGGCACCTTCATACTGGACGAGAGCAATGCGCGCACCGTGCGTCGGCATTTCCTGCCGAACGGCTAAGCGCTTCAGACCTCTACGCATTCAAGGAGACGTTACGATATGGCACGCGTCAAGCGCGGTACCACCGCCCATGCCCGCCACAAGAAGGTTCTGCATCAAGCCAAGGGTTTCCGCGGCCGCTCCAAGAGCAGCTTCCGTCCGGCCCTGCAGCGCCTGGAGAAGTCGCTGCAGTACGCCTATCGCGATCGCCGCAACCGCAAGCGCGACTTCCGCGGGCTCTGGATCCAGCGCATCAATGCCGGCGCCCGGCAGCACGGCCTGACCTACTCGCAGTTTATGCACGGGCTCAAGACGGCGGGCATCGGTCTGGACCGCAAGATCCTGGCCGACCTCGCCGTGCGTGAGCCCGACGCCTTTAAGAGCCTGGTCGAGCAGGCCAGCGCCGCATTGGGCCGCTAAACTGCTAGGCTGTCGCCCCTCGATAGGGGCGCGCAGCCGCAGAGCTTAGCCACGTTTGATAGCCTGTGCGCGGGGCTTGCCGATCCGGGGGTTGCTTGAGCGACACCGAGCCTTGGCATACCCCGCGATCGGCGCTAAGCATCCGCCGCACATCCGAAAAGTGAGGGACGAGATGCAGGATTGGAGCGCCGAGGCACTTGGCGCGCTGGAGGCCGGCTTGCTGGAGCAGGTCGCCGACAGCAGCGACAGCGCAAGCCTGGAGGCAGCGCGTGTCGCCATTCTGGGCCGCAAGGGCAGTCTGACAGAGAAGCTGAAAGGCCTCTCTGGCCTGGCACCGGAAGACCGGAAAGATGCCGGTCGTGCCCTGAACAAGCTGAAGCAGGCCGTCGAGGCCGCCATCGAGGCGCGCAAGGGCGCGCTGCAGGATATAGAGCTGGAAAAGCAGCTGGAGGCCGAGCGCATCGACGTCTCGTTGCCGCCGCGCGCCAGCTACGTCGGCCGCCTGCACCCGCTGCCGCAAACGGTCGAGGAATTGGTCGCCATCTTCGGCGAGATGGGCTTCTCCTGGGCCGAGGGGCCGCACATCGAAGACGACTTCCATAACTTCACGGCGCTGAACATCCCGCCCGATCACCCGGCCCGCCAGGAGCAGGACACCTTCTACCTGCCGCCCGATGGCGAGGGGCAGCAGAAGGTGCTGCGCACCCATACCTCTCCGGTGCAGATCCGCACCATGATGAGCCAGAAGCCGCCGATCCGGATTATCTGCCCGGGCCGCACCTTCCGCTCGGACCATGACGCCACGCACAGCCCCATGTTCCATCAGGTCGAGGGGCTGGTGATCGACGAGGCGACCAACATGGGCCACCTGAAGGGCACATTGGTGACCTTCCTGCGCGCCTATTTCGGTCTGGAGGATCTGCCGGTGCGCTTCCGGCCCAGCTATTTCCCCTTCACCGAGCCCTCGGCCGAGGTCGATATCGGCTGTGACCGTTCGGGCGGTCGCCTGAAGATCGGCGGTGGTAAGGACTGGCTGGAGATCCTGGGCTCCGGGATGGTGCATCCCCGGGTGCTGGAGAACTGCGGCCTCGATCCGGCACGCTATCAGGGCTTCGCCTTCGGTATGGGGATCGAGCGGATTGCCATGCTGAAGTACGGCATCCCCGACCTCAGGCCCTTTTTCGAGAGCGACATCAGACGCATGCGCCACTATGGCTTCCTGCCCCTGGAGGTTCCCTCCATGGTGCGCGGTCTCTAGCGGGAGGACAGAGCGATGAAACTCACCCTGTCCTGGCTCAAGGACCATTTGCAGACCGATCGCTCCTTCGAGGAGATCGTGACCAAGCTGTCGCTGGTCGGCCTGGAGGTCGAGGGCGTCGAGGATCCCGCAGCGGCGCTCGCGCCCTTCCGCGTGGCCTATGTCCGCGAGGCCGAGCAGCACCCCAACGCCGACCGGCTGCGCGTCTGCACGGTGGAGCATGCCGACGGCGTCTCGCAGGTGGTCTGCGGTGCGCCCAATGCCAAGACCGGCATGTACGGCATCTTCGCTGGTCCCGGCAGTTACATCCCCGGCACCGACATGAAGCTGAAGCCCGGCAAGATCCGCGGCGTCGAGTCCAACGGCATGCTGGTCTCCGAGCGCGAGATGGGCCTGTCGGACGAACATGACGGCATCATCGAGCTTGTGGGCGAACCGGCCATCGGCACGCCGCTTGCCGAGGTCTTGGGTCTGAACGACCCCGTGATCGAGATCGGAATCACGCCCAACCACGCAGAGGCTCTGGGCATCCGCGGCATCGCTCGCGATCTGGCGGCTGCCGGCATGGGCAAGGTGAAGCCACTCGGCCTGACGCGGCACGAGGGCAGCTTCGACAGCCCGATCCGCTGGCACATCGAGCCCGGCGAGGCAGAGGTCTATTGCCCGGCCGTGGCCGGTCGCTATTTCCGCGGAGTCACCAACTGCGAGAGCCCGACCTGGCTGAAGCGACGGCTGGAGGCCATTGGCCTGCGCCCGATCTCTGCCCTGGTCGACATCACCAACTATGTGACCTTCGATCTGAACCGGCCGCTGCACGTCTTCGATGCCGATAAGGTTGCCGGCGACGTCACCATGCGCATGGCGCGTGCCGGCGAAGAGATCCTGGCGCTCGACGGCAAGAGCTACGCGCTGGACGCGGAAACTCTGGTGATCGCCGACGAGAAGGTGCCGGAAGCCATCGGCGGCATCATGGGCGGCGAGGAGAGCGGCTGTACCTTGGAGACGACGAACGTCTTTCTGGAGGTCGCCTACTTCGATCCTATCCGCGTGGCGCGTACCGGGCGGCGCCTCGGGGTCACCTCCGACGCCCGCTATCGGTTCGAGCGGGGCATCGACCCGGAAGGGCTGACGTGGGGCATCGATGTCGCCACCGCCCTGATCCTGCAGATCTGCGGCGGCGAGGCCAGCCGTCCGGTCTTGGCCGGCACCATCCCGGCGCCGGAGCAGCGGGTCGCCTTGCGGCCTGAGCGGGTCGAGAGCCTGGGCGGCGTTGCCGTTGCCAAAGACCGTCAGGTCGCCATCCTGACCGAACTGGGTTTCTCGGTCAGCGAGCGCGACGGTGTCCTCGACTGTCTGGTACCCACATGGCGGCCCGACGTCGACGGCGAGGCCGATCTGGTGGAAGAGGTCTTGCGGATCGAGGGCTATGACCGGATCCCCGTCACTCCGCTGCCGCGCAGTGGCGATCTGCCTGCAGCCGTGCTGACACCCGCACAGCGGCGCCGGACCCAGGTGCGCCAGACGCTGGCCTGGCGTGGCCTGGACGAGGTCATCACCTTCTCCTTCATGGACGGGCGCCAGGCGGCGCTCTTCGGCGAGGTCGACGAGAGCCTGCGCCTGGTGAACCCCATTTCCAGCGAGCTCGACGTCATGCGTCCCTCGGTGCTGGGTAATCTGGCAGCCGCCTTGCAGCGCAATGCCGACCGCGGCAGCCCGGACCTCGGCCTGTTCGAGGTTGGACCGATCTATCAGGACGACACGCCGACGGGCGAACCCTGGCTGGCGAGCGGGCTGAGGCATGGGCTGGCGGTCGGACGGCAATGGCAGGGCGACAGCCGGCCGGTCGATGCCTTCGACGCCAAAGCCGACGTGCTGGCCGTGCTGGAGATTCTGGGCGCGCCGGTCGAGAATCTGCAGACCAGCCGCGATGCGCCGGCCTGGTATCATCCGGGCCAGTCCGGTCAGCTGCGGCTCGGCCCCAATGTGCTGGCTGCCTTCGGCAGCCTGCATCCCAAGGTCGCTCGATCCTATGGGCTGAAGGGCAAGACGGCGGCCTTCGAGATCTTCCTGGACCGCATCCCCTTCCCCAAAGCCAAGAGTAAGGCCAAGGCGCCGCCGGAGATCTCTGCCTTCCAGCCGGTCGAGCGCGATCTGGCCTTCGTGCTGGATCGCGAGGTCCCGGCCGAAACCCTGGTGCGCGCAGCACGCGCTGCCGAGCGCAACCTGGTATCTTCGGTTCGCCTCTTCGATCTCTACGAGGGAAGCGGTCTGCCGGAGGGCAAGAAATCGCTGGCGATCGCGATCACCCTGCAGCCGAAGACGGCAACCCTGACGGATGCGGAGATCGAGGCCGCGATGGCCAAGATCGTCGCAGCGGTCAACAAGGCAAGCGGGGCGACTTTGCGCAGCTGAGAGCGGCCCTAAGCGGAGACATCGCTTCCAGAAACGGGGCCTCCAGAGGGCGGTTTCTCAGCTTGCTTAGGAGGGGTGAGGTGGTGCGACCCGCCGACCTGAGAGGGGGGGAAGGGGCGGCGGCGAGCCGCACCACATCGAAGCGGAGCAGCCAACTGTGGTTGGGGGACCGTAGGCTCGCTCCTGAAGAGCTATACGTGAGGCCCTCGCCAAGAGTACCCGGCCTCCCTAGAATTTTTTTGTCGAGCGCTGTTTGGGGGTATCTCATGAGAGGGCCCCTTGCCTCGCGCTCAGGTTTTTGCGAACGAAGGCGACATGAGCGACCTGTCCCACATCCGAAACTTCTCCATCATCGCCCACATCGATCATGGGAAATCGACCCTGGCCGACCGGATCATCCAACTCTGCGGCGGTTTGAGCGATCGCGAGATGAAGGATCAGGTCTTGGACTCGATGGACCTGGAGCGCGAACGCGGCATCACCATCAAAGCCCAAGCCGTGCGCCTGACCTATACGGCGAAGGACGGAAAGACCTATCACCTGCACCTGATCGACACGCCCGGCCACGTCGACTTCGCCTATGAGGTCAGCCGCTCGCTGGCCGCCTGCGAAGGCTCCTTGCTGCTGGTCGACGCCAGCCAAGGCGTCGAGGCGCAGACCCTGGCCAATGTCTACCAGGCAATCGACAACGATCACGAGATCATCGTGGTCTTGAACAAGATCGACCTGCCGGCGGCCGAACCGGATCGCATCAAGCAGCAGATCGAGGATGTGATCGGGCTGGACGCGACCGATGCGCTGGAGATCTCGGCCAAGACCGGCCGCGGCGTTACCGAGGTGCTGGAGGCTGTCGTCGAGCGTCTGCCGCCGCCCGAAGGCAAGGTGGATGCACCGCTGCAGGCGCTGCTGATGGATTCCTGGTACGACCCCTACCTCGGCGTCGTCATCCTGACCCGCGTGGTCAATGGGACGCTGCGCAAGGGGGCGAAGCTGCGCCTGATGGGAACCGGGGCATCGCATGAGGTCCAGGAGGTCGGCCTGCTGACCCCGCGCAAGGTGGCACAGCAAGCCTTGGGTCCGGGTGAAATCGGCTATCTGGTCGCTGGGATCAAGACCATCCACGAGACCAAGATCGGCGATACCATCACCGAAGACCGCAAGCCGGCCTCCGCGCCGCTGTCGGGCTTCAAGCCGTCGGTCCCGGTGGTCTTCTGCGGCCTCTTCCCGGCGGAGGCTGCCGAGTACGAGGATTTGCGCGATTCTCTGGCGAAGCTCGGCCTGAACGATTCCTCCTTCCAATACGAGGCCGAGACCTCGGCTGCCCTCGGTTTCGGATTCCGTTGCGGCTTCCTGGGCCTCCTGCACTTGGAGATCGTCCAGGAGCGCCTGGAGCGCGAGTTCGATCTCGACCTTGTCACCACGGCCCCGTCCGTCGTCTATCGGGTGCACTTGAACGACGGCAGTCTCTTGGAGATCCACAATCCGGCCGATTTGCCCGATCCGGTGAAGATCGACTTCATCGAGGAGCCTTGGATCAAAGCGACGATCCTGGTGCCGGACGACTATCTGGGCGCGGTTCTGAAGCTCTGCGAGGATCGCCGCGGCGAGCAGATCGAGCTGACCTACGTCGGCAATCGTGCGCTGGTGACGTACCTCTTGCCGCTGAACGAGGTGGTCTTCGATTTCTATGACCGACTGAAGTCGGCGACGCGCGGCTATGCCTCCTTCGACTATCAGATCGAGACCTACCGCGAGGGCGATCTGGTCAAGGTCTCCATCCTGGTGAACCAGGAGCCGGTGGATGCGCTTTCGATGATCGTGCACCGCGCCCAGTCGGAAGTGCGCGGCCGTCAGCTCTGCGAGCGGCTGAAGGAGCTGATCCCCAAGCAGCTCTTCAAGATTGCGATCCAAGCCGCGATCGGTGGGCGCATCATTGCGCGTGAGACCGTCTCGGCCATGCGCAAGGACGTGACGGCCAAGTGCTACGGCGGCGACATTTCGCGCAAGCGCAAGCTCTTGGACAAGCAGAAGGCCGGCAAGAAGCGCATGCGGCAGTTCGGCAACGTTGAAATCCCGCAGTCCGCTTTCATTGCGGCCTTGAAGATGAAGGATAACTAGGCATCTTGGTAGCCACTGCGTCCGCAGGCGAGGGTATGGTTATTGAAAATTCAATTGTATGTTTAAATTTTTTGTGGATAATCAAGGAGTGTGATCGATGACTGACCCGAGAAGGCTAGGAGGTGTGGCCTACCGGCTGTAAGATGGCAAGGAAAGATTGTCTCGACCTGCCGCGCCTCACGGCTTACCTTTTCTTTCCTGGTGCTATCTCATGAAGGTGGGGGAGGAGGAAGCATAGGTCATGGTGCCCTAATTGCCCCCCAGGCGGGGGCGGAAGACGCACAACCCAAAACCTTTGCGCCCTCAGATGAATGGGATGAGGCGACGCCGTTTGCGTGCGGTGTTTGCTTCCTGCTCTCGGTATCGCTGCGACGTCTGTTCACGTTCTGAACGATGCTTCGCGAAAGGAGGGGGTTATGAGTGCACGCGCGACCTGGTCGGTTCTGTCGGTCCTGGCGATGCTTGCATTCGGCAGTCTTGCCGGTGCCTTCGTCTACGCAGAATGGCTCAACAGCGACTACGCACGACTCCAGGAACTGAAGTTCGGCGAGCTGCTTTGGAGCGTAGAACAAGCAGAGCAGTCAGGATTGCAGCTTCATCAGATCGTAAGCGAGCTCCAGCAGGCCGACGTGGTTGGGCAGGAACGCAGCCTCTATTCGGCAGCTGGCTTGGCGCTTTCGCTGGAAACGGTGATCGGCCATCTTCGCGATCTGGATGCACTCAGCGCCAGCGAAGACTTCTCCCTGAGATATGGGCAGCATGCCGCTTTCCGTGATCTCCTGGGCAGGCTCGAAGCTCTAAAGCGCGATCTCAATGCCGGCACGATGTCCGAACAGACCCTGCAGGCCTTGGAAGCGGTGCTTGCCGGATTTGTCCAGTCTCTGAACAGCCTCTCATTGATTGTGATGGAACGCACGGATGGGCTGTCCGAGGAGGTATCCGCCGAGATCGAAACGCTTATGATTCTGGGCGCGGCGGGGCTCGTTGGGCTCGTTCTCTGCATCGTCTTGCTGCTCCGGATCAATCGCAAGATCTACCGGCGGATGGGCCAGGCCGAACTGTCCAAGGAACAGGTGATCGGTGCCCTGAATACCCTGGGTCACGGCTTTGCGTACTTCGATGCCGATGATCGCCTGGTGCTCTACAACGACTGGTATCGCCGCACCTTTAGCCTGCCGGTCAAAGAGGGCATGACCTTCGAAGAGACGATCCGCATGGGGCTGCAGCACGGCCTCTATCCAAACCCCGATGCCAAGGGTGAAGAGTGGATTGCAGAGCGCATGCGCCTGCATCGCCATCCCGAGGGACCCTTGCAGATGCAATTCGCCAATGGGCGCTGGTTGCAGGTCGACGAGCGCGCCACGGGAGACGGCGGTCGCGCTGGACTTCGCTTCGACATCACCGAGTGGAAGGTCAAGGAAGAGGCCCTGAAGGCAGATCTGCAGCAGCGCGAGGCCTACCTATCGGCCCTGCGTAGGGCGACTTCCCTGCCCTCCTCAGTCCTAGACCATATGCTGACGCTGCTGGCTAAAGAGCGCGATGCCGAGCGGTCCAGGGTCTATCTGGAGACTGCGTTCCAGGCGCACAGCCTGATCTCGCGGATGATCGAGGATCTGCCCCTCTTGGCAGACCCGACGCGCGGTGCGCTCGGCCTGGTTGCTGTGGACTTCGAGACCGAGCGTTTGTGGCAGACACCGATGGCCTTCTTGGGCGCAAGTGCAGAGACCAGCGGTGTTACCCTGAAGCCGACACCCGACGCAAATCTCCCGCAAAGTCTGAAGGGCGATGTCACGCGGCTCTTGCAGGTTATCGTGATGCTGTTGGATCTTGCCCTGGCAGAGGCAGACGGTGGGCAGCTCTCGCTTGGCTTCTCCCTTGCGGTGCCCCAGGGCTCGGCATCTTCCGCGCTGCTGCTGCGTTGCGAGATCGGACTTTCCGATCGGGCGCCGTCGCGCGAGCGTTGGTCGACGTTGCTGGCGTTGTCGCCGCAGGATTTCAATCCCGACAGCCTCAAGGGCGGCTCCGGATTGATTCTGGCCCGACGCTTGGCGGAAGCCATGGGCGGCAGGTTGCGGCTGGGCGAGGGCTTTGTCTTCGAAGCCCCGGTCAGCCGTATCCCGATGCCGATGGTCACAAGTGGGCTGGACCGCGATCGACCCTTGTTGGACCAGAGTGTTCTTCGCTTCGAGGGAGACCCAAGTGTTCTCATCGTGGAGGACGATCGGATCAATCAGCGCTTGATCCTGGCTTATCTGTCCCGCATGGGTGTCAAGGCGGAAGCTGTCGCTGACGGGGCAGCGGCCGTCGAACGGGCCGCTGGAACGCGCTTCGATCTGATTTTGATGGACATTGTCCTGCCGGAGCTGGATGGGCTGGGTGCGACGGAAGCGATCCGTAGTGGTGACGGCGCCTGTCGAGATACACCCATTTTGGCACTGACGGCCAATGCCAAGCCGATCCAGGTCGAGCACTGCTTGAGCGCGGGTATGAACGGCCACATTGCCAAGCCTGTGGATCCGGTCCGCCTACTGCAGGCCATGCAGCGCTGGATGAAGGTGTCACGCGTCGAGGAGAACAGCCAGCCGCGCTCGACGGGTCCTGAGTTCGATGATCCGTTGGATGCCGCTGCGCTTGACGACCTTGTGGCCGGTGCCGGGGGCGCCCTGGCAACCGAATTGATCGGCGATTTTCTGACCGATCTCGATGCGCGTATGGAGGCTTTGCACAGCGCTGCCAAAGACATGGACAGCGCCACTTTGGTCAAGGTCTGCCACTCGATCAAGGGCTCGGCGGGTCTGTTCGGCGCCAGCGAACTAGCGGACCTTGCTGCCCAGATCGAAGAGGAAGCCAAGCACCTCTCACGCGGCGAGGCCTTTCGCCTGATCTCGGAGCTCTCCACTGCGCGTGACCGTTCCCGCGACGCCTATGGCTCATGGCAGGCACGCCACGGGACCGGCCTGGATGCGATTGATCCGCCGTAAGACGAGCCATCCACCGGCGGTCGGCCGCCTCGGCCGGAGACGTCCGACACGCTCTAGAACAGATCGCACCCAGGTGGACTCACCTGTTCGCGAGACTCTGCTCTATGTTTCAAAGGTGTATAGCAGGATTTATACCAAGCCGCGTTGAGTGGAACTCATCGCGGCTTGGCAAGCGCGACTGCGCGCCCGCAGCGAAGCGAGGATGAGGCTCGCGTGGCGTTTGAACGCAAGAATGAGTTCCATGGGTCATCACCTGTGCCGCCCGGTATTAGATGGCAAATCGCTTCGATTTGACATCATCCTGCTACAGCGGATCGAACTCCCCTTCCGCTGTGACGGCCCTAACCCGGTCAGATTTCCTGACCGGCCGCGAGAGACCTCGTGCCGTTCAAGGTCGTCATGTTTGCCAGTTTTCAGTCAGTCCAGATTCTCGATGCGATCGATAACCGACTGCTTTTCGTCGGTTGTCATGATCATCCAATCGCGGATCTCATCGAGGTTGCGGTGGCAACCAATGCAGAAGCGATTGTCGGCATCCATCTGACAGACCGCAATGCAAGGCGAGGGGATGGAGGTATCGAAGAGCCCTTCGCGCACACGCCGCCGGCGCTCGGCACGCCGGGTCTGCCGGTCGCCGGCCAGCATGTCCGCGCTACGCGTATCGGAGATGGCGTTTTCCATAGTAACGCGAACTTTCTCTCATCTAAGTGAAGGGGGCAAAGCAGCGCTCTACTTGGCTCTTCGCCTGGCCTACGTCTAGAGTGCCTTTCGTCTTTTTACCGGTTTCGGCTATGCAGCACTGTCGCAGCCCGAATGCCATATCAGCGGGGCGATCCTGCCCGCAGTCGGTTTCTAGAAGGAGGGAGGGTCCCTAGGCCCGTGTTGCGCCGCGTCCGCCTCACCACGGGGCTCTTCCTCATGGTCTTCGTGGTCTGCCACCTGACCAACCACGCCGCCGGTCTCTTCGGCCACCTGGCTCTGGCCGATGGACTTCGCATCTTTGCCGCCGTCTGGAACAATCTTCCGATGCAGCTGGTGCTGCTGACGGTAGCGCTGCTGCACATGGGGCTGGGGCTCTATGCCTTCTTCATGCGCAAGAGCCTGCGCACCCTGCCCCTACCCGAAATCTCGCAGCTGCTGCTCGGGCTCTTGATACCGCCCTTGCTGGTAATCCACATCCTGGGCACGGCCTATGCGCAGACGGTCTACGGCCTCAAGGCCGACTATATCTACATCCTTCTTGTGTATTTCGTGTTCGACCCCTGGCTGGGTATCCAGCAGGTGCTGGTGCTGCTGATCGCCTGGACTCACGGGTCTCTGGGGATCTGGTACTGGCTGCGGCTGAAGCCGGGTTTCGCGCGTTGGCGCGACCGCCTCTTGGCGCTTCTCGTCATTTTCCCGCTCTTCGCCTTGGCCGGCATCGTCGCTGCGGGACGAGAGGTAATCTATTTGGCCGGCCGCTCTTCCTGGCTGAACGCCCGCATCGGCGAGATGAACTTGCCGAACGAGACGGAGATCGAGCAGATCTACGCGCTTGAGACCAACCTTCTCATCGCCTATGGCGCGGTCTTGGCGCTTATCCTCGCTGGGCGCGGGTTCAGGTGGCTGTTCCGCGGCCGCAGCAACCAACTGAAGATCTCCTACCCCGGTGGCCGCGCCGTCACCGTACCACTGGGCACATCCATTCTGGAGGCCAGTCAGCTGAATGGCATCGCCCATGCCTCGGTCTGCGGTGGGCGCGGACGCTGTTCGACCTGCCGCGTGCGGATCATATCCGGTGGCCGCGCCCTGCCTTTTGCCAAGCCGGAGGAAAAGCGCGTGCTGCGCGGCGTGAATGCGCCCCCGGACGTACGCCTGGCTTGTCAGACGCGACCGCTGGCCAATGTCGAGGTGGAGCCGTTGCTGGCGCCTGGCGTGGGACCCAAAGAGGCAGCGCGGCGACCGGCGCCCAGGCCCGGAGAGGAGCGCGAGATTGCCGTCCTCTTCGCCGACATCCGCGGCTTCACCTCAATCAGCGAAGCCATGCTGCCCTATGACGTGGTCTTTCTCCTCAATCGCTACTTCCGTGCCATCGCGGTGGCATTGGAGGGGGCGGGCGGCCACGTCGACAAGTTCATCGGCGATGGTGTGATGGCCCTCTTCGGTCTGGACGATGAGCCCGATCAGGCCTGCCGGCAAGCACTGGAGGCAGCCGCGGCGATGGGACGGGCGATTGACGACATCAACCGGGCCCTTGCGCACAGCCTGGAGAAGCCCTTGCGGATCGGCATCGGCATCCACGTCGGCACCGCTGTGGTCGGCGAGATGGGCTACGGTGCTGCGCGCGCGCTCACCGCGATCGGCGACACGGTCAACACCGCCAGCCGCCTGGAGCAGCTGACCAAAGAGCACGGCGCGCTGCTGATTGTCTCCGAAGAGGCTGTCGAGCGTGCCGGGATTTCGAAAGATCCTGTCAAGCAGGCGACCACGCCGATCCGCGGCCGCAAGGAGCCGCTGGGGATTCTGATCGTGGAATCACTTGATTTGCTGTCCCTTCTGGTGAAGCGAGAGCAGGCATCCGGCACGCAGTCGATGTGATTTATTGCTTGGCCTCGTAGGCCTTGATCGAGGCTTGCAGCTGCTCGATCTGCGGACAAGCCTCCACGCACGTGGTCTCGAGGATGCGCAGCTGGGCCTTGGCCTTCTCCAGATCGCCCACCTGCAGATAGAGCTCGCCCAGGTACTCGTTCGCGCCAATGTGGTCGGGGTTGATCAGCAGGGCTTTGTTGTAGGAGGCAAAAGCGCGCTCGGTCTTGCCGATGCTCCGGTAGGAAAAGCCCAGCAAGTTCCAGACGTCGGCACTGTTGGGCTCGATCGCGGCGACCTCTTCCAGCAGCTCGATCGCGTCTTCATAGCGATCCTCGTCGATCAGCGAGACTGCCTCCTCGAACTCCTCGCTTGGCGTGGCGTCGTTGGTGATCATCTTGACCGCCGCGGCCGGCGTCGCCAGCGAGAGGGCCGTTAGGATGACAAGGGCGAAGGACAACCTGGTGTGGCGCAAGGACATGAAGCGCTCCTCTCGAAGACAGCGTGTTCGCAATGCTAAAGCTGGCTTGCGTTGCTGGACTTGTCTAGTCGAAGTGGTGATCATCTTCGGGCGATGCCCCGTGATTTGCCCGGACCGGAGGGCAGGCAGCATCGATCACCCTGCGGGCGATGTCATAGGAAAAGCCGCGTCTACCCAATGCGGCCAGGTCGCGCTGACGACGCTCCGCGCGTTCGGCGCCGGCTCGATAAGGGCCCAGGCGGCGCTTCTTGCAATAGAGCCACGCGCGGGCCTCTTCATCGCCGAGGTCTGCATCCAGCGCCGCGATCGCGAGCTGTGCCGTCTCTGCTTCGATCCCTTGCTCGCCGAGGCGCGCGGCGATAGCCCGTGCGCTGAGCCCGCGCCTTGCTAGGCTGCGCGCCTTGGTCTCGGCAAAGGCTTGGTCGTCGATCAAACCCAGACGTGCCAGGTCGTCCAATAGCGGCGCGATCTCCTCCTGCCCGATATCGGCACGCCCCTCTGCCTCCGCGCGATCCAAGCGGCGGCGCAGAAAGCGCCCGACGCGCCAGCGGCTGGCGGCATAGCGCGCAAGGTAGTGAAGTGCCTGGTTGCGCAGCGCACGCTTGGTCAGGCGCCGACCCGACTTCTTGCCCTTTGGCTCGGACTCCTTGGGTTGCGACGGCGGCATCTGTTCCATGGCGTGCATGATAGCATTGCCGATCCGCGTCTTGCAGCGGCCGCGTGAGGCTCGTAAGTCAGGCCCTATGCCGCTCGACGAAACCAGTGCAAGCCGATTTCCGCCAGCCTTGGGTGCGAGACGCGTCGGTCTGATCAACGGACGCGGTCTGTGGACACTCTATCGCAAAGAGGTGCAGCGCTTCCTGAACGTCTTCACCCAGACGGTGATGGCCCCGGTTGTGACCACCCTGCTGTTCCTGGCGATCTTCACTCTGGCGCTGTCGCGGCAGGGCTTTTCCACCGGTTACGCCTACGATCAGTTTCTGGCGCCGGGGCTGGTGGTGATGGCGATCTTGCAGAACGCCTTCGCCAACACCTCCTCCTCCGTGGTGATCTCGAAAATACAGGGCAACATCGTCGATGTGCTGATGCCGCCGCTCTCCTCCTGGGAGTTTGTGATCGGCTTTGCCGCTGCGGGGGTCACGCGCGGCCTTTTGGTCGGTGCCTCCGTGACCCTGTTCATGAGCTTCTTCGTGGCGCTGCCCTTCGCCGACCCGCTGGCGGTCCTCTTCTTTGCCTTCAACGCCAGCTTGATGCTGGCCTTGCTAGGCTTTCTGGCTGGAGTCTGGTCTGAGAAGTTCGATCACATCGCCGCCGTCACCAACTTCGTGATCATGCCGCTCTCTTTCCTCTCGGGCACCTTCTACTCGCTGAGCCGCCTGCCGGAGAACTGGCAGACGGTGGCCCTGATCAACCCCTTCTTCTATGCAATCGACGGCGTGCGCTACGGTTTTCTGGGGCAGGCCGGCACCTCACTCGTGGTCGGTGCGATCTATCTGACCTTGCTGAATCTGGGCCTCTTGGTTCTGGCCCAGCGCTTGGTCGCGCGCGGCTGGCACCTCAAGGCCTGACGAGCGGTCGCATGCTTGCAGTCCGTGACTTCGGTTTGATGAACGGGCGCGGGCTCTTCGTGCTGACCCGACGCGGGGTCGAACGCTTCTTTGCTCAGTGGATGGAATCTCTGGCGGGGCCGCTCGCCTCCTCCTTCCTCTTCCTGCTCGTCTTCGTCTTGGCGCGTGGCGGTCGCGGCGATGTCTGGCCTGGCGTGGACTGGGCCAGCTTCATTGCCGGCGGCATCGTCATGTTCGCGGCCTGCCATGCCGCCTTCGAGAGCCTGGCGATGAATCTTCTGCACGACAAGATGGAGGGCATGATGCAAGACGTCGTGGCCGCCCCGCTGACAGCGCTGGAGATCGTTCTGGCCTGGGTGGCGGGTGCCGTCGTCAACGGCCTGGTGGTCGGTGCGCTGGTTGGGCTTGCCATGATGGCCTTTGTCGACTGGCACCTGTTTTGGCCGCTCAGCTCCTTGCTGTTCGCCTTCCTGGGCGTCTTGCTCTTCGCGCTGGTCGGGCTGCTTGTCGGTCTCTGGGCAGAGAAGTGGGACCACTATGCCTTCGCCGAGGCCTTCCTGATCCTGCCCCTGGCCCTGCTGTCCGGGACCTTCTACTTGAAAGAGGATCTGCCGCCCCTGGGCGAAATCTTGCTGCAGCTGAACCCGGTCTTCTATGCCTTTGACGGCTTTCGCGCCGGTCTGTTGGGGCGGGCCGATAGTTCGGCCCCCATCGGTCAGATCTATCTGCTGTCCTTGTGTCTGCTGCTGGGCGTGCTTGCTTGGCGATTGGTGGCGCGCTCTTGGCGGTTGAAGGCGTAACCAAAAAACACCAAGCGAAAACAAGATAGATCGTTTGCAGTCTTTGCTCAGGTCGTGCTGGCGCGCGGCGTTGACAGTCGGCCAAACGGTCGCTTTAGTCGCTGATCTAGGCCCCAGGCAGGTACCAGCCGGTTCTGGGGTCTTTGTTTTCGACAGGTTTACCAGCGGGTTTACCAGCGGGTTTACCTGCGGGTTTCAAGCAGGTTTTAAAGGAAGAGGACAGCACGATGACCGGCGGTCTCATGCCGACGTACAACAGGATCGACATCGCCTTCGAGCGGGGAGAGGGCTGCTGGCTCTTCGCCGAAGGCGGACGACGATACCTGGATTTTGCGTCCGGCATCGCGGTCAATGCTCTGGGGCATTGCCACCCGCATGTCGTCCAGGCCCTGGAAGAGCAGGGACGCAAGCTCTGGCATGTCTCCAACCTCTACCGCATCCCGCAGTCCGAAGAGCTGGCACAGCGGCTCTGTGCCAACTCTTTTGCCGAGCAGGTCTTCTTCACCAACTCCGGCGTCGAGGCGGTGGAATGCGGCATCAAGGTGGTGCGCAAGTACCATGACGAGGCCGGACAGCCGCAGCGCTGGCGGATCATCACTTGCCAGGGCGCCTTTCACGGCCGCACCTTGACCACCCTGGCGGCTGCCGGGAACGAGAAGTATCTGGCCGGCTTCGAGCCGCAGGTGCCGGGCTTCGATCACACGGCTTTCGGCAACATGAACGAGCTGCGCGCGGCCGTTACCGACGAGACGGCGGCCATCCTGGTCGAGCCGATCCAGGGCGAGGGCGGTATCCGTGCCGCCGACCTCGACTTCATGCGCGAGATGCGCAAGGTCTGCGACGAGTTCGGACTGCTGCTCTTCCTCGACGAGGTGCAGTGCGGCATGGGCCGCAGCGGCAAGCTCTTCGCCCACCAGTGGGCCGAGATCGAGCCCGATGTCGTGGCGACCGCCAAGGGCATCGGCAGCGGCTTTCCGCTGGGGGCTTGCCTGGCGACGGCCAAGGCAGCGCAGGGCATGACGGCCGGCACGCATGGCTCTACCTACGGCGGCAATCCGCTGGCGACGGCCATCGGCAATGCCGTCTTGGACGTGGTGCTGGGCGCGGGGTTCCTGGATCAGGTGACCGCGCGCGGTCGCTATCTGGGCGGCAAGCTGGACGCGCTGGTCGCCAAGCACCCGACGATCTATGCCGAGGCGCGCGGCGCGGGCCTTCTGCGCGGCCTGCGTTGCCATCCGCCGGCCGGCGAGATGCTGACGGCGTTGCGTGAGGCCGGTCTGCTGACCGTGCCGGCGGCCGAGAATGTGCTGCGCATCATTCCGCCCTTGATCGTCTCCGAAGCCGAGATCGATCAGGCAATCGACATCCTCGACCGTGTTGCGGGCGAGACAGCAGAAGGGATGGCCGCAGCATGAGCGAGACCATGAACAGACCCCGCCACTTTCTCGACATCGACGCGCTCTCTACCGAAGATCTGCGGGATATCCTCGATCGCGGCATGGCCTACAAGCGCGGCGATCCGCCCGGTGGGAACGCCAGGCCGCTGGATGGCAAGACGGTCGCGCTGGTTTTCGAGAAGCCCTCGACGCGGACCCGTGTCTCCTTTGAGGTCGGCATCCATCAGCTTGGCGGCCAACCAATCGTGCTGGAACCCTCGGGCACGCAGCTGGGGCGTGGCGAGACCATAGCCGATACCGCGCGGGTGCTCTCGCGCTATGTCGATGCGATCATGATCCGCACCACCCTGGTGGAGAAGCTGCTGGAGCTGGCCGATTACGCCAGTGTCCCGGTCATCAACGGCCTGACCGATCGAACGCACCCCTGTCAACTGATGGCGGACCTGATGACCTTCGAAGAACGCCGCGGGCCGATCGCCGGCAAGCGTGTGGTCTGGGTCGGCGACGGCAACAACATGGCGGCGACTTGGATTCACGCCGCCGTGCGCTTCGGCTTCGAACTCTGGCTCGCCTGCCCGGACGGGCTGGCCCCCGGGGCGAAGCTGCTCAACTGGGCCAAGGCCGAGGGAGGCACGGTCCAGGTGACCACCGAGGTCAATAAGGCCGTCGAAGGCGCGCATTGCGTGGTGACCGACACCTGGGTCTCGATGGGCGACGATATGGGCGACAGCGAACGTCGCCGACGCCTGCTGAGCCCCTATCAGGTCAACAGCGAGGTCATGGCGAGGGCAGCTCCCGACGCCATCTTCCTGCATTGCCTTCCCGCCTACCGCGGCAAGGAGGTGACGGCAGAGGTGATGGACGGGCCGCAGTCTGCGGTCTGGGACGAGGCAGAAAACCGCCTGCATGCTCAAAAGGGCATCATGACCTGGTGCCTGGGCGCCTAGCCTAGTGGTGCAACCCAGAGTGATGGTTCCCATCCGCATGGATAAGGTGCCCCAGCAGATCAACAAGTTAGTGGGCCGATTCACCGAACGCTTGGGATCCAAGCGTTCGGTGAATCGGCCCACTAGACTGCGGTTGGAGCCCGTCCGGGGGAAGCTTGGGCAATCCGCACCCGCTGTCGCTTGCGCCCCTGCTTGCCCGGCGGCCCCTCGAAACGCCCCGGCAACTGTGTTCCGCAAGTGACGCAAGCCCCGAAATCATCCAGGTTCCAAGTCGACAGGCGATGCCAGTCACGCGCGATTACCAGCGCACCGCAGCCCGCGCAGTAGCTGGACTGCGCTGCCTTGTCGTGGACGTTTCCGACATAGACGTGCCGCAGGCCCAGGCTCTGCGCGATCGCACGCGCCCGGGTCAGGGTGGCGTGCGGCGTACGCGGGTGCGACAGCATGCGGTGATCGGGGTGAAAGGCGGTGAAGTGCAAGGGTACGTCCGGACCGCAGTTCTCCAGCACCCAAGAGCTCAAGGCCTCGATCTCGGCGTCGCCGTCATTCTCGCCGGGTATCAGAAGCGTCGTGATCTCGACCCAGCAGTCCGTCTCCTTAACCGCATAGACGATGGAGTCCAACACAGGCCCGATATCGGATGCGGTGAGCTGCTTGTAAAACTTCGGCGAGAAGGCCTTGAGGTCGATGTTCGCCGCATCCATTGCGCCAAAGAACTCCGGCCGGGCAGCGTCCGAGATGTAGCCCGCCGTCACGGCCACGTTCATGACGTCGCGCGCACGGCATTCGGCGGCGATGTCGACCGCATACTCCATGAAGATCACCGGATCGTTGTAGGTATAGGCGACCGAGCGGGCGCCGCCCTCGACCGCGGCCTTGGCGATCATCTGCGGTGTTGCCACAGCGCTCAGGCTGTCCTGCTGGCGGCTCTTGGATATGTCGTGGTTCTGGCAAAACTTGCACGCCAGGTTGCAGCCCGCCGTACCGAAGCTGAGGATCGCAGTGCCCGGCAGGAAGTGGTTGAGCGGCTTCTTCTCGATCGGATCGATGCAGAAGCCAGACGAGCGACCGTAGGTGTCCAGCACAACGGCATTGCCCTCGCGCTTGCGCACATAGCACATGCCGCGCTGCGCCGGCCCCAGGCGACATTCGCGCGGACAGAGCGTGCAGGTGACCCGATCGGCTTGGGCATCAAATTGCCAATGACGTGTGGGGTGCGACATGTGTAACCTCTTCTCAAACTCCCGCCCTCAAGCTTTGGCCCCAAGCCCAATGAGAGCAACATAGATGAACCGCACCGGGTTTGTCGGAGGCTCCAGAGTTTGAGAGGATGGAGCGATGACGAGCAAGCAAGGAACGCGATTTTCGCCAGAGGTACGCGCTCGCGCGGTCCGGATGGTGTTCGAGCATAGGGAGGACTACGCTTCG
>JAVJSY010000073.1:0-21677 GCA_040219175.1 Kiloniellales bacterium
TAGAGCGCGATGACGATAGATCGAATCGATCTATCGTCTGAATCGCACTCTACTTGTTTGAAAGTAGACCAAGATTCAGACCGCGGGTCGTTTCGATCTGCGATCATCTTGGTCTAGGCCCGATCCCCCTCACCCAGCAGAACCATCTGGCCCTCCAACCAGGGCATACGTGCCAGCGATGGCCGGATCGTGTGGCGTAGGATTTGCTGGCGCAGCAGCTCTGCTGCGTGGGTCGGGATGCTGCCGAGTGCGTCGCGGCGGGCGTGCAGCGAGATGGTGCGCGTCATGCCGCGGAAGGGCAGCGGCCGGATCTCCGCAGCACCGAGGTTGGCGGCGGCCAGCAAGCTGGCCGGGGTGGCGAGCGCCCAGCCGCCGGTCTTGGCCACCAGCGAGACCAGCGAGGCCGTGGAGTCGACCTCGAACCGCCAGGGCGGCGACAGGCGCAGGCGGCGCAGGTGCACCTCGATCTGGCGGCCCATGCGCAGGATCGGGCTATAGCGCACCAGGGGCAGATCCTGCAGCCGCGCGAGGGTCGGTGCCGCATCCAGCAGCCCGCGGGCGGCAACCAGGACGAAGGGCTCGCGCAGGATCGGGTGGATCTCCAGCCAGTCGGTCGCGGTTTCGACCTCGGCGGCCAGCACCAAATCGACCAGGCGGCTCTCCAAGGCCGTGACATTCTCATGGCTGAAGCCGGAGTGGCTGGAGAAACGGCAGTGCGGCCACTCCTTGGCGAGTGCCGTCACCAGGCCGGGCAGGACCTCGGCATCGAAGTCCTCCATCACCGCGATGCGCAGCTCCGGCAGGGCGGTGAGGTCCAGCTCCAGCAGCTCGGCCCGGGCGGCAGCGGTCTGGTCGAGAATGGCAAGCGCCCGCTTCTGGAAGAGGTAGCCGGCCGGGGTCAGGGCCAGGGGCCGGGCGGCGCGCTCGATCAGGACGGCGCCCAGGGCCTCTTCCAGGTTGGCGATCTGCTGCGACACCGAAGAGGGGCTGGCCGACAGGCGCTTGGCGCCGGCGGCAAACGAGCCCTCTTCGACCACGGCGACGAAGACCTCGATCGCACGCAAAGTCAGGCGATGCGGTGCCTCCGCATCGCCCGATCCCTGCCGTGCGATCACTTCTGGTCCTTGCGCTTGAAGCCTCCCTGCACGATGCGGTCAAGCACCATGGCGCAGAAGAGGATGGCAAGCCCACCCAGCAGACCCGGTCCCTTGGCCGCGTACTGCAAGGCTTCCAGAATCACCTTGCCCAGGCCGCCGCCGCCGATCAGCGAGATGATCACCACCATCGACAGACACATCAAGATGGTCTGGTTGACGCCGGTCATGATCGAAGGCAGTGCCAAGGGAACCTCCACATCGCGCAGCTTCTGCCAACGCGACGCGCCGAAGGCCTCTGCCGCCTCCTTGATCGATTCCGGCACGCCGCGGATGCCCAGCGCCGTCAAGCGCACCACCGGCGGCATGCCGAAGATGATGGTGGCCAGCACACCCGGCGGGTTGCCGGTCCCGAAGAAGGCGATAATGGGGATCAGATAGACGAAGGCCGGCATGGTCTGCATGAAATCGAGGATCGGCTCGGCCACACGATAGGCGCGGTACGACTTGCCGAACCAGATCCCCAGTGGGATCCCTATGATGACGCACAGGAAGGCCGCGGCCCCCACCAACGCCACCGTTTCCATCGAGATCTCCCAATAGCCGAGGAGGGCGACATAGGCCAGCGCGGCTGCCGTGAAGATTGCCACGCGCGGCCCTGCCGCGCGCCAGGCGACCACGCAGATCACCGCCATGACCACCGGCCAGGGTGTCCCGATCAACGCGATCGTCAGCGCCTCCAGAATCCAGCGGATACCGGCCGTTATGCCGTCGAACATCCCAGCACCGCCGCTTGCCGCGGCATCGAATACGCCCTCCAGCCAGTCGGCAGCAGCGGCATAGAGCCCCTTGTCGGCCGGAAAGGCCTCCAGGAACTCCGGGACCGAGGTGACGGTGAACTTGTAGATCGTCAGCGGTGCAATGGCCGCAACGAGCGCGATGCCCAGCGCGAGGCTCTTCTGGCTCCAGCCCGACGGCACCGTCCGATCGATACGCCAGCGCGAATACTGCGCCTCGTAGCTGATGTTGGCATAGACGCATTGGACCAGCTTCAAGACCAAGAGGATGATCAGGCCGCTGATTAGAATGCCGGCGGACGCTTCGTTGGCCGCATCGGCTGCGGCCTGCGATTTCTCGGCCGCGCGCGTCATGTTGCTGGCCAAAGTCTCGAAACGACTGGGATCCTCGCCGGCGGCCTTCGCCGCATCGGCCTTGTCGAGGAAGCCCTGCGCGCGTTCCTGCTGGCGTTCGGCCTTGGCGGTATCCTCCGCACCCAGGTCGCCCCACAGCCCGCGGCCGATCTGCACCCAGGCAATGGTCTCCAGGATGATGAAGATCCAGAAGAAGCCCCAGACACCGCGCGCGGCCGCCCATACCGGGCCCAGCAGGGCAGCTGCCCAGTTCGCGGTGATGGGGATCGGGCTGGTCGCCTCGTGGATCCGGTGGAAGGACTGCTGATAGTAGGGCGCGTTCTGGCCCACGAACTCGGCGATGTTGGCGTCCAGGTCCTGCTTGTCGACCTCGACATCCGAGACGGCCGAGAGGCTTTCGTCTTGCATGATCACTCCTTGCCTCCCTGAATGCCGCGCAGCAGCCTGGCCTTGGAGACCAGGCCGACCTCTTTGCCCTCGGCGTCGGTGATGACGATGGGCTGGTCGGTGCCGACGGAGAGGTCGATCAGATGGTCGAGGTCGGTCTCGTCATGGGTGCGCGGGGCGCCGGTCAGGTCGCCCTTTGCCTCGCTCATCGGGCCCATGACGCTGTGTGCCTTGACCAGCTTCAGCTTGGAGATATCGGCCACGAACTCGCGCACATAGTCATCGGCGGGTTGGGTCACGATCTCTTCCGGGGTGCCGATCTGGACGATGACGCCGTCCTTCATGATGGCGATCCGGCTGCCCATACGAATGGCTTCGTCGAGGTCGTGGGTGATGAAAAGCGTGGTCTTCTGCAGCCGATCGACCAGCGCCTTGAACTGGTTCTGCAGCTGCCGACGAATCAGGGGATCGAGCGCCGAGAAGGGCTCGTCCATCAGCAGGATCTCAGGGTCGGAGGCCAGCGCGCGGGCGATGCCGACGCGCTGCTGCATGCCGCCGGAAAGCTCCTTGGGCAGGCGATCTTCGAAGCCCTGCAGCTCGACCAGAGAGAGCGCGTGCTCGGAGACCGCCCAGCGTCGAGACTTGGGCTCGCCGCGGATCTCCAGGGGATAGCCGACATTGTCGCGTACCGAGCGGTGCGGCATCAGGGCCATGTGCTGAAAGACCATGCCGATCTGCTTGGCGCGGACCAGTCGCAGTTCCTTCTCGCTCATCTTGGCGACATCGCGGCCTAGGATCTCGATGCTGCCCGAGGTCGGATCGATCAGGCGATTGACATGGCGGACCAGGGTCGACTTGCCCGAACCCGACAGCCCCATGATGCAAAAGATCTCGCCGCGTGCGACTTCGAAGGTGGCGCCCGCCACCCCGACCACGCAGCCGAACTGTTGCAGGATCTCCGGCTTTCCGAGTCCCTCGGACTTGACCGCGGCCATCGCGCGCTGCGCATCGGCCTCGGGCCCGAAGATCTTCCAGACGTCCTTTAGCTTGACGACGATTTCGGTCACTGCACAGCCCCCTTTGTTCTTATGGCATTGGGGGACGGCCGCCGTTCTGTGCTCTTGTTACGGCCGCCCCCGCTATTCGGGGAACTACTGCAGCCAGCTGTCGACGATGTCCGGGTTGTCGGCAACCCACTTCTGCGCGAACTCGGCCGGATCCTGCTTCTCCACGACCAGGGCATAGGTCATGCCCGAGACCGTGTCGGTGTCCAGCTTGTAGTTGCGCAGCAGGGCGGCGACCTCAGGCATCTCTTCTTCGATCGCCTTGGCATAGTGCAGGTGCAGATAGGCCAGATCCCAGGCCACGGCCGCATCCGAATTCTCCAGCCAGTTGGGATCGTCGGTCGGCTGGATCACGGTCCACTTGGAGGCATCGAAGTCCGGCTCGGCCAGGACCTGCAGCTCATGCAGCGCGAACATATGGTGCGGGGTGTAGCAGAAGCCGGCCCAGCCGCTGTTCTGCTGCACGGCCTTGTCGAGGGCTGCCAGGGCCAGGGTCTCGTCCATCTCCAAGAGCTCTAGGGTCTCGTCGTAGCCGTAGGACTTGGCGCGGATCTTCTCGACGTTGGTCGAGGCCCAGCCGGGCGCACCGATCCAGATCTCGCCCTTGCCGTCGCCATTGCCGTCGAAGAGGGCAGCCTTGTCGGGATCGGTCAGATCCTCGATGGTCATCACGTCGTTGGCCTCGGCAAAGGCCTTGGGCACGCACATGCCCTGAAAGGCCGGGATGCCGTTGGTGTTGAAGGCAACGGTGCCCTTATCCTTGACGAAGGTGTTGTGCAGGTTGATCTGGTTCGGCATCCAGACTTCCGGATGCACATGCATCGAGCCCTTGTCCATGGCCTCGAAGATCACCGGATTGGTGCCGTTCTGCAGCTCCACATCCAGGCCCAAGTTGTCTTCCATCACCACTTTCAGCACGTTGGCGGTGGCAGCAACCGACGGCCAGTTGGGTACGCCGATGATGACGTCGGCGGCCTGCGCATAGGCAGTCAGCGCCATCGATCCGGCCAGAGTTGCAAAAGCGAGCTTGTACTTAACCATGTGAATCTCCCGTTCGTGAGTGCTTTTGGTCGCTTTGTTTTGTTTTTCACTCCCACAGGCGACCGTCTGTCGGGATGATGACCTTGAGCAAGTCGTGAAACTGCCGAAGATCTTGTATGAGCCGCGCCGTCCTCGTCTCCGTCGCGATTACCCCGCCGCCCTTTGAGCCGGCCTGGACTCTTCGAAGATGGCGAGACAGTCTAGCAAGATCTCGCCGATCAAGTGGCATTCCTCAAGCGAGAAGGTCAAAGGGATGCGCATATCGAAGAGGCGGGCCAGTACCCGATCGCTATTCGGCAGGGACTGGACGGCGAGATAACGCCAGGAATCGTGCCGGCTGGTGTAGCCGCTGGGCTCTGCTTCGCCGAACCACTTGACCTCGACGCCACGCTCCAGACAGCGCGCGCGGAAGGCCTGACAGGTATCGTAGTCGGCATCTTCCAGCAAAAACTGTATGGAACTGCCGACGAAATGCTCGGCCGCCGGACGCTCCGGCAGGTGCACCAGGGGTGAGCGACGCAGCAGCGCTTCCAGCGTGCGATAGCGCTCGTTCCAACGCGCCACCTGGCGCTCCAGCGCGCGAAGCTGCGGGCGCAGGATGGCGGCACGCAGATGATCCATGCGGCCGCTATAGTTCGGCGTCTGGTAGCGATGCCGCTCCAGGGTCGCGCGGTCAGGGGCTGTACTGTGCCGTTCGTAGAGCATGTAGGAGCCGGAGAGAAAGATCGCACGGGCCATCAGATCGGGATCGTCGGTGGTGAGAAGCCCGCCCTCCCCGGAATTGATGTGTTTATAGGTCTGAGTGGAAAAGCAGGCCGCCCGCCCGAAGCTGCCGCTCATCCGACCGTTCCAAGCGGCCCCCATGGTGTGGGCGCAGTCTTCGATCAGGGCGACCTCGTGCCGATCCAGAAGCGCGCAAAGGCGGTCCATGTCCACCTGATGCCCGCGCATGTGCGACAGCAGCAGCAGCTTGGCGCCGCTGTTGCGGATCTTGCTTTCCAAATCGTCCAGATCCAAGACCAGGTCGCGCGTCACCTCGACCAGAACCGCACGACCGCCGGCATTGTCGATCGCGCCCGGTACCGGCGAAAGGGTAAAGGCGTTGGTCAGCACCGCCGCACCGGGCTCCAGACCGAAAGCCTTGAGCGCGACGTGCATGGCATAGCCGCCCGACGCACAAGCCAGGCAGTAGCGGCTGCCCTGATAGCGCGCGAACTCTTCTTCCAGCAGGGCGACCTCGCCGCGCTCCCCCTCGGCCAGATTGTAGCGATGCAGGCGACCGCTGCGCAGCACGGCGACGGCCTCGGCGATGGCCTCTTCGGGAATGGCTTCCTGCTGCGTGAAGCTGCCTTTGAAGATCTTACCGTCCATTCTGATCGCCTGACCCGGCTCCTTCTCAAACGGCCAACATTACTGCGCGCCCAATTCAGCGGCACCTTAGCCAAGGAACGAGACACCCTTGGCCTCTCGTTGCCCCTTCGATGCGAAACGCGAGCATAGTGGGTTGCCAAACCTGATTTCAAATGCAGACTTCGGCGTATAATATGCAAACTCTGCATGTAATCGAAGGCATCACGCATGCGCCTGGAATGGATCGAAGACCTCTTGGCGATCGCCGAATCGGAAAGCCTGACCGAGGCAGCACTTCGGCGTAACGTCACCCAACCGGCCTTTACCCGACGCATACGCAGCATCGAGGAACAGGTCGGGACGACACTGCTGGACCGCAGCCGGCGGCCGGCACGTCCGACCGCAGCCCTGCTGGGACGGCTGAAAGAGTTCCGCACGCTTGCCGCCAATCTACGCCGCATCAGGGCCGATCTGAGCGGCGCCGACGGCAGTCCCAGTCCGATCGTCATCGTTGCCCAACATGCGCTCGCCAATGCCCAGGTACCCAATCTGGCGGTTCCCTTGCGCCGGAACCTGCCGAGGGCGCGCCTCAATCTGCTCTCCTCCAGTCGGCACGAGGGCTTCACAATGCTGATGACCCGGCGGGCTGCGATCATGCTGGGCTATGAGACACCACAGCTGCCGCTTGCTGCCGAAGAGGCCTTGATCGAGATGCATCACATTTCGACCGAGAGCCTCTGTCCGGTCATCTCCGCAGACGGCAGAAGCAAAGACTGGCGACCTGAGGAGGGAGAGGAACTTCCCTATGTCTCCTACCCCGAGAACAGCTTCTTCGGCCGTCTCCAGGCCGAAGCCCTGGACGGACCGAAGACCAAGACCTATCGCTTCCTCGTCAGTTGCGACGTCGCGCTCAGCCCACCGGCCCTAGAGCTGGCACGGACAGGCTGGGGGGTGGCCTGGGTTCCGCGCGCAATGGCGACACGAGACCTGGCCGCCAACCGCCTGATCGATCTCTCTGCGTATCTGAATGCGCCCAGTATGAATATCGTCGCTGCCCGCTTGCGCGCACCGCAAAGCACGGCAGAAGAGCTTGCCTGGCAGCTGTTGACCAACGCCTGATCCCTCGGGTGCTCAAGAAAGGATCGTTCAACCGATAGGGGGCGATGGCAAAGATACGAGATTCGATGGCGGCGAAGGTGACGATCGCATCGCCGTTCGCCGCGGTGACGATGAGCTGCTACGCGGCGGCCGGAGTGACGACAGACTCTCTGGTGGTGCAACCAGTTAGTGGATCGATCCGCCCCGGCGCGCAGCCCTGCCTACTCGACCGCGTCGCCCCAGTTCCAGGTGTAGCCCCAGTTGTACTCGCCCTCGGCGCTGAGGCCGCCCTGCCAGCCGATCGAGAAGCCGGCGAACTCGTCGCGTTCTTCCTCGGCGAAATCGAACCAGGTGCCCCAGTCGAAGAGCTCGAAGTTCGACTTCACGATCCACCATGCCGAGGCATTGCCGCCGACGGCATAGGCCGAGCCGCCAACGACGATGCCGTGGCCGAAGCCCTTCATCGCGTTGAAGCGCGGACGCCAGAAACCGATGTTGATCCCCCCGTCGCCGCCCACCGAAGCACCGCCCGAGAGGTTCGCCGTCAGCACGCCCGCGCTCGCCAGATCCTTGTTCGAATCGATGATGTCGTTGCCATCGTCGGTGTCTTCGGTCTCCCAGACCGTGCCCCAGGCGATACCGCCCGAAACGTTGGCGCCCACAAAGTAGGACCCATCGGCGCCGGCCGTGATGGTCACCGTGCAGAAGGAGTTCTCGCAGGCGGCCTGCAGCATCTCGCCGCCGCCGGCATCCAGAAACTCCTGCGCCGTCATCGCCCGCAAGCCCTCGGCGGAGCCGTTGTTCGAACGCCCCTTCTTCAGGTTCGCAACGAAGGTCGCCGCCAGTTCGATTGCCCGCTTGTTCTCTTCCAGGACGGCATCCAGCTTGGCCTTTCGCTCGCTCACGAAGCTCTCGGCGAACCATGCCGGCGGCTGAAAGCGCACACAGGCCTTAGGGTCATTGTCGCGTTCGTGATTCAGGCGCGTGAGATTGCGTTTGTAGCCGGTCGGGCAGGAATAGCACTTGCCCGAGAAACTGGGCGACCACTGCCCCTTGGCACAACCGCCTTCACCGCGTCGCGTCGCCGGCGAATGATAGGTCGTCAGACGACGCTTGCACGAGGCTTGCCCCTTGCCGTCGTTGCGCAGCGGCGCACGCTTGTATCCGGACGGGCAGGACCAGCAATAGCCTTCCTCGGAAAAGCGCCCGCTGCCGCACTTCTTCAGGAACTTCGCCTTGCCGTGCCGGGTGGCGAAGATGTAGCGCATCCCGCCGCCTTTCTTGCAAGCCTTTGCGGCACGCGGGCTGGGGTTGAGCGTGCGCTCGTAGCCCTTGGGGCAGGCCCAGCAGGCTTGGTTGACGATGTTCAGCTTTGCGCGCTCGTAATTGGCATCGGCGGGGAAACGCGCAGCGCAGCTTTTCTCGCCTTCGTAGGTCGCCTTCCGGTGCTCGAAGACATCTGCTGCCGCGTCTGCAAGGCCCAGGGCAAACGCAGCAACGAGCGCCAGAAAAGCAGTTCTGATCACAGGAAGTACAGCCATTGCCTGCCTTGCCTTTTCGCCTTTAAACCTCTGAGAAGCGTGCCGAAAACCGATCAGGGGGTCAAGCGAAGGCGCTTTGCCAAGACGAAGTGGTCACTCAGCGTCGGGAACCGGCCAGGCCGTCAAGGGCGGTAGCGACATGAGGATGGCGTCCGGATTGCCGCCGGTCATGAGGCCGAAACGGGTGCCGCGATCGTAGAGCAGGTTGAACTCCACATAGCGGCCGCGCCGAAAAAGCTGATGGCGCCGCTCCGCCTCGCCATAGGCCCGGTCCTTATGGCGTCGCACCAGCTGGGGATAGATGTCCAGAAAGGCACGGCCGACGTCCTGGGTGAAGGCGAAATCGGCCGACCAATCGGCATCGAGATAGTCGTAGAAGATGCCGCCGACGCCGCGCGGCTCGCCTCGGTGCTTGTTGAAGAAGTACTCCTCGCACCAGGCGCTGAAGCGCTCGTAGTAGTCCGCGCCATGGGCGTCGCAGGCCTGGCGTAGGCGGGCGTGAAAGTCAGCCGTGTCCGCTTCTATCGGATAGATGGGATTGAGGTCGGCACCGCCGCCGAACCAGGCCTTGGTGGTAACCACATGGCGGGTGTTCATGTGGACCGGCGGCACCAGGGGGTTGCGCGGATGCAGCACCAGCGAGATGCCGCTGGCCCAGAAGCGCGGGTCCGCGTCCGCGCCCGGGATCTCCTTGGCGAACGTCTCGGAGAAGGTCCCCATGACCGTCGAGACATTGACGCCGGCCTTCTCGAAGACCCGCCCCTCGCTCAAGAGGCCCATGACACCGCCGCCGCCGCCTTCGCGCGTCCAGGCGCGCCGTTCGAAGCGCGCCGGCGCGCGATCTTCGGCCCCGAAGCCACCCTCTTCCTCCAGGGTTTCAAGGGCACCGCAAATCTGGTCGCGAAGCTGCTCGAACCAGGCTTTGGCCTGTGTCTTGCCGGCCTCGACGTCCGTCATCTGGTCTTACTCCTCTCGTCCCTCTGCGCCCGCTCGCAGTTGGCGCAAGGCCTCCCCTAGCACCAAAGCCGCGGCCAAGGCGACATTTAGCGAACGCGCAGCGGGTTGCATCGCAATGGTCACGGCCGCATCGGCCTGCGCGTGCAGCTGCTCGGGCACGCCGGCCGACTCGCGCCCCAAGACCAGCCGATCACCCGGACAAAAGGCGAAATCCAGGTAGGACTGCGTTGCCCGGGTCGTCAGCAGAACCAAGCGCCCCCGGTCGGCCTCGCGGTAGGCCCGCCAAGAGCTGTGACGGCGGCAGTCGGCCAGATCGCGATAGTCCATCCCGGCACGCCGCAACCGGCGATCGTCCATGATGAATCCAAAGGGCTCGATCAGGTCCAAGCCGACGCCCAAGCAGGCGCCAAGGCGCATGATCGCGCCGCAGTTCTGCGGTATGTCCGGCTGGTAGAGTACCAGCCGAAGGTCCTGTTCTTGCATCCCCACCATGGCTTACTTCTAACAGAGCGGGGGGCAGGCAGAAGACGGGTAAAGGCAAGCGGGCGCGACCTGCGGCGGAAAGGCCTAGGAAAATCTTGCGGCTCACTGCCGCATGGCATGCGCAGAGGGACCTGATGGCGCTATTGTCATTGGCGTCAGCGGCGGATCGAAGGTCTGCCCAATGGTTTTTGCACCCTTGGCTTGGGGTAAGGGTTTCGGGAGAGTGAAATGTCGGACGCGGTGAAGGGCGAGGCCGGTGATGGCGAAGAGCACGGCGGCTCGCGACGCGATTTCCTTTATTTGACGGCAGGCGCCATGGGCGGTATCGGCGCGCTGGCGGTCGCCTGGCCGTTCTTCAATGCGCTCAATCCAGCACAGGATGCACTGGCCTTGGCAACCATCGAGGTCGACCTGGAGCCGGTGGAAGTCGGACAGTCGATCACGGTCCAGTGGCGCGGCAAGCCGGTCTTCATCAGGCACCGCGACAGGGCCGAGATCGAGGCGGCGCGCGATATCGATTGGGAAACGCTACCCGACCCTCAGTCCGATAGTGCAAGGCTCGTCGAGCCTCCGCCGCCGGAGCAGACTGCTGCGGTAGCCGCGGTTCCCGATGCCGACTTTCTGGTGGTGATTGGCGTCTGCACGCACCTGGGCTGCATTCCGCTCGGTCAGAAGCCCGGCTCCGATAAGGGAGATTACGGCGGATGGTTCTGCCCCTGCCACGGATCTCACTACGATACCTCAGGACGTATTCGCAAAGGCCCGGCGCCGCGCAATCTGGCGGTTCCTGAATACAGCTATTTGACCCCGACCCGCATTCAGATCGGTTAAGGGATACCCGAAAGGCACGCCATGGCTAGCAACGGCAATTCTACGGTCAGCGGGGTGGTCAAGTGGATCGACCACCGCCTGCCGATCTTCACCTTCATGCAGCACGAGACGCATGACTATCCGACGCCGAGAAACCTGTCTTACTGGTGGAACTTCGGATCGCTTGCCGGGATCGTGCTGGTGATCATGATCGTCAGCGGCCTGGTGCTGGCGATGCAGTACAATCCCTCCACCGCCGGTGCCTTCGATTCCGTCGAGCGCATCATGCGCGATGTGAACAGCGGCTGGATGCTGCGCTACATCCACATGAACGGCGCCAGCTTCTTCTTCATCGTGGTCTACATCCACATCTTCCGCGGCCTCTATTACGGCTCTTTCAAGCCGCCGCGCGAGATCCTGTGGATTCTGGGCGTCGTGATCCTGATCTTGATGATGGGCACCGCCTTCATGGGCTACGTGCTGCCTTGGGGACAGATGTCGCTGTGGGGCGCCACGGTGATCACCAACCTCTTCTCGGCCATCCCCCTGGTCGGCGACTACATCGTCACCTGGCTGTGGGGCGGATTTGCGATCGACAATCCCACCCTCAATCGCTTTTTCGTCTTTCACTTCCTGCTGCCCTTCGTGATCGTCGCCGTGGTGTTCCTGCACCTCTGGGCGCTGCACCGTTTCGGCTCCAACAACCCGCTGGGCATCGATGCTAAGGGACCGCAGGACAAGATTCCCTTCCACCCCTACTACACGGTGAAGGATGCCTTCGGCCTTGGTGTCTTCCTGATCATCTTCGCAGCCGCGGTCTTCTTCTTCCCGAACTACATGGGCCATCCGGACAACTACATCCCGGCCAATGCCTTGGTGACACCGGACCACATCGTGCCGGAGTGGTACTTCCTACCCTTCTACGCAATGCTGCGCGCCATTTCCTTCGACATCGGCATCCCCTTCACCGGGATCGTGATCATCGAGGCCAAGCTGGGCGGCGTGATAGTCATGTTCGGCTCTCTGATTCTGCTGGCACTGGCACCTTGGCTGGATCGCTCGCCAGTGCGCTCGGCCCGTTTCCGACCGATCTACAAGTGGTGCTTCTGGGTGTTTGCGTTGGATTGCATCTTCCTCGGCTACTGCGGCGCCATGCCGGCCGAGGGCATCTGGCCGCTGCTCTCGCTGTTCGGAACCATCGTCTATTTCGGTTTCTTCCTGATCGTCATGCCGCTGCTTTCGGTCATGGAGCGTCCGAAGCCCCTGCCGGCGTCAATTAGCGAACCTGTCCTGAAAGGCGGCGGCAGTTTGGCCGGCGCGACAGCAAAGCCGATGGAGAAAGCATGATGAAGGCCCAACTGACGACCAAAGGCCTCCTAGTTGCCGCGGCCTTGCTAACGGCGACCTGCGGCGCAGCTCTTGCAGCTGGTGGCGGTGGCGAAGACGGTAACACGTGGCATACGGAGAAGTTCCCTTCGCTGGAGTGGTCCTTCGACGGTGTCTTCGGCACCTACGACCGCGCGGCATTGCAACGTGGCTATCAGGTCTACAACGAGGTTTGTTCGGCCTGTCACGGCATGCGGCTTCTCGCCTACCGCAACCTGGAAGGCATCGGCTTTTCGCCCGAGGAAGTGAAGGCCATCGCGGCCAAGGTTGAAGTCGAGGACGGCCCCGACGAGTTCGGCGATATGTTCACGCGGCCAGGCCTACCCTCTGATCACTTCAAGAGCCCCTTTCCCAACGTCGAGGCCGCACGCGCCGCCAACGGCGGTGCTGCGCCGCCCGACTTTTCATTGCTTGCCAAGCGCACGGCCTATGGTCCCAACTACATCTTCGGGATCCTGACCGGCTACGAAGACGACCTTCCGGCCAATGCGGACTTCAAGCTGCAGCCCGGTCAATACTTCAATAAATACAAGGGCGCTTTCTCGATGGCCCCGCCGCTGTTCGACGATATGGTCGAGTACAGCGACGGCACGCCGGCAACGCTGCACCAGATGGCCTCCGACGTCTCCAACTTCCTGATGTGGGCGGCAGAGCCGCACATGGAAACCCGCAAGCAAACGGGAATCAAAGCGATCCTCTTCCTGCTGGTCTTCACGGTGATCCTCTATGCCGTCAAGCGGAAGGTTTGGGCAAAACTTCATTAGCCTTGAGCGCGTCCTGCGCTAAGTCATAGAGGTAAGACGTTGCGATGGCGTCAGATTGATCAGATCTGACGCCATTGTTTTTTTGGGGTAGACTAGGCTCGGACACAGCGACGCGACCGCCGAGCTCTGCTCTGCCTCTCGGACCACCATGAGTGCGAGGAACCCCAGCGATGGCCGTACGCAATCCTGAAAAACGCCTTGTAGAGGCCGCCATGACATTGGCAGGCGAACGCCCCTGGCAAGAGGTGGGCTATCGTGAGATTGCAGCACAGGCAGGTGTGCCTCTAAGCGAGGCCTGGAAGGCAGCACCGGGGCGTCAGAGCATTCTGCGCCATCTCTCGCGCATGGCCGACGAGGCCGTCTTGAAGGAACCGGCGGCCCTCGAAGACGGCGATGCCCGTGACCGCGTGTTCGATGTCCTGATGCGCCGTTTCGATGCGTTGCGCCCCTATCGCAGCGGCTTGGCATCGGTTGCCCGCTCGATGAACAACGACCCCGCAGCTGCGGTTTGCGGTGGACTTAGTCTGCTGAAGTCCATGCAGGCCATGCTGCTTGCCGCTGGCCTGAGGGCCGAGGGCTGCGGAGGCCTGCTGCGGGCAAAGGGTCTGACGCTGATCTGGCTCGCCAGCGCGCGCAGCTTCCTCCAGGACGAGAGCGAGGATCTGGCCCCGACCATGGCCGCGCTCGATAGTCAGCTGCGCCGCGCCGAGCGGATGATGGCTTGGATCAAACGTCGCCCCAAAGGCGAGGACCCTCTGGCAGACGGCGATCTCGCCTAGAGCGCGATGACGATAGATCGAATCGATCTATCGTCTGAATCGCACTCTACTTGTTTGAAAGTAGACCAAGATTCAGACCGCGGGTCGTTTCGATCTGCGATCATCTTGGTCTAGAACGAATCGCGTCCAATCGAAAACGATTTTCTCAGCAATCCGGAAAGAACTTCCCCATGAGCGAACCCCTCTCGTTCGACGACTTTCTAAGGGTCGACATCAGGGTTGGGCGTGTCCTGCGCGCAGAGCCCTACCCGGAAGCCCGCAAACCGGCGATCAAACTGTGGATCGACTTCGGTCCCGAAATCGGCGAGCGCAAGTCCTCGGCACAGCTGACCAAGCACTACAGCCCGGAAAGCCTGGTCGGGCGCCAGGTCATGGCTGTGGTCAACTTCCCGCCCCGCCAAATCGGCAGATTCATGTCCGAGGTTCTGGTCGTCGGCATCCCCGATGCCGACGGCGAGGTCGTCCTTCTTGCACCCGATCAAGAGGTTCCCGTCGGCGGACGGCTTTATTGATATTCCAAGGGATCGCGACGCTATCCTCGGCTAGAGTGGATCAATCCTGAACGATTGGAATCGGGATCGATCTGCTCTACGGCCTATTTCACCACGGCGGCGATCACGCTTGCACGCGCGAAGATATCGAGCAGTTCGATGAAGATCTGCACATAGCGCGTCGTGACTTCCGGGGGAACCACCAGAACGTCGCCAGGCTGCAGGCTCGTGCTGTTGTCGGCGTTCTCGAGCAGATCGATATCGCCGGACAGGCGACGCACGATGAAGAGATCTTCGTCGGCGCGGTCGGTGTATCCGCCGGCGTCGCGGACATAGTCCTTGAAAGTGCGCCCCTCTTCGTAGGCCAGGGTCTGCGGGATCTTGACCTCACCGGAGATGTTGACCAGGCTGCTGCGCGAGGGGATGAGAATGACGTCGCCGTCCTCCAGCCTCAAGTCGTTGACCGTGCCGTCGCTCTCGACAATGACGACGATACCCTCTGGCTGTGCGGTACGCGCCCGCTCGATGTAGTGGCCAAGCAGGACCGCCTCGTCCGTGCGGATCTGCGCCTCGCTCTCGGTTACGGACCGCGCTGTCAACAAGGTCTGTTCCAGACGGTCCAAGGAGGCATCCAGCAAGGCCTTTTGCTGGCGCGCAACGGAGGGGCGCTTGAGCAGGACCGACTCATAGGCAGAGAGTTCCGGCTCGATCGGTACATAGCTCAGCAACTGCTGCAGGGTCGTGGTGGGCGCCACGATGTAGCGCGAATCACCCAGATAGGTGCCTTCCAGTGACACCTGAATGGTGTCGCGCGGACGGTCGGCGAAGTAGGTGATGTTATCCTGGTCTTCCAGCTGCGTCGTCTCGAAGTCCTCCATATCGATGTAGGCGCTGTAGGGCTCGCCCTTACGGGTGCCCTCCAGGAGGACATGGGAGACGTTGGGCAGCGGGCGGGCCAGCTTGTTCAACTCGCCGCCTCTCATCCCGCTACCGCCAAACTCAAAGGCATAGCTGTTGCGGATGGCCCCGCGCGCCGCCACCAGAGGGCGCTGTCCGCCGACCAAGATGGTGTCGCCGGCCTGGAAGATGTGGTTGCGCAAACTGCCGCGCAGCAGGAAGCTATAGAGATCGGTGGTGTAGAGGCGCTGACCGTTGCGCAGGATGCCGACGTTGCGATAGCTGCCGCTGGCCGGCAAGATGCCGCCGGCGCGGGCAAGAAAGTCGATCACCGAGTCGGTGGGTGTGCCAGCAAAGCGCCCCGGCGTCTCGACATATCCGGTGACGAACACGCCGATTGACGAGAACTCCAGCACTGTCGCGTAGCTGTCGACATTCTCGCCGTAAACCTCCCGCACCTGCGTTTGAATGTGCTCGTTCAAGCCGCCGGCCTGGACGCCGGCCACCTGGATCGGGCCAAGCTCCGGGATGAAGACATTGCCTTGCGGGTCGACAACGGTCTGCAGGTTCGTTTGGACCGCGCCGGTCAACTGGATGGAGACACCGTCGCCCACCATGATGGGACTGGCCAAGTCGGCCGACTGTGCGACCGGAAATCCATCGTGGTCAAAAAGACTGGAGCCGAAGGGGGCAAGCTGGTTCCCCACAGGGACCGTCCTCTGATCGCGCTCCTCCGTATCGAAGGTGCCAACGTTCTCGTCGATCTGCACTTCGTCCGGCAAGACCACCTGCGCCGCAGCCGGCCACACCATGAGTGACGAAGCAAAGAGAAGCGCGAAGGGTAGATTGCTGAGGATACCAAGTCTCATAGGATGTGATCCCTCACTCCAAGAACGAGCAGACGTCCAACCGTGAAGACAAGCAAGACCACGAGGAAGACAAAGAAGAGACTCTCCCAGCGGTCGGGTAGCTGCGCCTGATCCAGCATCGCGGGCGCCACCACCGGCACGACATAGAGCTGTTGACGCTGTGCCTGGGCGATGGAGCTTTGCATCGAAGCCAAGGCGGCACTATAGGCCTGTCCGGCCAATTCCTTGCGCAAGCCCAGCAGCTCGAACTGCGGGATCAGCGTTCCCAGGGACTCCTGCTCGCCCACCAAGCGCTGGCGCTCACGCTCCACTTGTAGGCGGAGCGATTCGATCCTGGCTTCCAGCTCAAGGCGCACGACACCGCCCTTGTTCCCGGTGACCTTGCTCAACTGCAACAGCTCGGCCTCGGTCTTGGCGATCTCGCCTTCCAATGCGCCGATGATGCCGTTCACCCGCGTAATCACCTCAACCGGATCGATGACGTTGTGGGTCTGGCGGAAGGCCGTCAACTGCCGCTCGATCTCCTCCAGGTTCGCGAGCGCCTCGGCGACCTCCCGGCGGGACAGCTGTAGCAGATCGGCTTGAGCACGCCTGTTGAACTCGTTAACCAGGCGTTCGCTCTCCGTCAGGATAGCCTCGGCGATGGCGACGGCATCCTCTGGCGTGAAGGCCCTCACATCGATCGTGACCAGCCCGGTCACCTGGTCATAGTAGGCATCCACCATGCGCAGGAAATAGTCGTGGAGATCCAACAAGGAGCTATCCGCCGGGAGATAGTAGAAGGGATCATCCTTCGGCACGCTGTAGGCGGCGCGCAGGTCGACCAGCTCTTCCAACCGGATTAGTCCATCGTATGAATTGACATAGTCGACGACGCTGAAGGATTCGTCAGCAGCCCGACCGAACGCCTGAGACTGCCCCAGGATTGTGGTCACCGTTGGCGTGTCCGCCCCAGCAGTTCTTATCAGGAACACCGTGCTGACTTCGTAGCGTTCGGCTGCGACGAAAAAATAATAGTAGCCAGCCAACAGCATCGGCCCAACGATCAGGGCCAGGACCAGCAGCGACTTGAAGAAACCAATCACGAGGCTGACCGCCCGACCGGCAAGCCTGACAGGCGTTTGCTGCTCACCCTCCGGCTGCGCTTCCCGATCGGGCTGCGGCGGCGCACTAAGAGAAGCTGTCGCAGACTGCAGTTGTTGCCCGTCCTTCGCCTGCGCCTCCTCTTGAGCCTTTGCTTCCTGCTGCACCATCTTGGCAATCCCGGGGAATGATGCAGGTCCTACCAGATGTGGTGCTTTGCCCTCATGAACGTTTCCAGCGGCGGCGCGCAGTTGCTCCTGGGCCTGCGCCAAGGCCAAGGCTCGGGCCTCCTGCCGCTTGCGACGGACCTCTCTTAGATGTCTCTGTCTGCCCGTCAGCTGACCTTCATCTGCATCTGCGTCTGCATCCGCGTCCGAAGCCTCTGCCTGGCCCGCGTTCGTTTCATCGCCCTGGCTGGGCTGTGTTTGGTCCTGGGTCGCGGTAGGCTCACCACTGGCCTGCGAAGCGCTGTCCGCATTCTCCTGGGAGGCCACTTCCTCCTCAGAGTCCGCATCGTCCAGAGAGTCCGGTTCCGTCAGGAAGGAGGGTGTTGCCGGTGCCTCAGTGCCGCTCGCAGGGATCTCGGTTCCGTCGGCTTCGTTGGAAAAAGCCGCGACCTCGGCAGAACTCCTGCGCTCACCCAGGGCCTCTGGGTCGAAGGCGAAGTCCTGCGGCTCGGACGCCGCGTCGGCCGGCGGCGGCGGCGAATCGTCTGCGGCAGACGCGTCACGCACTCCGGCCGGCCCGGTGGCTGATGTCTCTACGGCCTGATCCACTTTCGATCGGTCGCCTCTCGGCCCGCCTCGACGCGGCCCGCGTCGCAGAGTCGGCTCCCGACCCTCGCTACGAGTCTGCGGATCTTGATCGTCCTTCCGCTGGCCCTGCAGAACTCTCAGATTGAGCTTTGGCCTGTCCTTAGAGGCTTTCATACCGCTTTATGCCGTCTGGCACCCTTTCGAAGTACTCTAGCTTAGCGTCATTCAAGACGTAAACGCATTGGCAGAACTTTTGGATTGTCCGCATCCGATGCGACACAAAGACGAATGTGCTCCGATTGGCAAGCCGCGCAATTTCCTCCTCCGCCTTCTGCCGAAAGCGAACATCTGCAACCGACATCAGCTCGTCAAAAAGATAGCAGTCGAAGTCCATGGCGACCGACATGGCGAAGTTGAAGCGGCTGCGCATACCGCTTGAATAGGTTTCTAACGGCATGTCGATGTAGGATCCCAGCTCGGCGAAATCCTCCACGCGCTCAAAGATCGCGTGCCAGTCGCGCCCATAGATGCGCGACACGAGCTGTACATTGTCGCGCGCACTGACATGCGGCAGGAACCCGCCGCCGAAACCCATAGGCCAAGAAACCTCGACGCCCGGCGCCCAGGTGATCGACCCCTTGTTCGGTCGCTCGGCACGGGCAATCAAGCGCACCGTCGTCGACTTGCCGGCCCCGTTGCGCCCGAGAATGCCAATAGACTTCCCCGACGGCATCTTCGCAGACACATCACGCAAGATATAGCGCTTGCGGCCCTTTACCTGGTAGTATTTGGAAACGCGATTGAGGGTGATCAGCGCTGTCATCGGACCAGGCGATCCCGCAAAAGCCGCTCCAGCAGCAGGCCAAGCACCACAAAAACCACAAGAAACTCTGCAAAATAATACAAGTTTCCATAAACCGTTTGATATTGTAAGAAGTAAAAACTCCTTGACCATTCTGTCATACTTAACAGCGGATTGTACAGCAAATATTCTCGAATTGCAGGCGGAACCTCAGGAACAGCGAAGAAGATACCCGAGGTGAAATAGAGAATCCGGTTCAGAATCCTGTTTAAGCTTTGCAACTTGGGGACGATCAAGGACAGACTGGCGATCACCAAGCCAAAGCCGAAGCCAAAGACATTTGCAGCGATCAGGAGGAGCAGCAGGAAGAAGGGCTCGTCTGCAGGCGGCGCAACACCGGCCATCCGCATCGCCACATAGATAACCAAGGCGACAGTGAGATTGATGGTCAATTGGGTAACGAACTTGCCCAGGTAGATATCCAGCTCTGTCACGTGATGGAAATAGAGCAGTCCGCGGTTCTGATTGAGCGAGTCCACCAGTGCCATGTTCATCAAGCTGAAGGCACGAAAATAGAGCACACCGCAGACCGTGAAGGGAAAGATTTCCATGCCGCCATAGCCGGGGGCGCCTGCCACCAGGCGCATCAAGGCGATGATCGCAGACTGCATCATCGGCGTGACGAAAGTGAAGACTATACCGGTGCCGCGTTTGCCGAACTGGCCCGCCAAATCCCGCAATGCCAGCCCCTTCACGACGCGCAGCTGGATGGCCAGCGCATCGGTCATGCCTGGTTTGCGGTAGGTTCGCGCTCTGTTGTCGGTGCTAGACAAGGCCTCCCACTCTCAAATGACTATAGAGGCTGAAACAAATGCTCAGAAGCTTGGACCGCTGTCATCACCTTGAAGCGGCGGAACCACTTCCCAGATGCCGAGCTTGTCAGAGCAAGCGATGCGATCGAAGTTACCGGCACGCGAAAGCGAGGTGAAGCGCAACGGCTTGCACACCTTGCCGCTGGCGGAATCGTAGGGCCGACCGATCTCCACCGACCAACTCACGCCCTGCCGATCGACGACATTGGCGAAACCACCGCTACCTGCCAGGGTTTGCGAGAAACTGGGGGTCGCTCCGCCGGGAAGCAGGCTGGCCGGCGTTGTAGCGGATGAAGAGACGCTCGTTCCTCCGGTCGCCGGCACACTGCTTCCCGAACTGCTCAGACCTACGGTCTGCTGACAGGCAGCCAGCACGATGAGGCACAGGAGCGGACCGAAACCAGACAGAACGGTTCGCCTCCGTCGCCGCACGGGCATACCGACGCTCCTCTGGCCGGCGTTCATTTCGACAGCTGCCTCAGAGCCCGTCCGGAAACTGCTTGTGCCCTGTACTGACTTATCAAGGTCTTGGGCAAGGAGAGCGGCGTGCGGCGATGCCGGGCGCATCGTAAGCGGCGCTCGACGTGGTCCCAAGGGCTTGATAAGTCAGCCCTTCGGGTCGCTGCCGGAGCCGCGATTGCCGCGTCTCGCCGGCTTGACGATGCGCCCGGCATCGCCGGCGCCACCGCTCGTAACTCTCGCGGCTCCGGCAGCGATGCAGGGCACAAGCAGTTTCCGGACGGGCTCTTAGCCTTGGTACTCGTTGACATGGCACGTGTTTTCCTGTTGCAGCAGCGGCGCCCAATCTAGCGAAGGCCCTTCGCTTTGCAAACCGGGGTAGGGCCGGTCTCGATCCGAGCGGAGCGCCTGGGACGCTGCGGCCGCGCCCATACCTTGAGCGGAGAAGGTGCAGTGGCGATCCAGGGACCGCAAGCTTCCTTTGCCTGATGCGGCGACGTTGCGCGGACTTCCCTGCCAAGACCTGCTGCATTTGCCTATCGATCCTCTGCAGGAAGATGGCAGACTGGACGATGGCAGACTGGCGTTCTTACTTTGATCGGCCGGGAGGCCGAACTTGTCCGCCTCGTGATAAACCTCCCCTGCCACTAGGAGAAACGCATGTCAAGGCATTGGTTCCACTTGCCCTTTCTCGTTTGCGCCCTGCTGCTGCCGCTTTCTGCGGAGGCACAGACGGGAGCGGCCCTGGAAATCGATCAGAATCGCATCAAGCAGTCGCTGCAGAATTGCCTTGAGGGCACCGGCGGCGATCAGGAAAGCGACAGCAGCCAGGCGCGCAGCTGCACCAGAAGCTATTTCGCGCAATGCAGCGAGGCCGGCGGCTCCACTGCAGCCCAACAGCGGGCCTGTTGGGGGGCGCTCGAGAGCTACTGGGCCTCGGTGGTCGCCCAGCGCGGCAAGCGGATCGAAGGCGTGGCGCCGGCCAATCTGAAGCGCTATGTGCAGGACTCGGCCCGCGCGGAAGAGCGCTACCGCAAGGAACGCTGCCAGTTCTACCGCTATCTCCAGGGCGCCTGGACCGGACCGGCCGAGGCCAGGTGCCTGACCGATACCTTGATCGACCGCGCGGTCGACCTGCAGGTGATCCAAGAGAACATGCCGCGCTAGACCAAGATGATCGCAGATCGAAACGACCCGCGGTCTGAATCTTGGTCTACTTTCAAACAAGTAGAGTGCGATTCAGACGATAGATCGATTCGATCTATCGTCATCGCGCTCTAGAGAGCAGATCGCGATCAGGTGGACTCACCTGTTCGCGAGACTCTGCTCTATGTTTCAAACCTATATAGCAGAGTTCAGATGCCAAATCGCTTCGATTTGACATCATCCTGCTATAGCGGCCCGATCCGAACGCTTGGATCCCAAGCGTTCGGCGCATCGGCCCACTAACTTGTTGATCTGGTAGGGCAACTTACCCAGACGGATGGGAAGCATCCCTCTGGGCTGCACCACTAGAAAAAGATCGAGAGGCGCCCGGTCCCACC
>JAVJSY010000074.1:0-204384 GCA_040219175.1 Kiloniellales bacterium
GCGCCTCATCCTCAACAAACTGAGGCTTCGGCTTGTCCAAATCCTATCCGATCTCCTCAGCGCGCCCGCATATCTCCATACTTCAAAACCTCGCCCCACCCGCACTGTTTCAATCGCTTAAGCGTTTTTCAGGGCCAACCAATTAGCAGGGGCGGTTTACCAGAGCAGCGCCAATTTTTCGTAGTGCAAAGGTCATTCGCGCGACGACAGGACGCTGTTCCATTGCAGGAAGCCTATTTGGAACTAGGTGTCGATCCTCACCGGACAGAGCCGTCGGAGGGAACCCGCTCGGTATGTCTTTCGGCCACCCTCCAGAGAACAAGAAGTCTGCGATTAGTTTTCGGGTCAGCCGTGCCGGTAGGACACCCTCAGGTGTCTTCTCGGCCCTATTTTGTCCCCCTTGTCCTCCACCCTGGTCGAACGGCGGCTGAGGCTCAAAGGGGGTGGGGGGCGGTCTTTGAGAAGGGCGGTCAACCCAAGAGCCGGCAGGTCTACTGATCGTCAATCAGCGGCCGCTAGTCTTAAGCTATTGGACTCGCTTGATGCATCCACCAACGACGGTTTCAGTGCCGTTGGATGTTTCCGAAAGGTCACCGAATGTCTTCATCCTGTCGCTCTGAGGCACTGGGTATGGATCACAGAACCAGCCAGACCTTCGTGCTGATGATGGTGAGTCACATCGTCCTTCGGCTTGTAGCCGGCTTGAAGCGGCAACGTCCTTCGCCGCTTCAAGGCGTACGTGATCGGAAGCGCTATTCTCCATCAATTCGAACATGATGGTGACGGCTCGCTCTCCTTTGACGTTCAGGTGCGTGTGTCGGAGAGCCTCTCTGAACTCCCTAACGTGCGGTTTCTTGAGAGCTTTGTGGAGCGATCGCGGCTTCATGCCGGCCTTTTCAGCTGCTTTCTTCACCGTCGTGCCATAGAGGATGATGTCGCTGATAGCGTCCTTAAGAGGTTGCCTAAGGCGTCTTGTGGTGACCGGGCATGCTGATGGCGCTCCTCTCTTGCTAAACAGCAAGAGTGAATCACATCTCTGCTCCGCGCCGGAATCCCCCACGATCCGACTGATAATGAAAACTCTCTAAGGAAGTTCGTCCATACGGCTTTGTCGTCTCCGACGAGGCTTTGGCAGATGTCCGTCCCGAATAGCATTTCCTAAACTTGGTCAACCGGTCTCAATGATACCCATCGTCAAGAGACAAGCAATGCCCGGTAGCTCAGCCCTAAACCCCAATCACCAGCCTAATCCCATAGCTCAGCGCCGCCACCGCCGCGATCCCGGCGACCCAGAGGCCTATCGCCCAGAGCAGTTGCTTGCCGCGCATGGCGCTAATGATAATGCCCGACGTCGGCGCGGACCTTGCCGCGGAAGATCCAGTAGCTGTAGGCGGTGTAGCCGATGATGATGGGCAGCAGGACCAGGGTGCCGATCAGCATGAAGCCCTGGCTCTCGGCCGGCGAGGCGGCGTCCCAGATGGTGACGGCGGGCGGGATGATGTTGGGCCAGAGCGAGATTGCGAGACCCAGGTAGGAGAGGAGGAAGAGGCCCAGGGTCAGGACGAAGGGGCGGCGCTCCTGACGGTTCTGGACGGCGCGCAGGAGGGCGTAGGCCAGGAGGGCGACCAGGGCCGGGACGGGGAGCAGGATCACCGTGTTGGGCCAGGCAAACCAGCGCGCGCTGATGCGCGGATCGGCCAGCGGGGTCCAGAGGCTGATGGTGGCGACGGCCAGGAAGACCAGGACGAGCAGCGGGCGATAGATCTCCCAGACCTTTTCCTGCAGCGCGCCCTCGGTCTTCAGCAGCAGCCAGCCGGCACCCAGCAGGGCATAGCCGCAGACCAGGGCTGCGCCGACGAAGAGCGAGAAGGGGGTCAGCCAGGCCAGCGGCGCGCCGGCATAGTCGCGGCCGTCCATCTCGATGCCGCTGATGAAGACGCCCAGGGCGATGCCCTGCATGAAGGTCGCGATCAGCGAGCCGCCGAAGAAGGCCAGGTCCCACCAGCGGTGCTCGCCCTCGGCCTTGAAGCGGAACTCGAAGGCGACCCCGCGGAAGATCAGCGCGACCAGCATGAGGATCAGCGGCAGGTAGAGGGCCGAAAGCAGCACGGAGTAGGCCAGCGGGAAGGCGCCCAGCAGGCCGGCGCCGCCCAGGATCATCCAGGTCTCGTTGCCGTCCCAGACCGGGGCCACGCTGTGCATCATGGTGTCCCGTTCCTCCTTCTCGCGGAAGAAGGGGAAGAGGATGCCGATGCCCAGGTCGAAACCGTCGAGGATCACGTACATGATCACGCCGACGGCGATGATCGCGGCCCAGATCAGGGGAAGGTCGATGCCCATCGCTCTTGCCTCCCTTACTCGGCCGCGTCGGGCGCTGCAACGGTGGGTGCTGCGGCGTCGGGCGCCGCGGAAAGCGGCCGCTTGGCATGGCGCTTTCGGCCCGGCCCGCCTTCCGGTGCCACCGGCGGCAGCGCCTCGAAGCCCCTGCGTATCAATCGCAGCACGTAATAGGTGCCGATGCCGAAGACCGGAATATAGACCGCGACGAAGATCGCAAGTGTGGTGCCGACCTCGGCGGCGGTGTTGCCCGGCGAGGCCGCGTCAGCTGTCCGCAGAAGGCCGTAGACCACCCAGGGCTGGCGGCCCATCTCGGTCGTCACCCAGCCGCAGAGCACGGCGATAAAGCCGCTCGGCCCCATGAGGACGGCCAATCGGTGGAACCAATGGGCGTCGTAGAGACTTCGGTTGATCCTCAGGATCACCGAGATCAGGCCGATCGCCACCATGGCGAGCCCCATCGCCACCATGACCCGGAAGGTCCAGAAGACGACGGTGGAGTTGGGCCAGTCCTCGCGCGGCCAGGATTCCAGGCCTTTGACCTCGCCGTCCCACTCGTGCGTCAGGATCAGACTGCCCAGATGCGGGATGCAGACGTCGTAGTCGACGCGCGCCTCCTCCATGTTGGGCCAGCCGACCAGCGACCAGCACACGCCGCGCTGCGAGGCCGGGAAGATGCCTTCGATGGCGGCGATCTTGGCCGGTTGATGCTCCAGCGTATTGAGGCCGTGCTGATCGCCGGCGACCACCTGCAGCGGCGCCACGATGGCGGCCATCCACATGGCCATGGAGAACATGATGCGCGCGCGCTCGTCGCCGCGACGGCGCAGCAGATGCCAGGCGCCGACCGCACCGACCACGAAAGCCGTGGTCAGGAAGGCCGCCAGCACCATGTGGACGAAGCGGTAGGGGAAGGAGGGGTTGAAGATCACCTCCAGCCAGCTCTCGGCGAAGAGTCGCCCGTCGGCATCGATGCCAAAGCCTGCCGGGGTCTGCATGAAGCTGTTGGCCGAGAGAATCCAGAAGGCCGAGATCAGGGTGCCCAGCGCCACCATGCAGGTGGCGAAGAAATGCAGGCCCTTGCCCACACGCCCCCAGCCGAACAGCATGATGCCGAGGAAGCCGGCCTCCAGGAAGAAGGCGGTCAGCACCTCATAGGCGATCAGCGGCCCCAGGACATTGCCGCCGATGTCGGAAAAGCGGCTCCAATTGGTGCCGAACTGATAGCTCATCACCACACCGGAGACCACGCCCATGGCGAAGGTGACGGCGAAGATCCGCACCCAATAGCGATAGAGATCGTGATAGGCGCTCTTGCCCGTGCGCAGCCACATGAACTCCAGCACGGCCAGATAGGACGCCAGTCCGATTGTCACCGCCGGGAAGATGATATGGAACGACACAGTGAAGGCGAACTGGATCCTGGCGAGATCGACCGCCAAGCTCGTATCCATCGGCCTTCTCCTTCGCAAGTCCCGTCGACGGCGAGACCAACCAGCCCACAACGGACCATGGTTGTCGCCGCCTGCATTGGAAGGTGAACGCTTCTCTCGAACTCGGCAAGCGCTCGACCGGGGCGCCTTCTGCCGCATGTCAGGCCGTCGCAGCCTGGCAAAGATGTGGTGGCAAGACAGGAATTCGGCGACGACGCCCCCCTCTCGCGCTGCAATCAATAGAACCGGAGGCCAGGGAGCCGCGTGCGAAGGGTCAGCCGGCCTTGGGTGGCGGGGCGGTGGATCCGCGCACCACGATTTCGGCGTCCAGGCGCTCGCTCACCAGCGGAAGATCCTGGTCCAGCTTGCCGATGAGCGCGCGCGCGGCCTTGCGTCCCATCGAGGTGGTCGGCAGGCGGATGCTGGTCAGGGCCGGCTCCGAGACGGCGGCCCAGTCCAGGTCGTCGAAGCCCATGACCGAGACCTCTTCGGGGACCTTGATGCCGGCGCGTGCCAGCTCGAAAAGGGCGCCGAGTGCCAGAACGTCGGAGAGGCAGAGCAGCGCCGTCGGGCGCCCCGGCAGACCTAGCACCTGGGCTGTCGCCGCGACCCCGCCGGCGACGTCGAGGCTGCCGCCGGCGAAGCTGACCTCGAGTTCTTGGCCGGCCACGCGCGCGCCCTTGAGCCGCAGCTGCGTGCGGTCGTTCTCTTCATCGGGACCATGCAGCACGGCAATGTGTCGATGCCCGAGGCCGCGCAGAAAGCCGATAGCCTCGCCCGCCAGGCCCTCATTGTCATAGCCGATCGTGGTCAGTTGAAAGTCGGGCTTATAGATGGAAATACAAACGGTTGGCAGGCCTTGTTGACTGACCAGGCTCAAGAGTTCCGGCGCGTGGGTTGCGCCCGAGATCATCATGCCTTCCGCGCCCAGGTTCATGATTTCGCGCACCCTTTGGTACTCTTGGGCGCAGCCGCCTTCCGCCGTCGCCAGGACCAGGGCGTAGCCGTGCTGTGCCAGTTCCTGTTCCGCGCCGTCCAGGAAGCGCGTGAAGATGGAGTGCGAGAGGGTAGGGACCACGGCCCCGATCGTCTGCGTGCGGTTGGTCGAGAGCGCTCGGGCCGCTGGATTGGGGCGGAAGCCAAGCTCTGCAATGGCCTTGTTGACCTTCTCGCGAGTCTCGGGGCGCACGTTCGACGCACCGTTCAGGACGCGAGAGATGGTCGCAACGGAAAGCTTGGTGTGCTCTGCGATGGCGCGGACGCCTGGTCGCTTGCTGCTACGCACCGCACTTCTGGCGCTCATGGTTTCGCGCTTGGCCTGCACTGGCTCTTCCCCTTTGAGCTATGCTGGTAGCCGATTTCCGGCGCCAAGAGAATAGCTGATTAACGGGTTACAGTCTGTTCCTCCTCGGTGCCGAGCAGACTGCGCACCAGGGGATTTGGGAATTTTCGCTCCAAGGTAACGGCATAGAAGGTCTCGACGATATCCGGCAGCTGGTCGAGCGCGACAAGGCGGCCGCTCCGCAGCTCGTCCTGGACGACGATCGGCGGGATGACCGCCAGGCCCACGCCTTCGCGCGCCAGCAAGCGCAGCATCGCCATGTCGTCTACCTCGGCAGCGATCTGAGGGCTGAGGTCGAGACGGTCCATCAGGGCATCGAAGCCAATCCGGATGCCGCTGTCTCGTGTCGGCAAAATCACAGGATGGTCCTGCATCAACTCTTCCAAGGGGCGCGGCGCAGCGAGACGCTCCGGCGTCGCCACCAGGCTCACTCCCTGCTCGGCCAGGCGGTGGGCGTGAAAGGCCGTCACCGCATCCTCGGCCGGCGGCCGGTTCACCAGCACGATGTCGAGGTTGAGGGCCTGAAGGGCCGGCATCAGCTCCGCCAAGGTGCCCGAGCGCAGGATGACCTCGACGTCGGACCGCCCGAGCAGCGGGCGCAAGAAGCCGATCTGAAAGTTGCGCGACAGGGTCGCCAGCGCACCGATACGAACCGCCTGACGCGCGCGCCCGGCCTGGTTCAGGCTGCCGATCAGTTGCTCGCCGGTGGCGAAGATCCGGTCGGCATGATCCAGCGCTATCCTCCCGGCCTCGGTCAACTGCAGCTGCCGGCCCTGACGCAGGAAGAGGGCATGACCCAGGCGCTCTTCCAGCTGCTTGATCTGCACCGAGAGTGCGGACTGCGAAAGATTGAGGCGCCGGGCGGCCCGGGTCAGGTTGCCTTCGTGAGCGACCGCCCGGAAGTAGCGCAGGTGGTGGTAGTTCAATTGGCTCATAACGTTTCATTTAATCGAACGGCTTGGAAGATTAATTGTATTTTTCTTTAAGAATGGCAAGCGGTATCCCTTTTGCCGAAGAGCTTACTCCATAGGGAAAGACCAAAGGGAAAGACCAAAGGGAAAGAAGGGTCTGGCACCATGATCTACCTCTTGCCGCTTCTGGCGCCGGCGCTGCTGATCGCAGCCGCGGCTGCCGCGTTCTACGGACCTGGCTTTCGTCCCAGACTTCAGGTGCTGTTGGCGGAGATTGCTGCCTTCCTGAGTTTCGCACTTGCCTTGGCGAGCGCCCTGCTGCTTGGCCTGCACGGAGCGGCAACGGCGCCCCTGATCGGCAATGCGTGGCTGGCCATCGCACCGCGGGTGGACATGTTGAGCGTCATCATGTTCCTGCTGGTCTCGGCGATCGGTTGGGTGGTGCTGCGCTATGCGGCGACCTATCTGGACGGCGAGGAGCGTCAGGGCCCCTTCACCGGTTGGATGTGTCTGACCCTGGCCTCGGTCCTGCTGCTGGTGCAGGCGGGGACCTTGCTGCAGCTGGCGATCGGCTGGATCGCCACCAGCGTCTTTCTGCACCGCCTGCTGCTCTTCTACTCCGACCGCATCGCCGCACAGCGCGCGGCGCGCAAGAAGCTCGTGACGGCGCGCATCGGCGATGTCGCCTTGATCGCAGCCGCCGTGCTGCTCGCCAGCGCCTACGGCAGCGGTCGGATAGAAACCATCCTCGCGGCGGCCGGCTCCCAGGCGGTGCCCGGTGCTGTTCTCTGGGCGGCCGGCTTGCTCGCCATCGCGGCCCTGCTGAAGTCTGCGCAGTTTCCGACTCACGGCTGGCTGAGCGAGGTGATGGAGACGCCGACGCCGGTCTCTGCTCTGCTGCATGCGGGTGTCATCAATGCCGGCGGCTTTCTCTTGATCCGCTTTGCCGATGTGATGCTGACGGCACCGATGGTGCTTGCCGTGCTGGTGGCGGTCGGCGGCTTCACCGCACTCTTCGGCGGGCTGGTGATGCTGACCCAGCCGGCGGTCAAGACCTCGCTTGCCTGGTCGACCGTGGCGCAGATGGGCTTCATGATCCTGCAGTGCGGTCTGGCGCTCTTTCCCTTGGCGCTGCTGCACATCGTTGCCCATTCGCTCTACAAGGCGCATGCCTTCCTGGCGTCGGGCAATGCGGTCGACACTGTCGCCTCGATCCGTCGGCCAGGGCCTGTGGCGATCCCCAGCGCGCTTGCGGTGAGCCGTTCCTTCCTGATCGCGATTGCGATCTATGCCCTGGTCGCCTTCAGTTTCGGCGCCGGCTTGGGCTTCGAGGGAAAGTCTCCGCAGGCCTTCGCCCTGGGGGCGATCCTGATCTTCGGTGTCGCCTATTTGCTGGCGCAGGGCTTGGCCGATGCGGCGCCGCGCGCGCTGACCAAGCGGATCGCCGTCTACTCGGTTGGCGCCGCACTCGGCTACTTCGCGCTGCACGCCATCTCCCTGTGGCTGATGGCCGGAACCCTGCCGGCGACGCCGATGCCGGGCCCCCTGGAGTGGGCGCTGATCGGACTTGCGGTGGCCAGCTTTGCGGTCGTCGCGGTGGCGCAAGCCCTGTTCCCCAACTGGGCCTACCATCCAGCCGCTGCCGGCCTGCGGGTGCATCTCTCCAACGGGCTCTACGTGAATGCCCTCTTCGACCGCTTGCTGGGCGCCTGGGCGCGCCGCGGCACTGCTGTTTCTTGAGCTCGTAAAGACAAGGAGTGCGATGATGACCCCCTTGATGACGGTTCAACTCGACCAAGCCCTCGATGGCGCGGTGCGTGCCGTACCGCCGGCTTGGCCGCTGGCGGCAACCGTGGCGGTGAACCCCTTCCTTGGGCAGGGCGCGCGGAGCCTGGCGGAGACAGCGGCACTGCTGGGCCGGGTGGCCGGAATCAAGGTCACCATGCCGCGTAGCTGGTACGCCGCACGGATCGATGCCGGTGAGATCGCCGACGAGGACCTGCTCGCCGCCTTCGAGCGCGCGCCTGAGACGGGACGCCCCGCCGGCCTGGCTGCGCTCAAGGCTGCTGCCAAGCGCGACGCCGATCCGATCGCCGCGCTGCCGACGGTGGCGGAGCTTGCCGCGGACGCAAGCGGCATCGACTGGCCAGGCCTGATTGCCGAGCGCATCGGCGCCTGGGCTGCCGGCTTCTTCGACCAAGGCCAGGCGCTCTGGGCAGCACCCAAGGAGAAGGGGGCCTACTCCGCCTGGCGGGCGGCCGCAACGCACGACCTGACGCCGGAGATCCTGGGCCTCAAGGGCTTTGCCCGCCATGTGGCCGAGGCACCGCAGCGCGCGGACGAGGCAATCGCGCGGGCCGTCGAGCGCCTGGGGCTGGCGGAGGCTGCTTTGCCGACCTATCTGCACGCCCTGCTGATGACCATGGGCGGCTGGTCGCATCTCGCGCGCCAGAAGCTCTGGCAGGCGGAACTGGCGGGAGAGACGAACAGCGACGCCCGCGAGCTGCTGGCCATTCGGCTGATCTGGGAGGAGGCGCTCTATGCCTTCTACGACAGCGGAATTGCAGCAGAGTGGGACGCCGTGTGCGCAGCCCATGCCAAGCCCCTGGCAGCTTCGAGCGACCAGATCCTCGACGCGACCCTGCAGGAGGCGGCCGAGCGCGCAACCCAGCGCGATCTGGCGGCGACCCTGGCGGCGACCCCGGCAGCAACCGCGGCGGAGCGGAGTGACGAGCGCCCGGCATTACAGGCCGCCTTTTGCATCGATGTGCGCTCAGAGGTCTTCCGGCGCGCGTTGGAGAGCATCGATCCCAGCATCCGGACCCTGGGCTTTGCCGGCTTCTTCGGCCTGGCAACATCGCATCGCCGCTTCGGCTCGGATGTCGAAGAGCTGCGGTTGCCGGTCCTGCTGAACCCCGGGGTGCACTCGGTTTCCGGCGGTGAGAAGGATGCCCAGGCCGATCTCTTCGCGCGCTTCTCCGCCCGGGCGAAGCGGGCCTGGGGTCGCTTCAAGCTGGCCGCGGTCTCTTCCTTCGCTTTCGTCGAGGCCGCGGGACCGATCTATGCGGTGCGCCTGGTGCGCGACGCCTTGCGGTTGCGAGTGCCGGCCGAGGACGGCGAGCCGCCCCCGCGGCTGGATCCGGCGCTGACCCTGGAGCAGCAGATCGGCGCTGCCGAAACGATCCTGCGCGCCATGTCGCTGACCCGCGACTTCGCACCCCTGGTGCTGATTGTCGGACATGGTGCCAGGGTGATGAACAATCCGCACGCCAGCGCCTTGCACTGCGGTGCCTGTGGCGGTTATTCCGGCGAGGTCAATGCACGCCTGCTGGCCCTGCTGGTGAACGACGGCGAGGTTCGCTCGGGCTTGAGGGAGAAGGGGATCGAGATCCCTGGCGATACGCTCTTCGTGGCGGCACTGCACGACACCACCGGCGACAGGGTCTCGCTCTATAGCAAGGATGTGGCCTCTGCCGCGCACAAGGCAGAGCTGAAGCGGGCCGAAACCTGGCTGGAGAGTGCCGGCAAGCTTGCGCGCGGCGAGCGTATCCTGCGCTTGCCGCGGGCCCGGACCGACAGCGACATTGCCCGGCGCAGCTCCGACTGGGCGGAGACCCGGCCGGAATGGGCGCTGGCCGGCTGCAAGGCCTTTATCGCCGCCCCGCGTGCCCGCACCAAGGGCAAAGGGCTGGCAGGGCGTGCCTTCCTGCACGACTACCTCTGGAAGGACGACAAGGACTTCGGCGTGCTGGAGCTGATCATGACAGCACCGGTGGTCGTCGCCAGCTGGATCAGCCTGCAGTACTATGGCTCCACCGTCGCGCCCGAGACCTTCGGGGGCGGCAACAAGCTGCTGCACAACGTGATCGGCGGCCTCGGTGTGGTCGAAGGCAATGGCGGCAACCTCAGGCCTGGCCTGCCCTGGCAATCGGTGCACGACGGCGAATCCTTCGCGCACGAGCCCTTGCGCCTCTCGGTCTATATCGAGGCGCCGCGCGAGGCCATGACCGAGATCCTGCGCAAGCATCCCGGCGTTCGTGCGCTCTTCGACAATGGCTGGCTGTCGCTCTTCGCTATGGACGAAAGCGGTGCTGCCAGCTGGCGCTACGCCGGTGATCTGACTTGGATTGCGGTCGACGCGCAGGAGCAGTTGGAGCCAGCACCACAGGCGGCTTAGCACCTGGCGGGGCGCCGAGCCTCGAGCGGGATGAAGGGGTGGCCCGTCATCCCGCTTTCGGTTCTTGAGACCGACGCAGGGCTCGCCAATTCAACAGCCTACAAGTGGAGTTTCATGCATCGACAAGCTATGTTAGTCCTCGCTCCAACAGGGAGGTCCATTCCCGGATACTCCTTGAGAGGGAGCTGAGAAAGAAGCGATGGCAACGAGCGGACCTGATGTAATCGTTGGTACGAGCGGTGCCGATAGTCTTTCCGGTTTGAGCGGCGGCGATACGATTTCAGGCGGCGCAAGCGCCGACTCCCTCTTCGGCGACGCGGGCAACGATAGTCTTTTCGGCAACTCCTCGGCCGACCGGCTGTTCGGTGGCGACGGCGACGACGCTATCTATGGCAACAGCAACCTCGATGACCTGTTTGGTTACTCCGGAAACGACAGTCTCTTCGGCGACTCCTCTTCAGATCGGCTGTTCGGAGGTTCGGGCGACGATAGCCTTTACGGTGGCGATAGCGGAGACTCTTTGTACGGCAGCGATGGGTCCGACACCTTGCTGGGCGAAGGTGGCGACGATCGGATTCGCGGACGAACGGGCAATGACCTGATCTATGGTGGCGATGGTAATGACCGCATTATCATCGACGAATTCGGTGACGATACGATGTTCGGCGGATTAGGGGATGACAGCCTAGGCGCTTCCGGACCGGGCAAAGACGGAGACGACGGTAACGGCGACGATTTCCTTTATGGCGATAGCGGAAACGACCTTTTCCTATCGGGCAGCACTGGCCAGGATCGACTCTATGGCGGCAGTGGCGAGGATACGCGCCTGTTCGGCGGCGAGGGGGACGATCGCGTTTTCGGCGATGTCGGGAATGACACATCCCTGTTTGGCGGTTCGAACAATGATGTGGTCGGCGGGTACAGTGGCCGCGATCTAAGCCTGTTCGGTGGCCATGGGTCGGATACGCTGGTTGGGGGCAGTGGCAGCGACTACTGGCTGTACGGTGGCAGTGCAAGCGATACCATTGTTGGCGGGGAAGGAGGGGATTGGTACCTTGAAGGGGGTCAGGGAAACGATACCATCTTCGGCGGGATCGGCAATGATCAACGCTTCGGGGGCGGCTCGGGTCAAGACAAGCTCTATGGGCGTCAAGGTCGCGACTTTAAGATATACGGCGGCAGCGGAGATGATCAGGTTTTCGGTGGGATTGACTACGACTTCGAGATCGGCGGCGGCGAGGGTGCCGATAGTCTGTACGGCGACAGCGGTCGCGAGGTGCGCATGGCGGGCGGTGACGGCGCTGATTTTGTCTTCGGCGGCAGCGGAGATGACACGAGATTAGACGGAAACAGCGGCGACGACCGCCTCTATGGCGATGACGGTCAAGATGAGGATCTCTCTGGCGGCACGGGGGACGACTCGCTTTTTGGAGGCGATGGCGACGATCGCTCATTCTACGGGGGGGACGGCAACGACTCCCTTTGGGGCGGCAGCGGCAACGACTTTACGCTCAATGGCGATGACGGTGAGGATGTCATCCGAGGCGGGTCCGGATTCGACATTATCAAGGGCGGATCGGGTGATGACGAATTGCGTGGGGATGCGGGTGGCGACTCGATTAACGGCAGCAGCGGCTTGGATCGGCTCTTCGGCGCGGGCGACTCAGATCGACTCTATGGTGACGATGGCAACGACCAAATGGTCGGCGGGTCCGGTAGCGACAACGTTAGCGGAGGCAGTGGCCGAGACCGGCTGAACGGAGGCTCGGGAACGGATACGGCCTGGGGTGGGTCGCAGAGCGATATCTTCATCATCGATACAAGTACGGACCGTGTCTTCGACGGCACCGGACAGGGCAGCGATGTGCTGCGTTCCAACGCCAATGCCTATACGCTGGCCACCGCGGCCGAGGCCATGATCGAGCGTGTGATCATCGTGCGGTCAGCCGGCGACGCAAAGGTCGTCGGCAACAGCAACAGCGAGATCCTGCTCGGCAACTCCTTCGACAATATCCTGATTGGCGGTGATGGCGATGACCGCCTGAACAGCCAGGGTGGCACCAACACCATGACCGGCGGCAGCGGTGACGATACCTTCATCGTGACGACCGGCGTCGACGTGGTGCGCGACTTTGCAAATCGCGGCACGGACCTGGTGCGCGCAGAGGTGGACTACACCCTGCCCGACGGCTCCGGGTCTGCCATCATCGAGAACCTGCGCATGGAAATCGGTTTCGGCAACATCGACGGAACCGGGAACAGCCTGGACAACAGGGTCCAGGGCAACAGCGGCGACAACCGTCTGGCTGGGAACCAAGGGGTCGACGTCATCGAGGGACGGGACGGCGACGACAACCTGTTCGGCGGAGGGTCGGGGGACACGCTCGAGGGAGGCAGCGGCGCCGACACGCTCAATCTTGGTGCCCAGGACCGGGCTTTCGGCGGTGCAGGCGCGGACAGCTTCCTGATTGGAAGCACCTTCGGCGAGGCTCGGATCGCTGATTTCGACGGTGTTAGTCTGAACGGCGCCAATGGCCAGGATCAGCTGGTCTTCGCCACCGGGCTGGAGCGCGGCAGCTTTACTTACATCGACGGCGCGGCCTTTTCCGGCGCGGGCGACAGCGAGGCGCGCTTTGCCGCCGCCGGTACGCTGGAGGTCGACTTGAACGGCAACGGCAACAGCGACCTAGAGCTCCAACTCACTGGCTTCAGCGCCGCCAATCTCCTGACCGGGAGCGACTTCAACTGGCTCGCCTGAGGGGCCGGCCCGAGCATGTATTCGACCGACAAGGACGCAGAATCCTTCAGCTGGCCGGGTTGGGCGAGCCCGATCTCAAGGAGGATCTGAAGGCGGGTAAGACCCTTGGAGACAGGGGTGAGGGCCCATAGAACACATTTGAGCGTTAAAACGCCACGCGGGCTTATCCTCGCTGCGGGCGTGCAGTCGCGCTTGCCAACCCGCGATGAGTTCCACTCAACGCGGATTGGTCTAACCATCTGCTATGAAATGCGATTGCCCGCGGAGTGCAAGCCCCTCCGCGGGCTTTCCCTTTATGCGCAAAGCCCAAGAGCAGGCACTGAGATGCCTTACCTCTTGACAAATGTAGCCGGTTTAAAAAAGCTGGTGTAACAGGTTACATTAGATGCCTCCAAGGAGGTCAGCTTTGACGGGTACGCATCTCTATCGACCGACGCGGCTGGGGCGGGGGGCAATCTACCCCGGACGATCCGCATCTCGGCTAAGGCGGCGCCTTAGGCCCGGTGATGCGATCCTGCTCGACCTCAAAGAGGGCGATCTGCTGTCGATCGAGAATGCAGATGGTGGCAGCACTGCCTGGCTCTTGCCGCTCGGTCCCTCGGGAGACCTGCAGCCAGCTGCTCTCGGACTCACCGCTCGGTTGGGAACCCCAGTTGTTTGGAGCCAGTTCGACGCGCGGGAGCTTAGCGCCTGGCTTGGCAAGCGCGGGCGTTCGAAGTGTGATCTGGCCGCCTTTGCGATCTTCAATGCCACGACCGAGGCCGGCGAGCGTTTGACCTTGAGCGTCTCGCAAGACTGCGCGCTTTGGATGATCCTGCCGTGTGATCCCGGCGCCGTTGTCACTGGCGGGGCAGGCGGGCGCATTGCCGTAGAGATCCAGCGTGCAGGGGAGGGCGCGCGCTTTCTGCCCGACCCCTTGGGCGACGTGCGAGAAGAATTCACCGTCGATCGTGCGACCGGGCGCGCCTACCAGGTCGCAGCCGGCGAAGTCGTCCAAATCATCGATGTGGAAGGCCAGCAGTGCAGCGACTTCTTGGCCTTTCGCAGCGCCAGCCTGGAGCAGGGCCTGGAGCGGCACATCGATTCCACCGTGACCCGCACCCTCATGGGCGGCGCCTATCCGGGGCCGGGGCTCTTCGACAAGTTCTTCGATGCGGATATGCGCCCGCTGCTAAATGTCGTTCAGGATACCGTCGGGCGCCACGACACCTTCGCTTTGGCCTGCACCGCGCGCGGATACGAAGAGCGTGGCTTCCCCGGCCACGTAAACTGCTCCGACAATATCTCCGCTGCCATGGCGCCCTATGGCGTGGCGCCGCGGCGCGCCTGGCCGGCGATCAATTTCTTTTTCAACTCCTGGATCCGGCCCGAAGACAACCGCTTGCGCAGCGACGAGGCCTGGTCGCGGGCCGGCGACTATGTCGCCTTGCGGGCGATGAGCGATCTGGTCTGCGTCTCGACGGCCTGTCCCGATGACGTCGACCCGATCAACGCCTGGAACCCGACCGACATCCATGTGCGCATCTACAAGGCCAACCAGCCCTTACGGCGCAGTCTAGCCTATCGCGCCGAGCCAGACTCCGAGGCCATCTTGACAGAAGAATCCGCCTTTCACCCGCGTACCAGCGCGCTCACCCGTTCGTTCCATGTTGCCCGCGACCTCTGGCTGCCAAGCAGCTATGAGGGCACCAGGGCGCTAGAAGAATACTGGGCCTGCCGCCAGGCCGTCACCCTTCAGGATATGTCGGCCTTGCGGAAGTTCGACATCCTGGGGCCGGACGCCGAAGTGCTGCTGCAGGCAGCCATGACCCGCGACGTCGCCAAGCTCTCGGTCAACCGCGGCTTCTATGGGCTGCTCTGTGACAAGACCGGGGCCTTGATCGACGACGGCACGCTCTTCCGCCTGACGCCGGAGATCTTCCGCTGGTGTTGCGGATCGGACGAATCGGGCCGCCACCTGCGCACCTTGGCCGAAGAGATGGGCCTGAAGGTCTGGATCAAGTCGCTCTTCTCGGCGATGCCGAACCTGGCCCTGCAAGGCCCCAAGAGCCGCGAGCTGCTGCGCGACCTGGTCTTCATCCAGCCGCATATGCCCTCCCTCGACACCATGAAGTGGTTCGGCTGCACGGTGGCGCGGCTGAACGACAGGGACGGGGCCCCCTTCCTGCTGACCCGCAGCGGTTTCACCGGGGAGCTGGGCTACGAGATTTTCTGCGACCGCAGCAACGCGGTCGAGATCTGGGATGCGGTAATCGCGGCCGGAGCGGCCTATGGCATCACGCCGATGGGCGGCGAGGCCTTGGACATGATTCGCATCGAGGCCGGTCTGATGATCGCCGGTGCTGAGTTCGGGCCGGACGTCGATGCCTTCGAGGCCGGACTGGGCTTCGCCGTCGACCTGAAGAAGGCCGACTTCGTGGGCAAGGCGGCGCTTGCGCGCAATCGCGATGCACAGCGCCGCCAACTCGTCGGGCTCTTGTTTGAGGGTAACGAGGTGCCAAGCCATGGCGATGGCGTCTTCGACGGCCGTCGTCAGATCGGCGTGGTCACCAGTGCGACGCGCTCGCCCTCCTTGGAACGCCCCATCGCAATGGCCCGCCTTGCCACCGAGTACGCCGCAGCTGGAACCGCCCTTGAGGTCGGTCAGTTGGACGGCCGCATGAAGCGCCTGGCGGCCACGACGACCAGCATCCCCTTCATCGATCCCACGCGCAAGCGCGCGCGTGCCTAAGAAGCGTCGAAAGGCGCGAACAAAGCAGCAGAGGAGGTTGAAAATCATGAGAAAAGCAGTGATGGCGGCAACAGCTGCCGCAGTCCTATTGGGCGCCACGGTGGCCAGAGCCGAGGTCGTGATGATCGGCGAGCCGACCTGGCCGGGTGCCAAGATCATCGCCAATCTGGTGGCCGAGGTGATCACCACCAAGCTGGGCGGCGAGGCCGATTTGGTTCCCGGCACCAACTCGGTGATCTTCGCCGCCATGGACGGCGGCCGCGGCGACATCGACGTGCATCCCGACGTCTGGCTGCCGAACCAGAAGAGCCTGACCGACGAGTATGTCGACGGCAAGGGCACGGTACGCCTCTCGGAGGGTGCCTACGAAGGCCGCACCGGGTTCTGCGTGCCGACCTATATGGCCGAGGACCACAACATCCGCTCGGTCTACGACCTGGGCACGCCGATGGCCCAAGAGCTCTTCGACAGCGACGGCGACGGCATGGGCGAGATCTGGGTCGGTGCCTCCGGCTGGGCCTCGACCAATGTGCACAAGGTCAAGGCGCGCGACTACGGCATCGATACCTTCCTGGTGCCGGGCACCGAGGACGAGACGGTCTTCTATGCCAAGCTCAAGCAGCTGATCGAGAACGGAAAGGGCGCCGTCTTCTATTGCTACAAGCCGCACTACGTGCATGCGCTCTTCGACGTGGTGATGCTGGATGAGCCGCCGCACGACCCGACGCAATACAAGATCGTCCAGCCGAACGAGGATGCCGACTGGTTCGACAAGTCCTCGATCATGACGGGCGATGCGGTCAAGACCGTGCGCATCGCGCATTCGACGTCTCTGGATGCGCGTGCACCGGAGGTGGCCGCTTTCCTGACCGCCATCGACCTCAGCAGCGACGACGTCTCGGCCATGACCTATGAGGTCGTGGTCGAGGGCCGCGAGCCGGCCGAGGTGGTCAAGGAGTGGGTGGCCGCGAACGGCAACACCGTCGACGGCTGGCTCGGCATCAACTAGCGCAGGACAGAGGGGGGCAGGGGATCTTGCCCCCCTCTATCCTTCAAGAGGGAGAGCGCAGATGACGAGCGAACACGAGGCCGTTGCGATCGAAATCAAAGACGTCTGGAAGATCTTCGGCGAGCGCGCCAAGGAAGCCCTGACGGCGATCAAGGATGAGGGGCTCTCGAAGGCCCAGGTGCTTGAGGATTATGCCTGCGTCGTGGGCGTCGCCGAAGCCTCCTTCTCGGTCGCGCCGGGTGAGATCTTCTGCGTCATGGGCCTCTCCGGCTCCGGTAAGTCCACCCTGGTCCGCCATGTCAACCGCCTGCTGGAGCCTACCGACGGGCAGATCCTGATCGGCGGCGACGATGTCATGGCGATGAACCCGGCAGCCTTGCGCGCGCTGCGCAATCGCCGCGTCGCCATGGTCTTTCAGAACTTCGGCCTGATGCCGCATCGCACCGTCAGAGACAACGTTGCCATGCCGCTGGAGATCCGCGGCTCCGGCAAGGCCGAACGCTGGCGCGAGGCCGACCGGGTCCTGGAGCTGGTCAACTTGACCGGCTGGGAAGACAAGTACGCCCACGAGCTGTCCGGCGGCATGCAGCAGCGCGTCGGCCTGGCACGCGCGATCGCGACCGACCCTGCGATCCTCTTGATGGACGAGCCCTTTTCCGCACTCGACCCGCTGATCCGCCGACAGCTGCAAGACCAGTTCATGGCGCTGAGCGCCAAGCTGCACAAGACAACCATCTTCATCACCCACGACCTGGACGAGGCGATCCGTATCGGCGATCGCATCGCCATCATGAAGGACGGGCGCATTGTCCAGATCGGCGCGCCGGAAGAGATCGTCATGAATCCGGCCGACGACTATGTCGCCGATTTCGTCGCCGGCATCTCCAAGCTGAATCTGGTCTACGCGCACTCTGTCATGAAGCCGGTCGAGGCCTATACCGCAGAGGCCGGCCCCTTGCCCGAGGATGCGCCCCAGGCCACGCACGACACCGACTTGAACGGTCTGATCGATCTGGCCGTCTACCACGACGGCGTGATCGTCGTGGTCGATGAAGAAGAGCGGGCGATCGGCGTGGTCGAGCAGCGCGACCTGATGCGCGCGATCCAAGGCAGCAGGGGAGGCGAGGCATGAGCGATGCACAAGGAAAGGCCGAGGCGGCAACGCAGATGGATGCGCTGGTCGCAGACTTCGCCGGCAGCAATGCCAGCTACTACCAGAAGACCTTTCGCTACATCACAGAAGCGCCTGGCTTTCGGGCCACCTTCAACCCGCTCGCCGGCCTCTTCAGTCCGGTCTGGTTCGGCGCGCGTGGGCTCTGGTCCTGGTTCCTGACCTTCCTCCTGGTCGAGACCTTCGGCTACATCCAGCTGGCGCAGGGCCTGATCGGCGATCTGGGACGCGAGCAGCGCGAGCGGGCCGCCCAGATCGAAACGACTTTGGAGCTGCGCCGGCAACAGATCGAAGCAGCCGAGAAGAGCGGCGCTGCCAGCCTGGACTCCTTAAAGCGCGCGGCGGAGTCTCTGGAGGGGGCCTATACTGACGCGCTTGCGCGTGCGGAGGCGGCCCTTGCCGATGCGACAGGCTATCTGATCGGTGGCCTGGTGGTCCTGGTCGCCGCCAAGCTGGTGGCCGCGATGACGGCAAACTGGGCACTGGAGACGCGCTTCACCCGCTGGCGGTCCGACCGTCGGATATCCGGTGCCTTCTCCTGGCCACGCGCTGCTATCGGAGGCGCCCTCCTGCTCGTTGTCGCAGGGCTCTCCGCCGTTCAGTTCGCACGGCCTGACATGATCCCGGCCATGCTGGATTTCCCGGCCGACAAGGCCTGGCGGATCGGCGCCGGCGACTTCATCAAGGCGATCTTCGATTGGGCGAAGTCTGCCGGCTCGGAGTTCTTCAACACCATCAACCTGGGTGTTCGCTCTCTGCTGGATGGGCTGGAGACCGTCTTCGTCGGCACACCCTGGCCGGTCATCATCGTGGTGGTCGCCATGCTGGCCTACCTCTCGGCCGGGCCCAGGGTGGCCATCTTCACGGTCTCCGCCTTGCTCTACCTCGGGGTTCTGGGTTTCTGGGAAAAGGCGATGACCACCATCTCGCTGCTCGGCGCGGCGGCGATGGTCTCCATCACGCTCGGCATTCCTCTGGGCATTCTTTGCGCGCGCAAGCCCAAGCTCTTTGCCGTAGTACGACCGGTCCTAGACTTCATGCAGTCTATGCCGTCCTTCGTTTATCTTATTCCGGTCATTGCCTTTTTTGGGGCAGGAAAGCCGGCGGCAATCGTCGCCACCCTGATCTTCGGAAGCCCGCCGGTAATCCGCTTCACGGTGCTGGGCATCCAGCAGGTCCCGCAGGCCGTGCGCGAAGCGGCAACCGCCTTCGGTGCGACCCCGGCCTATCTACTGTTCAAGGTGGATCTGCCTCTGGCCGCGCGGACCATCATGGCCGGCGTCAACCAGACGATCCTCTTGTCACTGGCCATGGTCGTGGTGGCCTCGCTGATCGGCGCCAAGGGGCTGGGCGAGGACGTGCTTGAGGCGCTGCAGTATGCCTCCGAAGGCCAAGGCATTCTGGCCGGCCTGGCGATCCTCTTCTGTGCCTTGATCCTGGATCGGATCGTGGCCGGCAAGCGGGGTTAGCGTCCAGGCGGCCTAGTGGTCTGTTTGGCGGCCTGCCAATAGACCTCCAGGGTTTCCAGGTCACTGTCTTCCATCGCGAGGCCGCGTTCTTCGAGCGCGGCCTCTATGGCTTTGAAACGGCGCTCAAACTTCGCGTTGGCCTTGCGCAGCGCAACCTCGGGATCGACCGCGATCTTGCGGGCCAGATTGGCCAGCACGAAGAGCAGGTCGCCGATTTCTTCTTCGGCGCGTTCCAGCGCCGACTGGTCGTCCTCGAGGGCCGCGATCTCGACCTTCACTTCCTCCAGTTCCTCGTCGACCTTGCTCAGCACGGCCGAAGCGTTTGGCCAGTCGAAGCCGACGGCAGCGGCGCGCTTTTGCAGTTTCGCAGCCCGCAAAAGCGCAGGAAGCGCCAAGGCCACGCCATCCAGATGGCTGGTGGGGCGGTTACCGGCTTTCTCGGCACGCTCGGCCGCCTTGATCGCCTCCCAGCCGGCGCTGACTTGGCCGGGTTCCTCGGCCTGATCTGTGCCAAACACATGCGGATGGCGCCGAACCATCTTGTCGGAAATCGCCTGCGCCACCTCGTCGAAGCCGAAGTGACCGGCTTCCTCGGCCATGCGCGCATGAAAGACGACCTGCAGCAGCAAGTCGCCCAACTCGTCCTTGAGGCCGGCAAAGTCCTCTTCGGCGATCGCTTGCGCGACCTCATAGGCTTCTTCGATGGTGTAGGGCGCTATGCTGGCGAAGTCCTGCTGCAGATCCCAGGGACAGCCGCCGTCGGGATCGCGCAGGCGGGCCATGATGGTAAGCAGCTGTGCTATGGCACTGCCGGGCGGGTCTTGGTCGGTCATGCGCCAGACCCTAATCGAGGCTTGAGGGTTCCGGTAGGGCTAAGCGTGCTTGCGGTCAGTGTGGAGGGAAGCAGAGGTCGATCCTCTTTTGCCAAGCCTATTATTCGCATAATATATATTATGGAACTTTTGGAGATACGAAATTCAGGTGAATGGTCCGCTTTGGCTTGGCCTTGGCGCCTGCGCACGCTAGCGTCCGCGCCCATGTCCTACCTCTTCACGGTTCGTGGGTTTCTGACGCCAGAGAGCTGGCCCTGGCCGCGCAGCGCGCCTGAGGTCGCGCGTCTGACGCAAGCGATCGTCGCACACTGCGATCAGGCTTTGCGCGCTGCCGCGACTGCCGTCGATCGCAGCTACGACCGCGACACGGCCGAAGAGCTGGAGGGTTTCCTTTCGAGCTATGCACGGCGTCCTCTGGTGTCGAACCGGCACGGCAGCGGACTCAACGACTCGCTTTGGCTTTGGCTGGTGGCACGTTGGATGGCGCCTCAGCTTGTCGTCGAGAGCGGCAGCTTCATGGGCCACAGTGCCTGGCTCTTTCGCCGGGCCTGCCCGGCAGCCAGCATTCAGACTCACGACGTCGAGCTGCCGGCGGCCGGACGCCTGCGTAGCCCCGGCGTCACCTATCACCTTCGGGATTGGTCCGAAGTTGAGCTGCCGGCCTTCGACCCAGCGCACGCGCTCTGTTTCTTCGACGACCACATCTCGCACGTCCGACGCCTGGAGGAAGCCGCCGCACGCGGCTTCCGCTTCGTGCTGCTGGATGATAACTTTCCGGCCTGGCAGATGCATGCCACCGGGGCGCCGCCGATCCCCAGTCTTGCCATGCTTGAGGATGCGCGAGATGCTACACAGAGTGTAGAATGGCAGCGCAATCGCAAACACTATGCTTATGATGGCCGAGACGACACCGCAGGACGAGAAGAAGGAGCAAGGGCGCTGGTCCAGGCAAGCTATCGCTTTCCGGACCTGGCCCCAATCACCCGCCTGCCGCCGGGTTCGAACCTGACCCTGGTGCGTCTTCGCGACAAGAGAACGGGAGTTTACGCTTGAGACGGAACCTTCAGCCGATGCGATCTTTCGCCCTCATCTTTACCCTTTGTTCCATGGTGCTCACGCCTGGCTTGGCGCAGGCAGAGAGCATGAGCCTGACCCGTTGGGAGCCGGATAGCCTGCCGACACCGAAAGAGCCGCCGGAGCTACAGGCCAAGGTGGATGCCGGTGAGTTGCCGCCGGTCGCTGAGCGCATTCCGAAGGTGCCGCTGGTGGTCAAAGCCACCAAGGAGCGGATGGTCGGCAAGTCCGGCGGTAAGCTGCTGACCATGATCGGTCGGCAGAAGGACAGCCGCTTGATGATGGTCTATGGCTATGCGCGGCTGGTCGGTTACGACGAGAACTACAACTTGGTCCCCGACATCCTGCACTCGGTCGAGATCGAGGACAACCGGCGCTTCACCCTGAAGCTGCGACCTGGCCACCGCTGGTCCGATGGGCATCCCTTTACCTCGGAAGACTTCCGTTACTACTGGGAGGATGTGGCACAGCACGATAGCCTGTCCCCGGTCGGCCCGCCCATCGACCTCCTGGTCGACGGCCAGCTTCCAGAGGTGAGCTTTCCCGACGAGACCACGGTGGTCTACGAGTGGCACGCACCCAATCCCTTCTTCCTGCCGGCCCTGGCGCGCGCCTCACCGCTCTTCATCTTCCGCCCGGCGCACTACATGAAGCAGTATCACGAGAAGTACACCGACCTGGAGGAGCTGGCGGCTCTGGTCGACGAGTACGCCAAGCCGACCTGGGCCTCGCTGCACAACAGCCTCGACAATCTGAACAAGATGGACAATCCTCACCTGCCGGTGCTGCAGCCCTGGCTGGTCGTGACCCCGCCCCCGTCCCAGCGTCTGACGGCCGCGCGCAATCCCTTCTATCACCGCATCGATCAAGAGGGCATGCAGCTGCCCTATCTGGACGAGTGGCTGCTGGCGATCACCTCGCCGGGTCTGGTGCCGGCCAAGACGGCGGCCGGCGACAGCGATCTGCAGTCCCGCGGCATCGGCTTTTCCGACTACACCCTCTTGAAGGAGGCACAGAAGCGCGAGGGCTATCAGGTCTTGCTTTGGAAGACCGTCCGGCCGTCCAACTTCGCGCTCTATCCCAACCTCAACGCTGTAGATCCGATCTGGCGCAAGCTCAATCGCGACGTCCGATTCCGGCGTGCCTTGTCGCTGGCAATCGACCGCAACGAGATCAATCAGGTGATCTATTTCGGTCTGGGCCTGGTCGGCAATCAGGGTCCACTGCCGGAATCGCCGCTCTACAAGCCCGCCTATCGACAGGCCTGGGCGGAGTACGACATAGCCCAGGCCAACAAGCTGTTGGACGAGATTGGTCTGACCGAACGCGACAGCCAAGGCATCCGCCTGCTGCCGAATGGGGAGCCGCTGCAGATCATCGTCGAGTCCGCCGGTGAGACCGAGGAGGAACCCGACATTCTGGAGCTGGTGAAGACCAGCTGGAAGAAGATCGGCGTCGGCCTCTTCACCAAGCCCAGCGACCGCACCGCGCTGCGCAATCGCATCTTCTCGGGCGAGGCCAACATGGTGATCTGGTTCGGCTTCGAGAACGGTGTACCCACGCCGGCCATGTCGCCGGCCGATTGGGTTCCGGTGAAGCAGTCCGGCTATGAGTGGTCGAAGTGGGGTCAGTACCGCGAAACCAAAGGCGAAGCCGGCGAGCCGGTCGACATGGAAAAGCCCAAGCAGCTGCTGGCAGCCTTCGACGACTGGCGTGCGGCGACCAGCGATGCGGAGCGGCTGAAGGCCTGGGAGACGATCCTGCAAATCAACGCCGATCAGGTCTACACCATCGGCTTTGTCGGTCAGGTCCCCCAGCCGGTGGTCGCCAACCGCGATCTGGCCAACATCCCCAAGGTCGGTGTCTACAACTGGGAGCCTGGCGCCCAGTTCGGCGTCTACCGCACCGATTCCTTCTTCTATAACCGCTAGGCCTCTCTGGGGAGCGACTGCGGGCAGGGTCAGCGCCTGCCTGCGATCGCTTCTCCCCGCCTGCGATCGCTTCTCCCCGAGGGTGATTCCACCTGATCGCGATCTGCTCTAAAGCGTGACGGTCAGTCCGTCGTAGCCAGGTTCGACGCCCGGCGGGCAGCGCTCGGCCAGCACCCGGTAGTCCGTGCTGTGGTTCATGTGGGTCAGGATGGCTCGTTTGGGCTTGGCTCGCTCGATCCAGGCCATCGTCCGCTCGAAGTGGCTATGGGTCGGGTGGGGATCGAAGCGCAGACAGTCGACGATCCAAAGATCCAGATCGTGCAAGGCATCGAAGGCCGCGTCCTCTAGATCCGAGGCGTCGGTGGAATAGGCAAAATCGCCGACGCGAAATCCCAGGGTCTGGCCTTGGCCATGGGTCTGGCGAAACGGCAAGACGTCAAAACCGGCCGCCGAAAACTCTCTGCCAGGCGCAATCACCTGGTCTTCCAGCAGTGCCGGGTAAAGTCGGCTCTCGGTATGGCTGGAGGTGAAGACATAGCCGAAGCGCTGGGTCATGATCGCGTGCGTCTCCGCATCCATGAAGGCCGGGATCGCTTCGCGCTGGCGATAGGTGTAGGCGCGCAGATCGTCGATACCGTGCACATGGTCCGCGTGCGCGTGGGTCAGCAAGACCGCGTCCAGGCGGGGCACCGGGTGGTCCAGCAGCTGCGCGCGCAGATCGGGCGAACAGTCGATGATCAGGGTCCCCTGCCCCGCCGTTTCGCCTTGCACCATGACCGAAACCCGGCGTCGACGATTGCGCGGTTCCTTCGGGTCGCAGTCGCCCCAATGGCCGCCCGGTGTGCCGTCGGCAAGCGGAACCCCACCAGACCCTCCGCAACCCAGCAGCGTCACCTTCATGCGTCGGCGCCCGGCTGCGAAGGACGCTCGGCGCGAGAGAAAAGCCGGAAGAAGTTGTCCGTGGTAGTGCGGGTGATCTCGCCCAACTCGACGCCCTTCACCTCTGCCAGCATAGCGGCCGTGTGTTGGACGAAGGCCGGCTCGTTGCGCTTGCCGCGATGCGGCACCGGCGCCAGGTAGGGCGAATCGGTCTCCACAAGCAGGCGATCCATCGGCACCTCGGCGGCGGTGTCCCGCAAGGACTGCGCCTTCTTGAAGGTCAGAATTCCGGCAAGCGAGATCATCATGCCCAGCTCCAGCGCACCCTTGGCCAAGACCGGGCCGCTGGAAAAGCAGTGTATGACCCCGGTGAAGGCGCCTTTGGCCTGCTCCTCGCCGAGGATCTCCAAGGTCTCCTCGTCGGCATCGCGGCTGTGCACGATCAGCGGCAGGCCGCTCTCGCGTGCAGCGGCAATGTGGGTGCGAAAGCTCTCGCGCTGCTCGGCCCGGGGCGAGTGCTCATAGAAGTAGTCCAGGCCGGTCTCGCCAATGCCGACCACCTTGGGATGGCGGGCCAACTCCAAGAGTCGGTCGGGTGCGGACTGGCCTTGCTCTGCCGCCTCGTGGGGATGGACGCCGACGCTGCACCACACTTGCGCAAAGCGCTCGGCGATTGCGATCACCGCCTCGATCTCGGAGAGCTTGGTGCCGATGGTGACCATGCCGCCGACCCCGGCTGCCTGGGCACGCGCCACCACCTCCGCAAGCTCATCGCCTTCACGCTGCAGATAGTCCAGATGGCAATGCGAGTCGATCAGCATCAGCCGGCGGCCTCCTCCTCGACATATCGTGGGAAAATACCCTTTGGTTTAGGCAGTTCAATCCCACTCTTCAAACCTTTGTTGAAGTGGCTGAAGGTACGCTCCTCTGCGGGAACGGAGAGCTGGTCGAGCAGCTTGGCAGCACTCGTCGGCATGACCGGCTGCACCAGCAATGCAATCATCCGCAAGCACTCCGCCAGGATGTAGAGCACCGTTGCCATCCGTACCGGGTCGCTCTTGCGCAAGACCCAGGGCGCCTGGGCGTCGACATAGCGGTTGGCTTCGCCAACGACCTGCCAGATGGCCTCGAGGGCCTTGTTGAAGGCCTGGCGTTCCATCTCTCCGCGCACGCTGGCCAGGAGTCCTTTGGCACGCCAGAGCAGCGCCTCATCCTCCGCCGTCAGCGCCCTGTTCTCCGGCACCTTCCCGCCGCAGTTCTTGGCAATCATCGAGAGCACGCGCTGGGCCAGGTTGCCCAGGTCGTTTGCCAGGTCGTCGTTGCAGCGCCGCACCATGGCCGAATGCGAAAAGTCGCCGTCATGACCGAAGGGCACTTCGCGCATCAGGAAGTAGCGGACCTGGTCCAGGCCATACTTATCGATAAGCTGGAAGGTGTCGATCACGTTGCCCAGGGACTTGGAGATCTTCTGTCCCTCGTTGGTCCACCAGCCGTGCGCGAAGACCCGCTTTGGCGGCGGCAAGTCGGCCGCCATCAGGAAGGCCGGCCAATAGACCGTGTGAAAGCGCAGGATGTCCTTGCCGACCATGTGCAGATCGGCCGGCCAGAAGGTCTTCCAGTCGCGGCTCTCTTCGTCCGGATAGCCGGCAGCGGTGATGTAGTTGATCAAGGCGTCGAACCAGACATAGGTCACGTGGGCCGGATCGTTCGGCACCGGAATGCCCCAGCTGTAGGTCGTGCGGCTGATCGAGAGGTCGTGCAGACCGCCGCGCACGAAGGACATGACCTCGTTGCGTCGAGCAGAGGGTTGGATGAAGTCCGGCTGGCTCTCATAGAGCTCCATCAGGCGATCCTGCCAGGCCGAGAGTCGGAAGAAGTAGGAGGGCTCCTCCACCCACTCGACCTCCTTGCCGCTTGGCGCAAAACGCTTGCCGTCCTTGAGGGTCAGTTCCTTTTCGCCATAGAAGGCCTCGTCGGAAACCGAGTACCAGCCTGCATACTGGCCCAGATAGATCTGATCGCGGTCCAGCAGCTGTTTCCACAAGGCCTGCACCGCCGCCTTATGGCGCTCCTCGGTCGTGCGGATGAAGGCATCGATCGAAAAGCCCATGGCCTCCGTCAGTTCGCGGAATTGGGCGCTCACCTGATCGGCATAGGCCTGCGGTTCCAGCCCCCGCTCTTGCGCCGACTGCTCGACCTTCTGGCCGTGTTCGTCGGTGCCCGTCAGGAAGAGGACCTCGCGCCCGTCCAGGCGCATGAAACGGGCAAGCAGGTCGCAGGCAAGCGTGGTGTAGGCGTGACCGATGTGCGGGCGGTCATTCACGTAATAGATCGGTGTGGTGACGTAGTAACGTCCGTCTGTCTCTGCCATGTCGCTCTCGCTTGCGAGTCCCAGCACAGCCGTTTGCCGGCCGTAAGCGCGGGTCCCTGCATTCTTCGGGGAAAGTCGTCTTTGCTATCCAGCGGTGTCGAATTCGATCATCGCCGACAGAAAGGCCTGCTTTCGATCTAGATTGGCGCGCTCGCAGCTGCGTGCTAGCGCGCAGAGCTTTTCCCACAGGCGCACCCAATCCGCAAGCGCACGCCTGGCCAAGAGCCGCTCGGCCAGCCCCTCCTCTTCGGGCACCAGGGCCGGCGGGGTGCGCTGCTGCGCCCCGGCACGGATCATGCGGGCCAGCCACCAGGTCAAGAGCCCGAAGGCGACTTGGACGCTATCCGCCTTTTTGGAGCGCAGCATATCGTCGGAGAGCGCGTGGGCTTCTACGCTATCGATCCCCTGCCCGGCCCGGCCGATCAGTCCCAGCAGGCGACGATAGAGCGGCAAGCCACCCGCAGCAGCCAGGTCCAGGGCCTGGCCGATGCTCCCCTCCGCCAGAACCGCCAGAAGCTGTCTGTCCTCGAGCGCGACGTCGGGCAGATAGTCCGCAAGCAGCCCGTCCAGCACCTCGGGCTCCAGTGGCGGCAGTCCCAGCATACAGCAGCGCGAACGGATGGTCGGCAAGAGTCGGCCCGGCGCATGGCTGATCAACAGCAGCAAGGCGCGCGGCGGCGGCTCCTCAAGTAGTTTCAACAGCGCATTGGCGGCCGAGCGATTCATCTCGTCTGCTGTGTCGACGATCAGGATGCGCCAACCGCCGCCCGAGGCCGTCTTGCGCAGCCTTTCCGCTCTGCGGCGAACCTCCTCAACGACGATCTCGCTGCGTGGCTTGCCAGTCTTCTCGTTGACGCCGCGTTCCAGCACCTGCAGGTCGGGGTGAGCGCCGGCGGCAACCTGGCGGAAGACCTCATCTTCCGGATCGAGAGACATGTCGCCCATCAGCCCGCTCTGCCCGTCCGGCCGCGCCAGCAGGAAGCGCGCCGTGCGATAGGCCAGGGTCGCCTTGCCGATCCCCGCCTTGCCGCTCAGCAGCCAGGCATGCGGTAGCCGTCCGGATTGGAACGCCGACAGGAGACGCTGCTCGGCTGCCTGCTGGCCGAGGAGGCTCGCCGTGGTGCGCGGGTTCCGCTCTAGATCCATGTGTCCGCCCTCACGGCAGCTGGGTCAGCGCGCTGCGCACCCGCGCTGCGACCCCGTCCGGCGTGCCGGCAGCATCCAGGAGCTTGCAGCAAGCAGGCTCGGCCGCCGCAAGATCGCGGAAGGCCTGGCGTAGGTCTTCGTGAAACGCCAGTCCGCGCTCTTCGAAACGCGTGGCACCGCCCCGTGCAGCGGCCCGGGCGAGGCCCTGTTTGGCCGGCAGATCGAAAATCAGCACCAGATCCGGCCACATGCGTCCCAGAACCATGGCGTGCAGGGCTCGCAAGGCACCGCTGCCGAGCCCGCCGACGATGCCTTGGTAGGCCAGGGTGGAGTGGACGAAGCGGTCGCAGATCACCCAGACGCCTTTCGCCAAGGCAGGTGCAATAACGCGCTGGACGTGATCACGTCGCGCCGCATTGACCAGCAAGGCCTCGCTCCAGGCATCCCAGCGCTCTGCCTCGCCTTCGACCAGCAGACTGCGGATCTGCTCGGCACCCGCGGTGCCGCCGGGCTCTCGGGTCAGAAGTACCTTGCGCCCTTCGGCCTGCAGGCGCTCTGCCAGACGTTTGGCTTGGGTGGACTTGCCACTTCCCTCGCCACCTTCGAAGGTGATGAAGCGACCGGGCCAGGCACGCATGCCTAACCGCCGGACAGCAGCGCCGTCACACCCTGGACCATGCGGCCGATTACACCGGCTTCCGGTACCGAGCGCCCGGCGATGATGGGGAAATCGACCGGCGGCGTTCCAGGCGCCTGCACGCTCAGCACCGCCACCTCTTGACCGGCCTCGATCGGGGCCGGGATCGGCGACTGATAGATCAGCTTGACGGTCATCTCGTTACGCGCGGCCCGCAGCAGGTTGACCGAAATCTCGGCCGGTGCGACCAGCGGCACGCTTGGTTCTTCGCCCATCCAGACATCGGCCTCGTCCAGCTGCTCGCCGGCCTGGAACAGCCGATAGCGGGCAAACTCGCGGAAGCCCCAGGCAAGCAAGCGCTCGGCCTCTTCGGCACGCTCGCGTTTACTCTCCAGACCCATGACGACCAGGATCAGGCGACGCCCCTCCTGCACCGAGGAGGCAACCAGGCAATAGCCGGCTTCGCGCGTATGACCGGTCTTCAGGCCATCGGCGCCGACGTTGCGAAACAGCAAGGGATTGCGGTTACCCTGGGTGATGCCGTTCCAGGTGAACTCCGTCTCGCTATAGATCTTGTAGTACGCGGGGAAGCGCTCGATCACCATGCGGGCCAGCACAGCCAGGTCGCGCGCCGTCATGCGGTGATCGGGGTCCGGCCAGCCGGTGACATTGGCAAATGTTGAGCCGGTGAGGCCCAGATCCTGGGCCATGGCGTTCATCTCACGCACGAAAGCGGCCTCGCTGCCGGCCAAGCCTTCGGCCAGCACGATGGCGGCATCGTTCCCCGACTGCACGATCACGCCACGCAGAAGATCCCGGATCGAGACCCGACTGCCCACCTCCACGAACATCTTCGAGCCGCCCATTCGCCAGGCCTTCTCGCTGACCGGCAACTCGTCGTCCAGGCTGAGCAGCCCTTGGCTCAAGCGCTCGAAGACCACGAATGCGGTCATCAACTTGCTCATCGAGGCTGGCGGCAGCTTGGCGTCGGGGTTCTTCGCAAACAGGACCGCGCCACTCTCTGCATCGATCAACATCGCCGAGCGCGCCTTGGTCTCCAGGGCCTCTGCGCCGCGCCCGAGCGTGAGCGTCACGAACAGAGCGAACACCGCAAAGGACTTCGCGAGCGTCAGCAAAGCTGGCCGTTGGTACATCTGGGTCTCTCCCTTGTCGCTCTAGACTTCAATCGCCGAGAATAGAGCAGGGCGATCCGAGTCTCAGCTGCTGCCTTCGATCACGAGATGGCTACGGAAAAGGCCGGCCTCTGCCAAGCGTTCGCGCGCGATCAAGGCGGCCGAGGCGTCGATGAAGGGCCCCATCCGCACGCGAAAGAACTCTTTGCCCGACAGAACAACCGGATTGATGGAGATGTTTCCGAAGCCTTCCAGCTTGCGCTTCAAGTTGTTGGCATTATCGCGTTCGGCAAAGCTGCCAAGCTGCAGATAGACGGCCGAACGCTCACGAACCGGGACGGCTGAAACCAGCTGTGCCTGCGCCGGCTGATAGGGCTCGCTGCCCTTGACCAGAGCGCGGCTCTCGCCCGGCAGCACCTCGACACGGACCTTGGCGGTACCGTGGTGGATGAAGCCCAGCTTCTTCGCTGCGGCCTGCGAAAGATCGATCAGCCGACCGCGTGAGAAGGGGCCGCGATCGTTGATCCGCACCTTGACGCTGCGGCCGTTGGACAGGTTGGTGACCTTGGCGATCACCGGCAAAGGCAAGGTCTTATGTGCCGCGGTCAGAAGGTTCTTGTCGAAGATCTCACCACTGGCCGTCTTGCGTCCATGAAATTTGCCGCCGTACCAGGAAGCAACTCCGACTTCATTGTAGTTCCAATCGGCTTTTGGCTTAAAAAGACGTCCAGACTGATGATAAGGCTTGCCGACTCGGAAGCGTTTGACCTGATGTCGTGGAGGTTCGGCGCTGTCGTCAAGCGCTGCGACCTGTGTGTTGGTCTTTTGGGTGGGTGAAGCGACTGCTTTGTCCCCACTGGCGCATGCGGCCGTAAAACAGCTCAAAACGACAAAAAGAACGAGAATCCGCGCTGCCACGGGCATGGCGACACTCCTATCCTTGCAATCGTCTAAGCAGCGCCAAGGTCGGAAAGCCGTCAGCCGGCAATCCCTGGCTCGTCTGATAGGCCCTGACAGCTGCCCGCGTCTTGGGGCCAACCTTGCCATCGGGTACGCCGCTGTTGAAGCCGATTGCATTCAAACGGGTTTGTATCTCTCGCACCTGCACCAAGGTCAAACGCTGGTCGGCGTCGGCCGGCGCTCTAACACTCAATGGGCCGAAACCGGCGATCCGGTCAGCCAAGTGCCCGACCGATATGGCATAAAGCTCGGAGTTATTCCAGCGCCTTATCGCACGATAATTACCGAACACCAGGAAGGCCGGTCCCTGCCATCCCGCCGGCAGCACCAGCGCTCCGCTGTCGACGCCCGGCACCAGGCCGCCGCCGCCGGGGCGTCGCACCCCAAGGCTCTGCCATTCGACCAGCGGGCGCATGGTCGAGCCGTCCGCGAGCGCATAGTCGAACCCACCCGGCAGGACCACTTCGTATCCCCAGGGTTCTCCAACGCGCCAGCCGTTGTTTCGCAAGAGGTTTGCCGCTGAGGCAAAGGCGTCGGGCAGCCGGGTCCAGATGTTCGCCACGCCGTCTCTGTCGTAATCCACACCATTGCGCAGATAGGTCGAGGGCAGGAACTGAAACTGCCCGGTCGCTCCGGCCCAGGACCCGACCAGATCGTTGGGCGTGCGCACGCCGCTTTGGACGATGCGCAGTGCTGCCATGAGTTCTCCACGGAAGAGCTCTTCGCGCCGGCCATCCCAGGCAAGGGTGGCAACGGCTGGTATGACCCGAAAGTCACCCAGGGTACCGCCGAAATTCGTCTCCAAACCCCAGAAGGACATGAGCACCGGGGCCGGTACACCGAATTCGCCCTCTACCCGGCTCAGCACCGCCTGGTTCTCGCGTTGGCGGCGCTGGCCTTCGGCAATGCGCTTGTCGTTCACACGACGCATGTAGCGCCAGAAGCTCTGCACGAACTCCGGCTGACGCCTGTCCAGTTCCAACACCCGCTGGATCGGCTGCAGGCCGTCGAGGCCGCGCTGCAGGGTCGCTTCGCTGATGCCTTCCTGGCTGGCCTGTCGACGAAAGGCGGATAGCCAAGCCGGAAAGCTTAGGGTCGCCGCCAAAGCCGGGCTGGCGGCCATCAAACCTGCGCCGGCGCAGCCGGTGAGCAGCAAGCGGCGTGTCAATTTTCTGTTCGAGTGCATCCTGTCCACCACCCGTTTCCTACCTCGTCCTTGCCGCCCCTACCCTTCCTTGCCACAGCTTCCCCTTCCCCGGCAATGCGTGGCGGTGCCGGCGCTGTGAAGAGTTGATGGACGCTTGGGCCTTGTTCTGGCGCCAACGCGCTCCAGCATTAAGAGTGAGGCACCCTGCATAGGAGGCATGCGGTCGAGAATGATGAACAGACATTTTTCCGGGCTTCTTGCTGCGGTCCTTGTGGTCTTTCCGGCGTCGGTCCAGGCGCAAGAGCCGGTCGATACGGCCCTGGTGCTCGCCGTGGATGCGTCCGGAAGCATCGATCCACTCGAGTTCGCGCTTCAGCGTGAGGGCATCGCTGCGGCCGTCACCAACCCCGACCTCTTGGACATCGTTCGCTTTGGCCAGCACGGCACAATCGCGATTGCCTACCTCGAGTGGGGCGGACCCGGTACGGCTGAGACGGTGGTTCCCTGGAGTTTCGTCAGCGACGCACAGACAGCAGGACTCTTTGCCGACAAGGTGCTCCGGGCGCAGCGTTCCCTGCAGTCCTACAACGCCATCGGCGATGCCATCGTCGCCGGACACGCGCTGTTGGATGCCTGTCCCTGTCAGCCGACTCGTCGGGTCATCGATGTTTCCGGCGACAATCCGGACAACCGGAGCATCGTGCCGGCGCCCCTTGCCCGCGACCGCGCGGTCGACGCGGGGATCGTCATCAACGCGCTCGCCATCCTGCAGGACAGCTACGCAGGCGCAAGCGGCCAGCCCTGGCTGGTCGAGGCCTACCAGGCCGAGGTCATCGGCGGGCCGGGCGCCTTCGTCATGACGGCTGACAGCCGACAGGACTTCGAACGTGCCTTGCTGGACAAGATGCTGTTGGAGATCGCCGCTCCTGTCCCGAAACGCAATCCGGACCTAGACAGCAATAAAGTCGCCAGCGGAGAGCACAGCGCCCGGCTGGAGTGAAAGGTCCGCAACATTGTTGGTAAAGAGCGTGGTCTCGACCGAGGTGACCTGAATGCCAGCTGGGAGAGAGCCTTCCAGGATCAGCGTATCGCTGCCGGCACCGCCGTCGTAGGTCTCCCCTGAAAACAGCTCGCCCAGAGAGGCAACCAGGGTATCGGCACCGGCACCGCCATCGACGTGATCGCGTCCTCGACCGCCGAAGATCAGATCCGCCCCGCTGCCGCCGAAGACCTGCAGATCGTTTCCATTGCCTGCGCGGATCAGGTCTTCGCCGTCGCCGCCCAGCAGATAGGCATCGTTTCCGGCCCCACCGAAGATTCGGTCGCTGCCGGATCCGCCCCAAAGCAAACGATCTATTCCGGTATCGCCTTGGATCAGGTCGTTTCCGCTGCCGCCGCTGAGGATGCTGTCGTCACCCTGCATGCCGAAAATGCTGTCGTTGCCAGCGCCACCGAAAAGCTCCAGATCGTCACCGAGACCGCCGAAAAGGTCATCACTGGCATTGCCGCCGAACAGGCCGTCGCTGCCAGCGCCACCGAACAAACGGTCGTCCTGGTCGTCGCCGAACTGAAGGTCATCGCCGGCCCGCCCGAACATGCGATCGGGCAAGAGGCTGCCATCCAGGCTGTCGTCCCCGGGTGTCCCGACAATACTGTTGCCGTTGGTCTGGCCGCCGATCGTCACCTCGATCGAGGTCAGAGAGAGGAAAGCCGGGAGGGAAGCGTCAAAGATCAGTGTGTCCGTGCCCGAGCCTCCGTCGATGCTGTCGCCGGATTGCACGTCGTCCGGTGGGACCGAGAAAGTGTCCTTCCCAGAACCGCCGAAGAGGCGATCTTGACCCGGCCCTCCCGCCAAGCGGTCGGCGCCGCGTCCACCATAAACCAGGTCAAAGCCTTGACCGCCATAGGCGGTGTCATTGCCGCCGTCACCATAGATCAGATCACCGGCAGACCCACCGAAGAGACGGTCGTTGTTGGCGCCACCGCGCAGCTCATCCTGATTTCCCCCGCCGTAAACCAGGTCATCCCCGCTTGCCTCTTCCAAGAGGTCCCGACCGCTGGCGCCGAACGCCCGATCGCTGCCGTCGCCGCCCGACAGGCTGCGGTCCTGGCCACTGCCGCCATAGACGCGGTCGTTGTCGCCGCCCGCGCCATCGAGCAGGGAATCGTTGCCCTCGCCGCCGAAGATCAGGTCGCTACCCTGGCCTCCATAGAGCCGCAAGTCTGCATCGTCTCCGCCGTAGATGCGATCGTCTCCGCCCTGCCCCAGCAATTGGGTATCGGTTCCAGTACCGCCCTTGATTCGGTCGTCCCCGCTGCCGCCGATCAGACCCTGGTCCGCTCCGTCTTGTCCGAAGATCCTGTCGGACCCACTATCGCCGAAGATCCGGTCGGTCTGGGATCCGCCGAAGATGCGGTCGTCGCCGTCTTCGCCGCGCAGCGTATCGCTGCCAGCGAGCCCGCGTATCAGATTATCCGGGGCGGTTCCGATCAGAAGATCGGCCTGGCTGGTTCCCACCAGGGTGTCGTTCGTCGTGGCCCCATAGATGCGCACCTCGACCGAGATAAGATCGACGCTGCTGGGCAGGGGACCATAGGCGATCAGGGTATCGGTCCCATCGCCACCAGCAAGAGTTTCGCCGGCCTGGGCGTCGCCCGTAGAGACGAAGAAGGTATCCGATCCCTTGCCGCCATAGAGCGAGTCGGGTCCCTTGCCACCATCGAGACTGTCGTCACCGCTGTGGCCAAGCAGACTGTCCGCATTCGGTCCGCCGAAAAGTCGATCCAAGCCGGAACCGCCGGAAACGCGGTCTTTGCCGCTGCCTCCGAACAGTCTATCCAATCCCTGCCCGCCGCCCAGAGAGTCGGCTCCCTGTCCGCCGAAGAGCGTGTCTGCGGCCGAGCCGCCGAAGAGGCTGTCCCCGGCACTGCCGCCGACGAGGGAGTCGCTGCCACCGACACCGCGTAGTGTATCACTGCCTGGACCGCCGAACAGGCTATCCCTGCCGCCTTCTCCGACGATGAGATCGTTTCCGCTCAAGCCGGCAAGCGAATCCTTCGCGCTGGTACCGATCAGGGTATCGGCGCCACTGGAGCCTTGAATGGAGATGATGATGCGCTCGATGGAGCTCAGGATCACATCGTCGGGAAGGCTCTCAGCGGCGATGATGGTGTCGTTGCCGGCTCCTCCAAAGAAGGCATCGCCGGCCACCGCCTCGCCGGTGCCCACAAGGAAGGTGTCGTTGCCCACACCGCCAAAGGCCGTGTCCTTGCCCGATCCACCGTCCAGAACATCACTACTGGCGCGACCGATCAGTTCGTCGTTACCCTGCCCACCGTAGAGGCTATCGCGGCCAGCGCCACCGTCGATGCCGCGGTCGCGACCCGAGCCGCCGAAGATCCGGTCATCGCCTTGATCGCCGAGAAGAGAACTGTCGTTCCCGTCTCCACCGAAGATCGCATCGTCACCGCTGTCGCCCGACAGCGAGATGTCGTCATTGCCGCCGCCAAAGATCCGGTCGTCGCCTGCACCGCCGTCCAGGTCGGTGTCTTGCCCGCCGCCGCCGTAAAGGGAGTCACTGCCGATGCCGCCGCGCAAGGCGACATCGTCGCCTGCCTGACCGGCCAGGAAGTCGTTTCCGGCACCTCCCAGAATATTGCGATCATCGCCTAACCCTGCGGATAGTCTGTCGTCTCCTCCGCCACCAGACTGGCGATCTTGCCCACCGCCGCCGAAAATCCGATCGGCATCGGCGCCGCCGAAGAGGGAGTCGTCATCGGCCCGACCATAGATACGGTCGTCGCCGCTGAGGCCGGCCAGGCTATCCGGGCCGTCCGTTCCTGTTAGGACATCCGCGCCGCTGGTTGCACCGTCGGCACCGGAGACGATGATCTTCTCGATGGAGTTCAGGATCACGCCGCCCGGCAGGGTCATGTCGGTGATCAGCGTGTCGTTGCCGGCACCACCGAAGAAGGCATCCCCGGCAAGGGCTTCGCCAGCGGACACGAGAAAAGTGTCATCGCCACCACCACCTTCGACAGTGTCCTGTCCAGAGCCACCGGTTAAGGTGTCGCGACCGTCCCCACCAATCAGCCGATCATCGCCGCTGTCGCCGGACAGAGCATCGTTGCCAGCACCACCGAAGACACGGTCGTCGCCCGCGTCACCCTTAATATCCCGATCACTGCCTGCCCCGCCGTAGATAGCGTCCGCAGCCGAGCCGCCATAGAGAGAGCGGTCGTTGCCGCTGTTGCCTTCGATCTTGTCCTGACCGGACCCACCATAGAGGAGGCTGTCGTTGCCATCGTTGCCTTCGACGCTGTCAGCGCCATCGCCGCCGTAGAGCTGACGATCGTCTCCGGTGCCGCCGTAGACCTTGTCGTTCCCGACACCACCGCCTAGGAAAAAGTCATCCCCCTCGCCAGCACGCACACGATCGTTCGCACTATCGCCGAAGAGATGACGATCGATTCCACTGTCGCCGGTGATGCTGTCGGAGCCACTGCCGCCATAAAGTGACAGGTCGTTTGCACTGCCCCCGCCGATGCGGTCTGCGCCATCGCCTCCCCGCAAGAGCGTATCGTTGCTGTCGCCACCGAACAGGCTATCGTCACCGCCGCCGCCGAACAGGCGCGTGTCATAGCCCTCTCCACCCAGAACCGTGTCGGCAGCACCGCCGCCGAACAGACTGATATCGTTGCCAGAACCGCCGAAAATCCTATCCGGGTCGGCGTTTCCGAAGATGCTGTCTGTCCCGCTCTTGCCGCGAAGCGTATCGCGACCTGACAGGCCGATGATCGTCTCGGACCTGCTGGTTCCGGTTAGAGTGTCCGGACCACTGGTTCCCAGCAGCAAATCCGTGCTGCCGTAAACATACTCGACGGAAACCAGCAGGACATCGCTTGGCAGAGCGCCGGAAACCAGCACCGTGTCTGTCCCGCTGCCGCCGTTGAGGGTTTCGCCGGCAACGGCTTCTTGCGCTCCGACGATGAAGACATCGTTCCCGCTGTCGGCGATGCCGCGGTCTTGCCCCGATCCGGGCCGGATCGTGTCATCGCCAATACCACCGCGAATAAAATCACGGCCAGACCCGCCATAGAGGCTGTCAGCCCCCGAATTCCCGAGAAGATCGTCGTCTCCATTCGCGCCGTAGAGCCGGTCATTGCCGTCGCCACCGGCTCCCCAATCGAGGCCGCGACCACCCACAAAACGATCATCGCCGCTGTTTAAGAGGACGCTGTTGCGATCGGTGAGCGTACGATCAAGGCCGATGAGGTTATCGTCGCCCCGACCGCCCCAGACTGTCAGGGCCTCGACATCTATCAAGCTTGCTCCGACGCTGCCGCCGTCGATGATGAGGGCACCGGCGGCTTCACGAGCCGAGAGTCCGACGATGTTGTTCTGGAAGGACAGCAGCACCCGGTCGGCCCCAGAGCCACCGTCGATCAGGTCGAAACCGCCGCCTCTGGGATTGCCGCCGCCTTCAAAGAAGGTATCGAACCCCGAACCGCCGAAGAGGCTGTCCGAGCCCGAATTTCCGACCAGGTCATCATCGCCGTCGCCGCCATAGAGTGTATCGGCACCGTCGCCGCCACCACCCCAATCGAGACCGCGACCGCCGACAAAACGATCATCGCCGCTCTGCAAGAGGAAATTGTTGCGGTCGCTCGTGGTCCCGTCCAAGCCCAGAAGATTGTCGTCGCCGCGACCACCCCAGACCGTCAGATTCTCGATATCGATCAAGCTGGCGCCGACACTGCCGCCGTTTATGACCAAAGCGCCTGCCGTCTCTTCGGCCGAGAGCCCGACGATGTTGTTCTGGAAGGACAGCAGCACCCGGTCGGCTCCAGAGCCACCGTCGATCAGATCGAAACCGCCACCTCTGGGATCGCCGCCGCCTTCAAAGAAGGTATCGAACCCAGAACCGCCGAAGAGACTGTCCGAGCCCGAATTTCCGACCAGATCGTCGTTACCGTCACCGCCATAGAGCGTATCGTCGCCGTCGCCGCCACCGCCCCAATCGAGACCGCGGCCGCCGACAAAACGATCATCGCCGCTGTTTAAGAGGACGTTGTTGCGGTCGCTCGTGGTCCCGTCCAAGCCCAGAAGATTGTCGTCGCCGCGACCGCCCCAGACCGTCAGAGCCTCGATATCGATCAAGCTGGCGCCGACACTGCCACCGTTTATGACCAAAGCACCTGCCGTCTCTTCGGCCGAGAGCCCGACGATGTTATTCTGGAAGGACAGCAGCACCCGGTCGCGGCCAGATCCGCCATCCAACAGATCAAAGCCACCACCGTTCGGATTGCCGCCGCCTGCAAAGAGCGTGTCGGACCCGCTTGCGCCAAAGAGCGAATCTGTCCCGGATAGGCCATTCAGGTCGTCACCGCCGGTCAATCCGTAGATCTTGTCGTCGCCGCTGGTCCCAATCAGATTGTCAGTGGCGCTGGTCCCGAATGTCTGATTCCCACCGCCGAAGTAGTACTCGATAGAGACCAGCGTTACGCCGCCGGGAAGCGCGCTGTCGGATATGATCGTGTCGCTGCCGGCGCCGCCGTAGAAGCGATCTCCCGGAACGGCTTCACCAGGCAGAACGACAAAAAGGTCGTCGCCCTGACCACCGAACATGGTGTCCTTACCGCTGCCGCCGAAGATCGTATCCCTGCCGCTGCCAGCGCCTTCGACGTCGTCGCCCAAAATGTGATCATCGCCACTGCCGCCGATGACGGCATCGTCGCCGGACCCTCCGATAAGATTGCGATCATTGCCATCGCCACCAGAGATCAGGTCGTCGCCGCTGCCACCGACGAGAAACGAATCGTCACCACTGTCGCCAGTCAGAACATCCTGGCCGTCGCCCCCGAAAAACTTGAGATCGTCGCCGCTGCCGGCGGTGATAACGTCGATCCCGCTGTGACCGGCAAAACTGGTATCCTTGCCGTTTCCGGCCAAGATCTCGTCGTTGCCGCTGCCACCGAAAAAGCGGAAATCATTGCCAGCTTCGGCGTTGAGAAAATCGTTGCCGTCTCCGCCGTCGACGGAGCTATCGCTTCCGCCTCCGGCAAAGATGCGATCGACACCCTCGTCGCCGAAGAGAAGGGAGTCCTTGCCGCTGCCGGCAAAGTGCACATCCGAACCCGAGCCGCCGTAGAACCTCCTGTCCGCGCCGGACCCACCGAACAGCGTGTCGATTCCCGTCCCGCCGAAAAGATCGTAGTCGTCTCCGTCCCCGCCGAACAGCGTGTCGCTACCGCCCTGGCCGTCCAGGTAGGTGTCGTTCCCACTCAGTCCAGAGATGCGGTCAGGCTGGGCGCTGCCCCGCAACAGAATGTCTATGCCGCTGGTCCCAAAGATGTTGGCCATTCAGACTCTCTACTCCCTCCGCCCTGGCTATCGGCCGACGATCGCCAAGTGAACAGAAAAACTATCAAAAATCCATTTTCTTTTTCGCAGACGGACTCCTCCTGATCAAGGCGAAGCCTTCGCGCAACGACCGTCGGCACCTCTCGGCTGCCACTGCGCGCATGCCTACTTTCTACTTGTCTCTTGACAGATCTGCCAAGGCTACTGACATAAGCTTCTGCCCAAAAGCGGGCGAAAAAAAGGATTGACCGCCCTTAGCGGTTCCCGGCCATTTGAGGGGCAGCTTGCACCGGGTAATCAAAGGCTAAAGCGTCTAGAGATAGAGCGCCCCTCACTGTGCTAGGGTTCAAAGCCGCCAGGCGGCGATTACAGAGAGGAGCGAGAAGAAATGACCTCCAAACATGCCGAGACGATCGTCCTGCATGCAGGCTACCGCAAGGACCAGGCGACAAACGCCGTTGCGGTACCGATTTACCAAACCACCAGCTACCAGTTCGACAGCACCGAGCATGCCGAGAATCTCTTCGCGTTGAAAGAGCTGGGCAACATCTATACCCGCATCATGAATCCGACGACCGCGGTCTTGGAGGAACGTGTGGCAGCGCTGGAGGGTGGTGTCGCCGCGCTTGCAGTGGCCTCGGGCCAGGCGGCCTCTGCCTACTCGATCCAGAACATCGCCCAGGCAGGCGACAACATCGTGTCTTCGACCAACCTCTATGGCGGCACCTGGAATCTCTTCGCCAACTCTTTGAAGGCAATGGGCATCGAGTGTCGTTTCGTCGACCCCGCGGATCCGGAGAACTTCCGGCGCGCCACCGACGAGAATACCCGCGCCTACTACGCAGAGACCCTGCCCAATCCCAAGCTGCAAGTCTTCCCGATCGCCGAGGTAGCCGCCATCGGTCGCGAATTGGGTGTTCCGCTGATCATGGACAACACTGCAGCCCCGGTGCTGTGCAAGCCGCTGGAGCACGGTGCGGCCGTGGTGGTCTATTCCACCACCAAGTACATCGGCGGGCATGGCACCTCGATCGGCGGTCTGATCGTCGACGGCGGCAACTTCGATTGGGAGGCGAACAAGTCCCGCTTCCCGCTCCTCTCGCAGCCCGACCCCAGCTATCACGGTGCGGTCTGGATCGAGGCGGTGAAGCCTCTCGGCCCCATCGCCTATGCAATTCGGGCCCGTGTGGTCCTGCTGCGCGACTTGGGTGCCGCGATGAGCCCCTTCAACGCCTTCCAGTTCCTGCAGGGCATCGAGACCCTGCCCTTGCGGATGCGCGAGCACTGCCGCAATAGTGCAGCCGTGGCCGACTTCCTCTCGAAGCGGCCGGAAGTCACGAAGGTGATCTTCCCGAGTAAGCAGGAGGGCGAGTTCCGGCGCCGCGCCGACACTTATCTGAAAGGCGGTTTCGGCGGTATGGTGGGCTTCGAGTTGGCTGGCGGCCAACAGGCGGGCCGCAGCTTCATCGATGCCCTGAAGCTCTTCTATCATGTCGCCAACATCGGCGATGCGCGCTCACTGGCGATCCATCCCGCCTCGACCACGCATTCGCAGCTCTCGGCCGAAGAGCAGGGCTTGAGCGGCGTCAACCAGGGCTATGTCCGCCTCTCGGTCGGAATCGAGCACATCGACGACATCCTGGCCGATCTCGACCAGGCCCTCTCGGCAAGCGCCGGTTAGGGTAAAGATGCAGGGCTTGGGTCACGGCTCACGTGTAAAGCGGCCCAAGCCCTCTTCGTTCAAGAGATCGACCAGGAAGCCGGTAACCCTGCCCTGTGCATCTTGCTCGAAACTGACCTCGGCCAAGGATCCTTCCGGCAGGTTTTCGGTGAGAGGGGCATAGGTGAAGCGACTGCCATCCCAGTGCTTCAAGGTCTCGTCCACTGGACGCGGTCCCAGAAGCAGGTGCAGGTCGCCGTCACGCTCTTCGATTCGGGCCTCGCCGAAATAGGCATTGGCATAGCGCCCTGTGTAGCTGGACAAAACCAAGGGCGGTTCTGGCTCTGCAGGTTTGTCTGCTTCGAGCAGGGCACCTCTGGGGGCAACCAAAGCCGCCATCAAACGCCGATAGCCGCTGAGCCAATCGCGCGTCGGCGCGCCGAACTGGACCAGGTCCATGAAGCTGGCCGTCAGGGCCTCGACCGCACCCACCGGGCTCGCATTGCTAAAGGCGACGATTCCCAATTCTTCCGAAGGCAGCAGCATCATGTTGCTGCCGGCACCCAGATAGAATGCGCCGGAGTGGCTGAGAACCACGCGGGCCGAAGGCTGGACCGAGACGCCGAAGCCATAACCATAGGTGCTGGCGCGGGCCTGCATGCTGTTCGGCTGTCGCGAGATGATCTTTGGCGTGGTGGCTTCCAAGAGTGCCTCGGCGTCGACGACCTCCACAGCCTCGAACTGGCCTTGAGCCAGGACCATGATCATCCACTTGGCAAAATCGATGACGCTGCTGCTGATCCCGCCTGCCGGAGATTGCGCATCGGGCGTGCGGCCGGGTGAGAGGCGAAAGCCGTCGCCCACGGCGATGTGTCCCAGCGCGCGGTTCTCTTCCTCGAGATAGTCGCTGTAGCGCGACGAGGTGCGGGTCATGCCAAGCGGGCGATAGATTACCGCGGCGGACAAGCTGGCCCAATCGGTTCCTGCGTTGTGCGCGACCGCCTCGGCCGCTGCGGTGAGCCCGAAGTTGGTGTAGAGTTCTTGCAAACGAAAGGGGGCCAAGGGGAGCAGACGCAAGCGCTCCAGTATGGTTTTCCGGTCGTAGCCAAGGTCTTCCAGATCGTCGCCTGCGTGATCCGGCAGACCGGAGCGATGACTGAAGAGATCGCCCAAAGTCACGCGCGCGCCGACCCAAGGATCGCTCAGTGCAAAGTTCGGCAGAAGCGCGGCGACAGGGCTATCCCAGGCTACTCTGCCCTTCCCCACCTGTTGGGCCACCACCGTGGCTGCAATGGGTTTGGAGAGGGAGGCTATCTGGAAGACGGTGTCGGCATCGACCAAGGCGTCTGCCTCCATAGAGCGGCGGCCATAGCCCTTGGCGAAGACCAACTCGCCGCGCAGCACGACCGCAACCGCAAGGCCGGGCAAGCCGGTCTCGCGCATGATCTCCTCCGAGAGACCGTCCAACTGCGAGAGCGCGGCTTCGATCTGCGAGGCGGGAATCGTATCGGCGACGGTTTCCGGTGGCGGGGCTTCGGCGGTAGCCGGCCCGAATCCGAAAATGACAGCAGCCGCAAAGCAGCAACCAAGCGCAGGCTTTCCGAAGACAGACATGAACGCTCGCCCCTTTCTCTAATCTGAACCAGACTAGCAGGCGGGGGCGGCGGCTTGTCGAGCCTGTCTTCCAGGCTGCTACGGCCTGCAAGCGGTCGCCACAGACGGAGGCCTACTCTTTTTTGACCTCGCCCTTCCCTGCCAGGCTCTCCGCCAGCTGATTGAGGTCGCCGTTCTCCAGGCCGACCTCCTTCAGCATGGCGTCCAGCAGCGGGGCCTGCGTGCGATAGCGCAGTGCTGAGCTGACGATCTGGTCCGAGAGGCTGCCCTCGCCCGCCGTTGCACCGGCCTGGCCGTTCCCGTTCGCGTGGCCGTTCAGGCCGTCCATCTGCACGATCTTGATGCCGTCGATGTTCTCCAGGGGCTTCACGCTCTCTGCGATGATGTCGGGCAGGGCTTCGATCAGCTTCATGCGCAGCTGCATGGCAATCTGATCGACGGAGAGCTGGTTGGCCGCCTCGTTGACGGCGCGGGTGCCCTCGGCCTCGACTGCGAAGGAGACCTGGCGGGCGGCTGCCTCCAGCTTCTCGGCTTCGGCCGCACCCTCGGCCTGGATTCGCTGGCGGGCAGCGGCTGCTTCGGCTTCCGTGCGCACCGCCTCGGCATGGTCCAGCGCCGCCCGCTTTTCGGCCTCGGCGGCAACCACCAGGCCAATGGCCTGCATCTCCGCTTGCTTGCGGGCCTCGATAAGCTCGATCTGCTTGTCGCGGTCGGCGCGTTCGGTCTCGCTCGCCGTGATCACCAGCTCGGCAGCGCGGGCGGCGATGGCGCGGGCCTCGTCGGCTGCGGCCTCCGCCTCGGACTTTTCGCGCGACTTCTCGGCCACGGCGATGTCGCGCGCCTGGCCCGCCAGCTCGATCTGCTTGGCCTTCTCGACCGCCGCGGCCTCGACGGCCTGTTCTTTCAGGATCTCCTGTTCGCGGACCTCCTTGTCGCTGGTGATCTGGCGCTCGGCAACGATCTGATCGGAGGAGATGCCGGCCTGGCGCACCGACTGCTGGGCCACGATCTTCGCCTCTTCGGCCTCGCGCTGACGCTCGGCCTCCTCTTTGGCGATCAGGGCCGACTGTTCGGCCTGGCGGATCGAGACCTCGCGCTGCTGCTCCAACCTTGCATACTCGCTGTCGCGGGAGATCTGCAGGCTTTCCTGCTCTGCCATCAGGTTCTTGCGACGGATCAGGACCTCGGTCTCCTGCTCGATGTCGTTGCGCTTCTTGCGCCGCTCTTCGATCTCCTGCGTCAGCTTGGTCAGGCCTTCGGCATCGAAAGCATTGTTCGGATTGAAGAAGTCCTTGTTGGTCTGATCCAGACCGGTGAGCGAGACCGACTCCAGTTCCAGACCGTTCTTGAGGATGTCTTCGGAAACGGCGGCCTGCACCTTTTGTACGAAGCTGACGCGTTGCTCGTGCAGTTCTTCCATGGCCATCTCGGCGGCAACGGCGCGCAGCGCGTCGACGAATTTGCCCTCGACCAGTTCACGCAACGCCTCGGGGTTCATGGTGCGCTGACCCAAGGTCTGGCCGGCATTGGCGATGGAATCGCTGGTCGGCTGCACGCGCACATAGAACTCGGCCAAAACGTCGACGCGCATGCGGTCGCGCGTGATCAACGCCTGTTCGTTGGCGCGTTTCACCTCCAGGCGCAGGGTGTTCATGTTGACCGGGATGATCTCGTGCAGGACCGGCAGGACCAGGGCGCCACCGTTCATGATCACCTTCTGACCGCCAAACCCGGTCCTGACGAAGGAGATTTCTTTGGAAGACCGTTTGTAAAGACGGGCCACCACCATGCCCATCGACAGCAAAGCGACAAGGCAGATGCCGACCAACACCAGTATGGTAATCAGAGAGTTGCTAATCATAAGGGCCTCCAGCAAGCGTTAGGGATCTTTGGAACTGATAGGCGCACAGGCGCGGCAGAAGGACCAGATGTCTCTATGGCTGGCCTTCATGTGTTACGAGGCCGGCTGCGTCCGGTCGTCAGCCAGGGCGGCTTCGGCATCGGCCGCCAGGAAGGCCGCACCGCGCTTTTCCAGCACCACGACCTTGGCGCCGGCACTCAGCTCTCGTCCGCCCTCCACGGGTTCCACCAAGAGGTAGTGCACCTTGCCATAGCGATCGGAGAGCTTGGCTTCCGCCGGCTCTCCCACCCGCGCGGTGCCGCGGATGACCTCCGCCACCTGGCCGACGAAAGAGGTCTGCTCCACCGCTTCGGTCTCGGTTTGCGGCATGATCCAGGCGAAGGCTAAGGCGACGTAACGCGTCAGCGGCAAGGCGATCAAGAGCGACACCGCGACGGCCATCAGGACTGCCAAGGGGGCGCCCGAGATGGAGAGAGCGGCTTGCTGCACCACCAAGCCGGTGATGCCGAAGGCGGTCAGGAAGGCAATGAAGATGATGAGCGCCGGCACCCGGCCAATGCAGAGCCAGGCCGCGAAGAGCGCGAAAATGCCGGGAGACGAGACAGCGTCAATGGCGTTCCCGCCATCCAGTTCGACATCCGGTACATCCACGTCCGGCAGATCCACGTCTGGCACATCCACGTCTGGCAGGTCCACATCTGGCAGGTCCACATCTGGCAGCATCGACTCCAGCGCGTCGGACAGGCCAATGCCCAGCAACACGGTGACCACCTCGAGAAACGCCAAGGCAAGCATCAGCCCAAGGGCGACGGCAAAGGGGATAACCGAAGGCTGCAACAAGAGATCAATCATGCGCGTCTTTCTCCCTCCTCCGCATCGCCTACGAGCCTCCGGGTTATCGTACCGAAAAAGGGCACGACGGCTGATTCTAGACCCAAAGAGATGGTGTTCGAAAGGATCAAACGCAAGAGAAGCGATAACGTATTATCGCCATTTCCATGTCGTCTCTTGAATACTTTAGTTTTATCTTATCTAGCGGGACAATCTTGTAAGATGCTGTTGCAACGGCATAATACTTATCCCAACAAACGAACTGGAGATTGCAAACACAAATCCTCCAAAGAACGATTCTTGAGTCTCTTTATCGCGGATTAATAGCGCTTACGCCTGCCGCCGGCAGCACCCGCCTTGGCAGAGAAGTGGCTGAAGGCGTCACGCGTTCCTGCTATCCTTCGAGTCACGGGCCCAGTGACCGGGCCTTGGTGGCAAGGAGATGGATGCAAATGCCCGAAAGCGCGGTTAGGCCCTATTATCCTCAGGACGGCGTCTCGCTGGTCGCTGGACCCAAGGAACCGTCGCTTTGGGAACGTACGGTCCCCGAGATTCTCGCCGACAGTGCGGACCGCTATGGCGAACGGGAAGCGCTGGTGTTCGCCGATCGCGGACTCCGCTTGACCTACAAAGCCTTCGCACGTTCCGTCGACGAACTGGCTGCCGGTCTGGTCGCGCTGGGTATCGAAAAGGGTGACCGTGTCGGGATTTGGTCGCCGAACAAGCCGGAATGGGTCATGACCCAGTTTGCGACGGCGCGCATCGGGGCGATCCTGGTCACCATCAATCCGGCCTACCGCCTGTCAGAGCTGGAATTTGCATTGAACAAGGTGCAGTGCAAGGCCTTGGTCACGGCAGACCGTTTCAAATCCAGTGATTATCTCTCCATGCTGCGGGAACTGGCGCCGGAGCTCGATTCCTGCGCTGCTGGCGCCCTCGAATCGGAACGCCTGCCCAGTCTGCGTTGCGTCATCCGAACCGGCAGCGAAGAGACCGCCGGCATGTTCACCTTCGATGCTGTCCTCGCGCGCGGCAGCGCGGTCACGGTGCAAGACCTGGACAAACGCTCCGCGGCCTTGTCCGTGGACGAGGCCATCAACATCCAGTTCACCAGCGGCACCACCGGCACACCCAAGGGCGCCACGCTTACGCACCGGAACATTGCCAACAACGGGCGCTTGGTGGTGGGAACGCAGCACCTGGGCCCAGGCGACCGGCTGTGTATTCCAGTGCCGCTCTATCACTGCTTTGGCATGGTGATGGGCACGCTTGGCTCCGTTACGGCCGGAGCGACCATGGTCTTTGCCGGAGAGGCCTTCGACCCGCTGGCGACGCTTGACTGTGTCGCCAAGGAAGCCTGCACGGCGCTCTATGGCGTTCCCACCATGTTCGTTGCCATGCTGGAGCATCCCGAGTTCTCCGCCTTCGATCTCTCCTCGCTTCGCACCGGGATCATGGCGGGTGCCCCCTGCCCCATCGAGGTTATGAAGCGTGTGATTGCCGACATGAACATGGCCGGTGTCACCATCGCCTACGGGATGACCGAGACCAGCCCCGTCTCCTTTCAAAGCCACACCGACGATCCCCTCGAAAGGCGTGTTTCCACCGTTGGGCGCGTGCATCCCCATGTCGAGGTCAAGGTGATCGGGTCAGACGGCGCAATCTTGCCGACCGGTGAACGCGGCGAGCTTTGCACCCGCGGCTACTCCGTCATGAAGGGCTATTGGGACGAGCCGGAGCGCACCGCCGAGGTCCTGGACGATGACGGCTGGATGCACAGCGGCGACCAGGCCGTGATCGACGCCGAGGGCTATTGCGAGATCGTCGGGCGGGTGAAAGACATGCTGATCCGCGGTGGCGAGAACGTCTATCCGCGCGAGGTCGAGGATTTCCTCTACCGCCATCCCAAGGTGCAGCAGGTCCAGGTCTTCGGTGTCAGCGACGCCAAGTTCGGCGAGGAGGTCTGTGCTTGGATCGTCCTCAAGCCGGAGCAGAAGAGCAGCGAGGAAGAGATCCGCAGCTTCTGCCAGGGTCAGATCGCGCACTACAAGATCCCGCGCTATGTCCGCTTCAAGGACGAACTGCCGATGACCGTCACCGGGAAACCGCAGAAGTTCAAGATGCGCGATGCCATGGAAGAGGAATTGGCCAAAGCCGACTAGTGGTGCAACCCAGAGGGATGGTTCCCATCCGTCTGGATAAATTGCCCCACCAGATCAACCAGTTGGCGGCCCGCCGTCCATGGCAAAAGGGAGCTCCCCCGGCTACCGATAGTGGCTCGTCCGACAGGGCAGAGTAGCCGGCCTCGCCCGCAGCAGTTTGATAGCGGCAGCTTTGGCACAGGCCGAGTGGCTGCTTGCGTGCGGAGCGTTTTGCGATAGCCCCTCCAATAACATCCTTAGGCGAGGTTCCATGTCAGTGGTCAAGAATAAATAATAGCGAGTCGAAAATAAACTTGTCGTCATAGCGACTCGCTATTATAAAGCCCGGAGCAATCCACAGCTAGGGCTCTAGACCGATGAAACACCTCCTTCTCCTCCCCCTCCTTTTCGCTGCCGCACCGGTGTTCGCCGATGGGGACCATGCCGTGCACCAGGATGGGGCAGTCATGTCTGCTAAGGGCGACGTCCAACACGCCGCTTTCGACATTCTGGCCGCCCATGTTCATCGCGACGGCAGACTGGTCACTTTCCATATGACGACGGCCGGCGTTGCGGGCGCCGAAAGGCCGGAGCCTGCCGGAACGCTCGCCACTGCGCCGGTCTACGCCTATGTCTGGCCGACCAGCCTGGATCCCGCGCAGGTCGGCTTCGAAGCCGAGAGCGGCATTCTCGCGCTGGCCGCCACCAGCCATCCCGACTTCGACGACACACCGCTTTATGACGAGAACCGTGACGGCGACCCGACCAACGATGGCGATGATTGGCACAGCCACTGGGTGGTCTTGGTTCCCGACGAGGCCTGTGGCCCCTCGGCACTCAAGGTCCGTGATATCCCTGAGGGCGAAACCCCGACCCTCCCCCTGACTTGGCCCGGCCTGCCGCTCTTCATCGACAGTCCAGGCTATACACCGCTGTTCGACGGGCCGGAGGTCAAGATCACCGTCCCCTTCGTCCTGCCCGATGGCGTGGTTGGCGCGTCCTACGATGGCGTTACGACCGCTTTGAAGGTCCATGCCAACCTGCACGCACCGCTGCTGTGCGTTGCCGATGTCTTCGATGTTGCGTCGGGCGACCTATCGCTGCCGGGCCGCATAAACTAGGCAGTGCAGATGACGGGCGGCCATGACAAGGCCGCCCGCCCAGCCGAATTGGCATGGCACCCGCGACGGCGCGGCTGGTAGCCGGCCTGCTGCAAGATCAGGGAGCAAATCGGCCGTTGCTTGCAGCGACTGCCCCCGCCCGCTGGTCCTAATCCTGGTCCGCCATACTCGTCTCGAAGGTCGCGGGAAAGGTGATCTCCAAGATCTCCAGGTCCTCCGACTGATCGCTTTGCGCGTGCACAATGCCCGGTGGCTGATGCACACAGTCGCCGGCCTCCAGCAGGAACTCGCCCTGGCCCTCGTACCAGAAGCGTGCCCAACCCTTCAGGATGTAGATCATCTGGAATTCGAGAGCGTGGGTGTGCTTGGCGTCGGGTGGTGTCTTGCCCTTTACCGCCCGTATGACATGGGCTCCGGCCTTGCCGCCGGTTGCCTTGTCGATGCCCAGGTCGCGGTACTGGAAATAGTCGCGCAGACCGCCGCTTTCAAAGCCGCCATCCGCGGCACGTGAGATCGAGAACTTCATGCCCAATGCCCTCCTGGTCATCCCTTCCTTGTTTTAGCGCGGACGATTGCGCTTCGTCACCAAGGCTGATGACCGTGTGAGGTTCGGCTTGCAGCGCCGGAGTCTTGAGCTAGGGCTCTCGGGTGATCTCATTCGAGGCGGTGGCGCTATGAAGAAACTGATAATGGCAGGCGCCACAGCACTCTTGCTCGGCAGCGCGGCGTCGGCTCCCAAATCATCGACGCAGCAGGCGAGCCCCAAGCGTCTCTTCCTCTCTTGGCATTCGGCCGCAACCCGACCCCGCTCGACCTCCCTACCCCTCGTAGAAGATCCGATAGACGGCCCCGGATCGGTCATCGGAGACCAGCAGCGATCCGTCCGGCAGCAGTGCCACATCGGCCAGGCGGCCGTGATACTCGCTGGTCCGAGGGTCGAGCCAGCCCTGGGCAAAGATCTCTACCGCGCCCGGATTGCCCTGGGCGTCCAGCGGCACGAAGATGACGCGCGCGCCGATCCTCGGCGTACGGTTCCAGGAGCCGCGCTGGGCGACAAAGATGCCGCCCTTGTAGCGCTCTGGGAACTGCTCGGCGGTATAGAAGGTCATGCCCAGACTGGCCGCATGGGCGTCGGTTTCGACAACCGGGAAGATCAGGCCCTCCGGCGGCTGGCTATCACGGAAGGGGCGCGTGCGGATCGTACCGCCGCCATACCAGGGAAAGCCGAAATGCTGTCCGGCTGCGGTCTGGCGGTTGATTTCCTCGGGTGGAATGTCATTGCCCATCCCGTCGACCTGGTTGTCGGTCCACCAGAGGTCGCCACTTGCCGGACGAAACTCCATCCCGGCCGAGTTGCGGATGCCGACACTATAGACCTCACGGTCCGAGCCGTTGGCCTGCATGGCGAGAATCCCGCCGATTCCGAGCTCCTCGTAGAGAGCGACCTTGTCGGCCGGTGTCACGTTATAGGGCTGCCCGAGGGTGACATAGAAACGCCCGTCCGGACCGATGTCGCAGACCCGTGTCGAGTGACTGGAGGACTCCTCGTTGGGTGGGATCAGGCGGCCCTGCGGCACCACGACCTCGGCGGTTATCGCGTCGGCTGAGAAGGTTTCTTCCGCCTGCGGAAATGCCAGGACTCGGTTCTGCTCGGCGATATAAAGCGTTCCGTCCGGGGCGAAGCAGACGCCATGCGGCATGGTGAAATCGACGAAGGGGGCGAAGGCGGCGACCCTCTCGGCCGTGTTGCCCTCAGGGTTCAAGGATATGGCCCAGACATCTCCACCACGGGTGCCGACGAAGACGATCCGCTTGGAGGGGCTGAGGGCGAAATGCCGGGCACCGGGCGCCATGGCAAAAAGCTCGATGCCAAAGCCATCCGGCAGTTCGATCCCCTTCAGCATCGCTTCGAGCGCGCGGGCCTCGCGGCCGTCCTGGCTGATCTGCGCTTCGGCCAGCGGCGCGCCGCTATCCAAAACCGGGCGCTCCTGAGCACCGGCGGTCGACCATGCCAAGGCGGCTGCGATGCCGATAATCACCGAGATGGCTGTGCGCATTGTCGTCCTCTCCTCCACGTCTGATCCGCCCCCACTGACATAGGAAGGAAGACTGCCCGGAACAGGGCAGCTATCCAAGCGGTTCCTCGGGGCACAGGAGCGTGAAGGCGATCACTGCGCCATGCCAAGCGCGTCGAGTTCGCTGGTGCAGGTTCTGGTTTTTTCCGACGTAAGCTCCGCTTCGCTCTGGCCGTAGCGCTCTGCCAGGGCCGCACGCAGTCTCTTGTAGCTGGCAATGCTCTCGCTCTTGGCCGCTTGCGCATCCGCCTGGGCATCGGCGCCCAGTGGTCGTGGGAAGGGAACCAAGGCCGCGCAGAGGAAAAGAAAGGTCTCCTCTTCCATGTATTGAACCAGGCTCTGGTCGAGGGTCGGGACGGACACCGCCAAGGCTGCCCGCTCTTCCCAGGTCCGATCCCAAACCGCCAGGCGATACTGGCGATAGAGCTGGGCCAGATCGGTGAAGTAGTCTGCCGGCTGTGCCCCCGTTGTGGCGCGCGCCTTCAAGCCTTCATAGCGCGCCCAGGAGGTCTGGAAAGCGATTTGCACCGGGGTAAAGCGGATGAGGGCACAGTCGCGCGGGTTGGAGAATCCCTCGCCCGCTTCTGCCGCAACGCAGGCCTCGCGGCCTTCCTCCGCCAGCGCGAGCGCGCGCGTGAGGGCCTGGCTGTCGGGCGCATCGATGCCGACGGGGAAAGCAATCCAGGCCGCATGCACGGCGATCCGCCAGGCACTCAACGCAACGCGTTCCGACGTACTATCGGCCCTGGCGAGCGCCGCTGCCTCCTCTGAGACCGCCAGCAGGTCGCTGTCGATCTGCACCAGAGAGGTCGCAGCGGCAGCTGCGCCTGCGCCGTTGCGTGGCGCGGTCGCATTCCGATTGACCAAGCCCTGCTTCTGGGTCGCCAGCGCATTCATCTCCGTCCGGAGAGAGGAGAGTGTCGAGAGCGTCGGCAAGCGATCGGCAGCGCAGGCCGTGACGATCCCGACCAGGAGCAGCAGCACGAGCCTGCTTGATGTCTTTCGCATCGGGGGCCTAGCCTTTCTGAAGCATCGCGAGGAGCTGTGCATCGCTGAGCGGTGGCATCTTGCCCGCTGCCACGACATCGGCCACCAGGGCACGGAACAGCCACAGCCACTGGCGCGCGCCGATCTGCTTGCCCACGACGGCCACACCGGCGCGCGACTCCGGCTTTGAGATCATGGTGTTGAGGCGCATTGCCAGAGCGCCGACCGCAGCGGGCAGGAGCTCCGCGCCCTTGGTGGTGTCCGCAGCGACGGCCTTCAGGCTGACGATAATCGCCTCCTTCAGGGTCTCGCCGAAGAGCACCTGGCCGCCGCTCCTGTCGCCATCGACCAGGGCATCCTTGGCAACGCTCAGCAGCTTTCGGACCACCTGTACGCCCAGCTGCGCATCCGGTTCTTCGAGCAGACTATCGAAGAGGCGCGCGGGATTCCTGGCGGCTTCTTCGAAGGCGACCTCCGCCACCTCCAGCCAGGCCTCTGCCGAAAGCAGATTGCGGTCGGCTTGGCTCAAGCTTCGCGTGACGGCGGCCACCATTGTCCGCAGCTCCGGGCTGCTGCCGTCCGGCAGCACCAGGCCAGGCGTGCGCGCGATCTCGCGGAAGACCAGCTTGGCGAAGGCCAGGGCCTGCCTGTCATCGAAGATCTCGTCAAGCTCGGCAAGGCCGTTGGGGTCCCTGCCCCTCTGCACCCCCTCGATCACAGCTGCAAGTGCGTTCCGGATCACAAGGCCCCAACCAGGAACGACCCCGACGATGATGGGGAGTTGGCGCGGTAGCGTGCTTGCCGCCGCCTCGAAAAGCTGTGCTGCCAAACGTCTGTCGAAAGGCGGTCCGGCCTGCTTCAGCACCTCTAGGATGCCGGCCAGCATCTCTTCGGCGGCCTGGTCTTCGGCGGCCTGGGCAGCAGGCGTTTGCCCGTCCCCCAACAGCAGGTCGGGACGTTCGGCGACGGCCGACACCAGACTGCGATAGAGCGCGATCAGGCTCTGCTTGGAGAAAGCGGCCTCGAGGTCTTCTTTCGCCAACTGTTTGAAGAAGGCCTGGCTGACGGCCCCCATGGCCCCCTCAGCGGCGAAGGCTTCGCCAAAGAAGGCATCCGGGTGCTCGAGGAAGCTGTCGAAACTGGCCTTGGCTGCCGGCCCAAGCAGGTTGTCGCGCAGGTGCAGCCAGGTGAAGAGGTTCTCCGGATCCTCGGTCAGCCCCTTGCGAAAGGATTGGGCGACCCGTCCGGTCAAGGCCTGCAGGTGCGCCTCGTCGGTGACGGCATCCGGATGCTCGGCAACGGCTTCCAGTCCGGCGCGAAAGACGATGGTCAAGGTCTTACGCGCCAAGGCGTCGTCCCAGTCTTGTGGGTCGTCGGGATCCGGCAGCAGCGAAGACAGGCTGTTCGCAAAGGCATTCAGCATCTGCTGCCCGCCCTTGGTGTCGGCGAAGAGATCCGGTTTGGCCGACACCAGTTCCAGCGCCACCTCGCCCATCGCCAGCGCCATGCGCACCGCCGGGCTGGGCGGTCCCTCGTCCTTTGCCCACTGCCGCAGGACCGAGACGGACGCACTGCCGGCCGGGGTCAGCAGGCGTTCGCCCTTGACCGGCTCCATACCCAGCATCCAGCCGTCCCAGATCTCTTCCGCCGCTTCGATGAGGGCAAGCTCGGCCGCAGCATCGACAGGGCGTCCGCCAAGGATCTCCGAGCCCTTCCAGTAGTGCGCCAGATCACCCGTCAGCAGGCGATCGGCATGTTCCGGCATGCTCAGGACCGCGATCGCGCGATCGATCAGATCGACCTCTCCCAGTCGCGAGTGAAAGACTCGGATCTCGCGATCGACCACGGCCTGCTCGTAGGCCGCGATCCCGGCATTGCCAAGCCGGATGATGCCCTTGACGGCAAGAATGATCATTGTCGGGCTCATTGGTGGCTCCTTCTCATGCCCGCGGCACCGCTAGTCGATGAACCGCCGGCCGCTGCCGGTCGCATTGGCGGCAAGACCGCTGTGCACCTTGGCGGCGACCATGAAGGCGTCCAGCACATCCTTGGGCTTGGTCGATTCTTCGGCCGAGGGCAGCGGGTCGAGTTCCTCCGGCTTTGCCTGCTTGTCCTTCTTGCCGACCCCGAGCGAGCGCAGCACCTGGAAGACCTGTGAGAGGCTCGAGAACACACGGAACCAGAAAGGTCCGCCCAAGCCGATCAGGATCCCGGCCAAGGCGGTAAAAAATGCCCAGAAAACATAGTGCTCCCAGTCGACCTCGACCGCCGGGTTACAGTTCCGTGCAGCTTTGTTTGCACAATAGGGAAAGTAGCCATAACCCAGGGGGATACCTTTCGCGGCGAGCGTGCCGAACTGCTCCTTAACGGTTTGTATATCTGCCTTCAGCTCTTCCAGGTCCGCCGGCGGAAGCGTGTTCTTTGGATCGTTCAAGGCGCTTTCGATCTTCGCCAGGACCTTGCTGTTGCCCTGAGAAGCTTCATTGGCATTCTCTATGAGGGCCGTTCGGATGTCCGGATTGTTGAAAAGCGTGACGAAGATTCGATCGGTGGTCACATTCGTAGCGAAGGCGAAAATCAGACCCACCACGATGGCTGCAAAGGTCGCGTTCTTACGGAACTTCTCGCTGGCCGCCCGCCCGAAGCGGTCGAAGGTACGCACGAAGTCCTTCACCAGAAGGTCGACCTCCTCCTTGCCCTGATCCAGGATTGCCTTACCGACATCGGTCCGCGCCAAGCGTTCGGTAAAGGCCAGGGGCGTCAGGACGGAAACCGACTTCTTCGCTGTTGGTGCCTTGTCGGTCGGAGGGTCGCCAAAGGCCGGATTTGCCAGCATCTTGGCAAGGAAGCGCGCCCTTGCGGAACTCTTCCGATCACTGCCCGCAACCCCATCGGCGATGAGCATCGTCCTCAACTGCGACTCCAGCCTAGGCCATACGACCGTGTCGAAGAGGGTTACAACCGTCTGTTTCAGCGTCCGCTCTCGCCATCGAAGGGCACGCAGCCCCACCTCGACGATCCCCGAAACGATGGTGGAGAGGATGATCATCACGACGGCGAAGGCCATCGCCGATTCCAAGAGTTCCAACTTACCCTCCTGGCGCTTCCGATCGAATCTGCGCGCCTTCTATGGACCGCTCGACTCTCTATCGTTCCGTTATCAAGTCACAGCCCCGGCGGCGATGCAATGTTCCTTCGGCAGACGAACGAATGAAGCTTTCTGTCTAATATCAGCGCCATAGACGGATATTCGAAACAACAATCGCCGCCCGAAACAGAATTCGGACGGCGATTGCTTGTTCTTCCAGACTGCTTGGCACCCTTCAAGATGGATGCCTCAGGGATTGCCTATCCCAGGAACTCCAGGATGGCTGCGTTCACGTCGCTTGCCTTTTCCATGTGCGGCAGGTGGCCGGTTGCGGGATAGCGCGCGACCTTGACGCTGTCGGGCAGGGCATCGGCATGGGCGACCGGCAGGATCTGATCCACCTCACCCCAGATGACGTGCACCGGGACGGAGAGTTGGGCGAGCTTGCCGGCATCGAAGGTCTCTTGACTGCCGCCGGGGAAGAGGCCGTCGCGCAGCTTACCCAGCGCCTCGAGCGTGCCGTCGAGCCGCTTGTACTTGATGATCTCGTCGATCATGTCGTTGGTGATCATGCCCGGTTCGGCGACCAGCAGTTCAAGCACGCTGCGCAGCTTCTTTGCGCGCTTCTGCTCGATGAAGCCGTTGATGAAGGTCATGTTGATTTCCGAGCCAAGTCCGGCCGGTGCCAGCAAGCTGGCAGAAGCAACCCGTCCGCTGTGGTCGAGGGCCATTGCCAGCGCAATGGCGCCGCCCATCGAATGGCCGACGAGATGGGCCTTCTCGATGCCGCGCTCATCCATGAAATCCAAGACGGCCTGGACCATCACACCCAGGCTGCCGTCGCCGACATCCTTGCTGGAGCCACCATGCCCCGGCAGATCGAGCGCATAGGTCGTATGGCCTTCGGAGAGGGCTTCTTGATTGAAGAGCCAGCCCAGGCAATCGCCGCCGAAGCCGTGGATCAGCAGGATCGGGGTGCCCTCGGCATCGCCCTGCTTCAAGAAGCGTGTGCGCTTGTCGGCGACCACGATGGTTTCGGTCGCAGGACCGGCGGCACTTGCAGCTGCGTCCCAGTCGAAGTTATCGACGAAATCCTTGACGTAGGCCTCGACCTCTTCGTCGCTGACCGAGGCTGGGGCGCAGACACCCAACAGCGCGCCGACCGGCACGGTTTCGCCGCCCTCGACCACGATGCTGCGCAGCGGACCTTCGACCGGACTCTCGAAGACATTGGTAATCTTGGAGGTTTCGATCTCCATGATGTCCTGGCCGGCAGCAACCTCCTGGCCGGCCTCGACCTGCCATTCGACCACGGTGCCTTCGACCATGGCCAAGCCCCACTTGGGCATGACGATGGGACGGATGTCGCTCATGGAAAAATTCCTCTCATGTTTCGCGCCGTCAGCCAGGGCGACGGCCCTATGGATCTCTATAGAAAGACCCGGGAGAAAGACCCGGGGCGCGCTGATCGTGGCGCGCCCCGGCGGTTCTTGGGCGGCGAAGGGCCTGGGCTGATGCCCCTAGCCCATAACCTCGCGGACGGCTGCCTCGATGCGCGGCACGCCCGGTACGTAGAGGTCCTCCAAGGCCGGCGAGAAGGGCACCGGCGCATGCGGGCCGGTCACCTGCTTGATCGGCGCCTTCAGATCGCTGAAGGCGTTCTCGCAGATCAAGGCCGAGATGTCGGTCGCCATGTTGCACCGAGGATGCGCCTCGTCGATGACGACGACGCGACCGGTCTCCGACGCGGTCTCAAGGATGGTCTCCTTGTCCAGCGGCGAAGTGGTACGGGGATCGACCACGGTGCAGCTGATACCGTCGGCTGCCAGCTTGTCGGCTGCCTCGTTGGCGAAGTTCACCATGCGACCGAAGGCGATCATGGTGACATCGGCGCCCTCGCGGGTGACGTTGGCCTCGCCAAAGGGAATGGCATAGGCCTCGTCCGGCACCTCGACCTCGTCGTCGTACATGACCTTATGCTCGAAGAAGATCACAGGGTCGTCGTCGCGGATCGACTGGATCAACAGCCCCTTGGCCTCGTAGGCATTCGACGGCAGTGCCACTTTCAATCCCGGGATGTGGGTGAACAGCGGGTAGAGGCACTGGCTGTGCTGCGATGCCGCCCGGAAGCCGGCTCCGTACATGGTCCGGATCACCAAGGGCGTCACCGCCTTGCCGCCGAACATGTAGCGGAACTTGGCCGCCTGGTTGAAGATCTGATCGAAGCAGACCCCCATGAAGTCGACGAACATCAGCTCGGCGACGGGACGCAGGCCGGTCGCCGCCGCCCCTGCGGCACAGCCGACGAAGGCGCTCTCGGTGATCGGCGTATCCAGCACGCGGTCGCGGCCGAACTTCGGCATCAGGCCCTTGGTCACGCCCAAGGGACCGCCCCAGGCATCGTCCTCGCCCGGTGCACCCAAACCGCCGGCCACGTCCTCGCCCATCAGCACGACGCGCTCGTCACGCTCCATCTCCTGCATCAGGGCTTCATTGATCGCTTGGCGGAAGCTCTTCATAGCCATGGTTTTCGGCCTCCCTTAGAACTTGTAGTCGACGTAGACGTCGGTCAGCAAATCGGCCTCGGTCGGCATCTCGCCGGCCTTGGCTGCGGCCAGGCAATCGGCAATGGCCGCCTCGGCCTCTTTTTCGATCGCTTCCAGGTCGTCCGGCTCGAGCAGCTTGGTCTCGGTCACGCGCTGCTTGAACAGCATCAGCGCGTCCTTCTCAGCGCGTACCTTCTCGGCCTCTCCCGGCGCCTTGTAGGTCACCGCATCGCCTTCGAAATGGCCGTAGTAGCGATTGAGCTTGATGTGCAGCAAGCTGGGGCCATTGCCGGCGCGCGCATGTTCGATTGCCTGGCGGGCGGCTTCCCACACGGCGAAGAAATCATGCCCGTCGACCTGCTGGGCCGGCATGCCGAAGCCCTTGGCGCGATCGACCTGGTTGCCGCTGACCGACCAGGCGCTGCCGGTGGACTCGGCATAGCCATTGTCCTCGACGATAAAGATCGCCGGCAGGTTCCAGACCTTGGCCAGATTATAGCTCTCGAAGGTCGTGCCCTGGTTGGAGGCGCCGTCGCCGACGAAGGCAATCGCAACGCCACCGGTCTTCAGGGTCTTGGCCGTCAGGGCCGCACCGCAGATCAAGGGCGGTCCGCCGCCGACGATGCCATTGGCACCCATCATGCCCTTGGACAGGTCGGCGATGTGCATGGAGCCACCCTTGCCGCCGCACAAGCCATCCTTCTTGCCGTAGATCTCCAGCATCATCGCCTTGGGATCGCAACCCTTGGCGATGCAGTGACCGTGGCCACGATGGGTGGACGCGATGGCATCGCGGTCGTCCAGATGCATGCAAACGCCGACACCAGAGGCCTCCTCACCCGCATAGAGGTGCACGAAGCCCGGGATGTTGCCGGCCGAAAACTCCTCGTGGAGGGTCTCCTCGAAATTCCGGATCATGCACATGCGCTGATAGGCGGCTTTCAGTTCGTCACGACTTAACTGCATTCACTCCTCCCGTGTTAGCCGCGGCACCCGGGCCGCAGAGGTGGTTGCTTGCCGGTCCCTTACGGCCGGTTAAAAGTAGGCCACTCCATTCTCTTTCGAGAAGAGGTGCCAACGCGAGCGATCGAACGTCAGGTGGCAGGGTTCGCCCCGACCGCCCCGATAACTGGGCTTTGTCTTCACCAAGACTTTCGAATCTTCGAGCGCGACGTCAACCAGGAGGTCGCCACCCAAGGGCTCTGTCAACATGACATTACCGGAAAAGGAGCGCTCGCTGGATGAGGCGTCGATTGAGATTTCCTCGGGCCGGATGCCGAGCGTGACGGCACGTGCATCACCGCTCTGGCGTATGATTGCCGCCTGCTCGGGCAGCAAGGCTGTGGTGAAGCTGGAATGGCGAACGGAGAGCAGGTCCCCCTCCTCCACGATCTCGCAATCCAGGAAGTTCATCGGCGGCTCGCCGACAAAGCCTGCGACCCATTGGTTGGCCGGCTTGTAGTAGACATCCTGCGGCGGACCGAACTGCTGCAGCACGCCCTCGTGCATCACCGCGACCCGGTCCGCCATGGAAAGCGCTTCCAGCTGATCGTGGGTCACATAGATCATGGTCGTGCCGAGCTCGCGCTGCATCAGCTTCAGCTCGACACGCATATGCGCCCGCAACTTCGCGTCCAGATGCGCAATGGGTTCGTCGAAGAGGAAGAGCTCAGGCTCGCGGACGATCGCCCGACCGATCGCGGTGCGTTGCTTCTGGCCGCCGGATAGCTCACCGGGTCTCCGGTCCAAAAGCTGCTCGATTTCAAGCATCTTCGCAGCTTTCTGCACCTTCTGGTCAATGGTCGACTTGTCCAGCCGGCGCAGGCGCAGCGAGTTGGCGATGTTGTCGTAGACCGTCTTGTGCGGATAGAGCGCGTAGTTCTCGAAGACCATGGCGATGTCACGGTCCTTCGGCGGGATATCATTGACCCGGCGTTCGCCGAAGAGAATGTCGCCGGCCGAGATGTGTTCCAGACCGGCCAACATGCGCAAGGTCGAAGACTTTCCGCAACCCGACGGCCCCAGAACGCAGAGGAATTCACCATCCTCGCAGACGAGGTTCAGATCCCTGACCGCGGCGGTCTTGCCGTAGTACTTCCAAACGTTGGTGATGGTAACCGAGGCCATACCCTCTCCTTAAGGACTACTCGCGCACCGCGCCCATGGTCAGACCGGCAACCAGATACCGCCGGATCACCAGACCCAACAGCATCATCGGTAAGGTCGTGACCACGCCGGCTGCCATGATCTTACCCCATTGAATGTTCTGCGGCTGCACCAACTCTCGTGTTGCCGGCGGCAGGGTCTTGGCTCCGCCCGATCCGATGATCGAGGCGAAGAGAAAATCGTTCCAGGCAAAGAGGATGCAGAGCACCAGGAAGGCGCCCACGCCCGGCGCGACCAGAGGCAAGATCGCGCGAAAGGCCTGGAAGCGCGTGGAGCCGTCGCACATTGCCGCCTCTTCGATGGCATAGGGCACGTTGTCGAAGAAGCCCTTCAGCATCCAGATGGCGAACGGCAGATTGAAGGTGGTGTATGCCAGGATCAGCCCCGGCAGGGTCCCGACCAGTCCCACCCCGCGAAAAATGGCGTAGAGCGGCACCATGACGGCAACGACGGGCGCCATACGGGTCGAGATAATCCAGAAGAAGAGGTCCTTCTTGCCGCGGAACTCGGCCCGCGACAGCGCATAGGCCGCCATCGATCCCAGCACCACCGAAACCACCGCCGAGCCACCGGAGGCGATGATCGAGTTGATCAGGTAATCGCTGAAATTGTTCACGGTGAAGAGTTCGACGTAGTGCTTAACGGTCGGCTCGAAGTCGAAGAAGATGCCGATGTTCAGCCAATCCCCGACCTCCGGCAGTGCGAAGGCGGCCAGCAGGTCCTTGAAGGAGGACACGAACATGATGAAGAGCGGCAGGATGGTCCAGACCAGATAGACGACCAGGAACACGATTGTCGCAACTGAAAGTGCGCGCCGAAGCGGAGAGCGGTAGCGGACGATGTCGCTCGATGCCATGACCTAGCCCTCCCCTTCCTGTTTCTGGACCTTGCTGGACGGTGCCTCGAAGACGCGGACCAGAATGAGACCCAGGATGATGGTCACGATCAGCAGGGTCAGTGCGATCGCCGCACCACGTCCCAGCTTGAAGAACTGGAAGGAGACGTCGAAGAGATAGGTCGGCAGGATCTTGGTCGAGTTTGCCGGCCCGCCCCCGGTCAACACCAGGATCGCGTCGATAAAGCGGAAATTGTCCATGAAGCGCAGCAGGATCGCGATCAGGAGGAAGGGATAGAGGTTCGGCAGGGTCACTTGGAAGAAGTTCCGAAGCTCGCCGGCGCCATCCACCATGTTGGCTTCCAACTGGTCGCGCGGAACACGCTTCAGGCCGGCCAAGGTGATCAGCGCGATCAGCGGCGTCCACTGCCAGACATCGACGATCACGATGCCCCACATGGCAGAGCCGACATCGCCAAGTATCGAGGTTTCGCCCAGTATTCCAACGCTCTGCATGAGCCAGTGATACCAGCCGAAGGTGGAGTTGTAGAGGTAGTACCAGACCAGGCCGGCGACGATCGGTGCCACCATCATCGGCATGAGGAAGACGGTCACCAGGACCTTCTCATAGCGATTGTTGTTGAGCACCACGGCCAGCAGGACACCGATCCCGACCTCGAAAGCCAGGCAGAGGGCTGAATAGTGCAGCAGCAGCAGCCAGCCGTCCTGGAACTTGCGGTCGCGGGTCAGCCGCGTCCAGTTCCGAAAGTCGTTCCACACATCGCCCGCGCCGCCGACATCGACGCTGTGCAGGCTCATGTAGATCAGCCAAAAGAAGGGATAGATGGTGATGCAGGCCAAGACGATGATGGCAGGCAACATCAGATAGAGGTAATAGCGGCGCTTGACCTCTTCGTTGAGGCTCGGCGCCTCGTAGGTCAAGGTGCGCGCACCCTCCGGCGTGAAGCGCACCCCGTCAGGGTGAGCCTCACTACCGGAACGCGCGGGGCGCAATGCTGAAGAATTTGGGTTACTCACGCCCCTTGGATCCACTTGAGCTTAGATTCCGTTCATATCGTCGACCTGCCAGCGAATTTCTTCGCAGGCCTCTGCCGGCGTGTTCTCGCCGGTCACGCAACGCTGCGTCTCGGTCAGGACGATGTTGTGGTACTCGTTGGCTTCCGGAATCTTCGGCCCCAGCACGAAGTTGGGATCGCGAATGCCGACGTCGTAGACGGCGTGGAAGGTAAGAGCGTTCGGCATGGTGGTCGGCCGCGTCTCCGCTGCCTTCACCTCCGGCACCTCCAGCACCGACTTGCGGGTCGGCGTACCGCCCAGCTTCTGCAAGACGTCCAGCTGCGTGCCCTTCGAGGTTGCCCAGCTGGCGAAGATGAAGGCTGCCCGCTTGAGGTCTTCCGAAGCAGCCGCGTTGATGCCGATGCCACCGATGCCGCAGTTGGTGCCGTTGACCGGCTCCAGGCCCGTGGTGATCCACTCCTTGGCGCCCTTCGGGCAAGGTGCATAGGCCGTCTTGCCGCCAGCCGCCTTGGAGGTGTTGGGATCCTCGATCGAGGCCGCAAACTCGTGATACTGCACCTGCATGGCGATGTCGCCGGCCTGATAGACGGTGTTCAGCTCCAAGGTGCCGTTTGCCAGGTTGTCGGGATGGCTGACTTCGGCCTGCTCCTTGAACTTCTGCATGATCAGCACCGACTGCTCGTCGCCCCAGTTGGTCGGCCCGGGGTTCTTGGAGCCCAGCTTGTCGTCGATCTCGAACTCGGTCCACTGACCGTGCGAGAAAAGCATGCGCTGGATGTCGAGCTGCAGGGTCCAAGCAAAAGAGCCCTGATGCTGAGCGTAGCCGTAGGGAATGTCCTTATGGCCGGCCTCGCGCATCTTCTTGAAGAAGGCGGCGAAGTCGTAGACGTTCTTCCAGGTGGTATCGATGGTGAACTCCATCGGATAGCCGTACTCGGCCTCGAAGTCCTTGCTGAGCTTCTCGAAGAGGTCCTGGCGATAGAAGGTGCAGGCGACCGCGCAGTCGTAGGGGAAGGCCACGATCCTGCCCGGCTCGTAGTAGACGCCGCAGGCCCGCAGGAAGTTCTCGAACCACACGTCCTCGTTGTAGCCTTCAGGATCCAACGGCAAGGTGTCGTCGGTGCTGTACTTCAGCAGATCCTCGTAGTAGTCCGCAAAGGGCGCCCCGATCGGCTTGTCCTGCACGTAGTTCAGGTGGAAGTCCGCATTGCCGCCGCGCAGATCGATGCCGACCTTCTGCTGCACCACCGGCAGGTCGTCGGTCAGAATCTCGACCTCGATCCCGGTCAGATCGTAGAAGGCCTTTAGGTTGTCGCGGATGGCGAAGGACGGCGGCGTATTCTCGGACATGAAGACCAGCTTGGAGCCGGCATACTGCTTCCACTTCGCCTCGTCGGAGGACTGCGCCATGGCTGGCGTGCGGGTGATAACGGAATTCATGCCGACCGCGATCGAGCCTGCACCCAATGCGGTCGCCACACCACCGCCTAGCTCCATGAACCGGCGCCTGGAAACGGACTTATAGAGTGGCTTCTTCGGTACTGTGAACATGCACATCCTCCCTGATTAGGCCGCACTGGAAAGCCACCACCGCCGTCACCACTCCAGATCGGTTTGATGACAGCGCCGAACGAGTGCAGACCGCAGTCTAGCGCTCGCTACCGGCATTCCCCAACGGCGTTCGTTAACTTGATATCTTTCGCGAAGCTTAAGCGGCTCCTTTGCGACAAGTCAAGCGATCTTGATCGTTCGACCAGCTGCCTAGTTTTTGAGCAAGCCTTTGTCTTGATTGCGTTATTTGAAAACCCTGCCGGCAATGAGGGGGGAAACCTTTAGCGGCTATAGGCAGAACAATATAACAGAAAATCTGTGATTTATCTCAAGCGCTCTGCGCGGAGGACCCTGTCGCTCACACGCCCGGATCCCAAATTTTCCGGGGATCATCGAGGCCGCGACTCCATGCAAACCACCTTCCCTGGCCTCGGCAGCGCCGTCATACTGGCAATCGCAGAGGGATTCATCGTGAGGAGCGAGTGGCAGGAATGGCAGTCCTGGAGGTCTTGAGCTATCTGGTCACAATCCTGGGTTTTCCGGCGGCCATCTACGTTTTCATCTTCGAACAACGCAAACAACGGGCTGCCGGAGTAAGCGCGATGCATCGCCAGCTGTCCGAAGAGTATGACAACTTCCTGAAGCTCGCGCTTTCGAATGCGGACCTGCTGCTGTTCCGCAACAGCGTGGATGAGGAGGCCTTTACCGAAGAGCAGCGCGAAAGGCGCGATATCCTCTTCCGGATGCTCGTCTCGCTCTTCGAGAAGGCCTACATCATCCTCTACCAGGACGGAATGGAGGGGGAATCCAAGCGTCGCTGGCAGTCCTGGGAAGACGACATGAGCGAGTGGTGTCAGCGCGACGACTTCCGCGAGCAGCTTCCACGGCTGCTGGAAGGCGAGGACGATGCCTTCAGCCAGCACATCCTCGCCATCGGGAGACAGGCGGAAGGCGCTAGTCCGTCGTCTTGAAGTTGGCATGCGCGATCGCCTGCCAACCCTGGTCGGTCATCAGGAAGACCGTCATCCTGGGTGCCGGTGCATCGTCGGTCCGCTTGCCGTCAAGCACTTCGCTGATCGCCAGGTCGTAGGTCACGATGACCGTCGGACCCTCGCGCGTGACCTTCCAGTTGGTGAACACCGGCGCGCCTTCGATCTTGAGGTCGGCAATGCGTTTCATGAGCGCCTTCATATCGCGCGCTCCGGTCGAACTGATCGACTGGACGCTCGGTGCGATCTTCTCTTCCAGCGTCTTTGTGTTGTTCGCCCGAATCGCACCGAAGAACTCGCTGACGAGATTCTGGCCAAGCTCCAGGTCGCTGGCGGCTGCGGGCGACGCCACGAGGAGAGTGAGAAGGCTTGCGAGAATGAGACGACGCATCGCCAGTGGCTCCTTTCGATCCGAAAAACTTGAGGGACGCTAACAGGTCAAACCGGCGATGACGAGCCTTTCCGGCCGAGCGGCGGGCAGGTTATCTCAGCCCTCGAGCAAGCGACGCCAGGCCGCCCGCACCTCCTCTCGGACCTCTGGCGGTTGTTCCTCGACAGCACGGGCCAGCGCCTTGAAGTCGCGCCGCATGCCATAGAGCTGATCGAGCAGCGACAAGGCCACGGGCAGGGCGTCGTCGTTCAGGTTCATCTTGTCTTTCAGTTCACAAACCAGGCGGACGCGCGCCACATCGAGTTCGTCGTAGACTGGCTCTTCCGGCCCCTGATCCGGCAGGATCCAGCCGTTGCGTACCCACAGCCGCAGACGGCGCAGCGTGATCTCTTCGATCTCGGCAACGACCTGAGTTTCGCTTCGCCTCATGATCCGATCTCCATCTCTTTGCGCGGATCGTAACCATGGCGCTGTCGCCAGTCGCGCATGAAGGCCTCTAGGTCCGGGTCGATCTTATCAGGCAGCACGACCTTGAGCGTGACGCGCTGGTCCCCGGGCGGCCGGTCTTTCGGCTGCACACCGCGCCCCTTGAGGCGTAGGACGTTCCCGGTGGAGGAACCTTTCGGCACGGTCACCCGCAAGCGCCCGGAGACTGTCGGAACCTCGATCTTGCCGCCCAGGACCGCCTCGTCGAGGCTGATCGGAAGCTCGAGCAGAATGTCGTCATCCTCTCGGGTGAATAAAGGATGCCGATCGACCGATATCTCCACCAGGGCATCGCCCGCTGGCCCACCGCCGAATCCAGCCCCGCCCTTGCCTTTCAGCCGCAAGATCGCGCCGTCCTTGAGGCCAGCCGGGATCGTTAGGTCCAGCGCCTTGCCATCGGGCATGGTAATCCGCCGCTTGGCGCCCATGACCGCATCCAGGAAATCCACGCTCAGGTGATAGCGCTGATCCCCTCCCTGCGCCCTGAACCCACCGCCCTGCCCCTGTGCCGCCCGCTCGCCGAAGAGATCCGAGAAGACATCCGACAGGTCGACGAAATCCTCATGGCCGGCGCTGCTGCTGTAGCGACCGCCGCGATCAGCGTCGGCATAGCGCCGGTAAAAGTGTTGCTCGGGTCGTTCCGCACCCGAGGCATCGATTTCGCCACGATCGAAACGCGCCCGCTGTTCGGAGTCGCTGAGCAGGTGGTAGGCGGCCGAGACCTGCTTGAAGCGCTCTTCGGACGTGGTGTCCCCGGGATGGAGATCGGGATGCAAGTCCTTAGCGAGCTTGCGGTAGGCCTTTCGAATGTCGGCCTCCGATGCGGTCTTCTCGACACCCAGAAGGGCGTAGGGATCTTCGGCCATCTCAGAACTCCTCACAGCGCCTGGAAAACCAGCGAAACTGGACGCATTCGACCGTCGCTCGGTCTTGGCCTCCGGCGCTTTCGCTTTTAGAATTGTTGGCCAAAGGGTTCAAGACCAGCTTGGTCGTGCGATGTCTGGTCCGTCACACTCTCATTTGCACCGGCGTCGGTGCTTCGGCCCACAGCTTTGGGCCCGGCTACCCGCGCCTGCCGTAGAGATCGATCGCCCGCGCCTCGAAGGCCGCAACCATGCGCCGAACCGCCTCCTCAAAGAGGCTTTGGATCAGCTTCTGCAAAATGCGGGAGCGGAACTCGAAGTCTACGGAAAAGTTCACCATGCAGCCTTCGTCGTGCTGTTTGAAGTGCCAGTCGCTCTGCATATGGCGGAAGGGACCCTTGACGTTCCTGGTCTCTACCAGCAGGCGCTCGCGATCGTAGACCACCAGTGAGGTAAAGCGTTCGCGCACCATCTTGAAGCCGATGACCAGGTCCGCCGTCACGCGGTCGGGCTCTCGGCGGGCGATGCGTGCCGCCAGGCACCAGGGCAGGAACTCCGGATAGCGCTCGACATCGACCACCAGCTCGAAGAGCTGCTCTGGGGTGTAGGGCAGTAGCCGCTGCTCACTGTGGCTAGGCATGTAGTCTCTTGGCGTCTTCGGGAGCTTTGAATGCAAAAAGGGCCCCGGTCCGATGGCTGCGGTACCGGGGCCCTTTGGCAGTCTCAGGCCAGGGCTGAAGAAATCCAAGCCCGCTGGGATCAGTGCGTCAAGACGCCCGGCTCACCGTCGCCATCGGACGGCGGCAGAGGTTCTGCGTCCTCGTCCCACTCAATGGCCTCCAAGGGTTGTGTCAGGGCATAGCCCAAGACCTCGTCCACGGCCGAAACCGGGATAATCTTGAGGCCCTTCTTGACGTTATCGGGGATGTCCGCCAGGTCCTTCTCGTTATCGCGCGGGATCAGGACGGTTTCCAGCCCGCCACGCAGGGCGGCCAGGAGCTTCTCCTTCAAGCCGCCGATCGGCAGCACGCGGCCACGCAAGGTCACCTCGCCGGTCATCGCCAACTCCTTGCGGATCGGCACGCCGGTCAGGCAGGAGACGATGGCGGTTACCATGGCGATACCGGCAGACGGTCCGTCCTTCGGCGTCGCCCCTTCCGGCAGGTGCACGTGGATGTCCTTGCGCTCGAAGATCGTCGGCTTGATGCCATAATCGACGGCCCGGCTCTTGACGTAGGACTCCGCAGCCTGGATCGACTCCTTCATCACGTCGCCCAACTTGCCGGTCGTCACCACCTTGCCCTTGCCGCGCACCGGCACGGCCTCGATCGACAGCAACTCGCCGCCGACCTCGGTCCAGGCAAGACCGGTGGAGACACCCACCAAATCTTCCGCCTCGGCCTGGCCGAAGCGATAGCGCTTGACCCCGGCGAACTTGCCCAGGTTGCGGCGCGTGACCTTGATGGCCTCGGCATTGCCCAGGGCAATTTCCTTCACCGCCTTACGCACCAGATTGGCGATCTCGCGCTCGAGATTACGCACACCGGCCTCACGGGTGTAGAGGCGGATGAGGTCGCGCAGGGCGTCGTCGGAGATCGACCACTCCTCTTCCTTCATGCCATGGTCTTTCAGGACCTTCGGCACGAGGTGCTGCTTGGCGATCTCCACCTTCTCATCCTCGGTGTAACCGGGCAGACGGATGATCTCCATGCGGTCCAGCAGCGGCTGGGGCATGCGCAGCGAGTTGGCCGTGGTGACGAACATCACGTCGGAGAGATCGTAGTCGACCTCCAGGTAGTGGTCGTTGAAGGTGCTGTTCTGCTCCGGATCCAAGACCTCAAGCAGTGCCGAGGAAGGATCGCCGCGCCAGTCGTTGCCCAGCTTGTCGACCTCGTCGAGCAGGAAGAGGGGGTTGGAGGACTTCGCCTTCTTCATCCCCTGCACGACCTTGCCCGGCATGGAGCCGATGTAGGTCCGGCGATGCCCGCGCACCTCGGCCTCATCGCGCACACCGCCCAGGCTCATGCGCACGAAGTTGCGCCCGGTAGCCCTGGCAATGGACTTGCCCAGCGAGGTCTTGCCGACACCCGGAGGGCCGACCAGGCAGAGGATCGGGCCCTTGATCTTCTTCATGCGCTGCTGGACGGCAAGATACTCCAGGATGCGCTCCTTGACCTTGTCCAGGCCATAGTGATCGGCATCCAGGACCTCATGGGCCAGGCGAATGTCCTTCTTGATCCGCGAAGGCTTGCTCCAGGGAATCGCCAGCATCCAATCCAGGTAGTTGCGAACCACGGTCGCTTCGGCCGACATGGGGCTCATGGTCCGCAGCTTCTTCACCTCGGCCTGCACCTTCTCGCGGGCCTCCTTGGTGAAGCGGGTCTTGCGGATCTTCTCTTCCAGCTCGGCCACCTCGTCGCGGCCGTCCTCGCCCTCGCCCAGCTCCTTCTGGATCGCCTTCATCTGCTCGTTGAGATAGTACTCGCGCTGGGTCTTCTCCATCTGGCGCTTGACCCGACTGCGGATACGCTTCTCGACCTGCAGGACGCCGATCTCCGACTCCATGAAGGCATAGACGCGCTCTAAGCGGGCCGCGATGGAATCGGTCTCCAGAAGCTCCTGCTTATCGTGGATCTTGAGCGAGAGGTGGGAGGCGATGGTATCCACCAGCTTGCTGGGCTCATCGATCTGATTGACCGACACCAGCACCTCCGGCGGGATCTTCTTGTTCAGCTTGATGTACTGCTCGAACTGACCGACCACGGTGCGCATCAGCGCATCCTGCTCCTGCGTGTCGCTCTCTTCCTCCTCCAGAAGCTCGGCTTCGGCCTGGAAGAATTCGGCGTTCTCGGTGAAGCGCAGGATGCGCGCACGCTGCGCGCCCTCGACCAGCACCTTCACGGTTCCATCCGGGAGTTTCAGCAGCTGCAGCACGGTTCCGACCGTACCGACAGTATAGATGTCAGAGGCCGTGGGGTCGTCTTCGGCAGCGTTCTTCTGGGTAACCAGCAGAATCTGCTTGTCGTCCTTCATCACGTCTTCCAAGGCCCGCACCGACTTCTCCCGGCCGACGAAAAGCGGCACGATCATATGCGGGAAGACCACGATGTCGCGCAGCGGAAGAACTGGAAAGACAGTGCCTTTAGAGATATCGAGCATAGTGCCTCTCTTTTGACTGGGCCCGGCAGAAGGCAAGCGGCGCCCTTAAAGTAAGGGATCCCTAGGATTAGGCGATCCGGCGACCCTTTAAGTTTGCCGCAAGAGGCCAGCTTTCAAGCCTGGTTGCGTTGCCGCTACGACAAGATCAACGATTCGCAGCTTTCAGACCAAGGGTTTTGACGCCAGGGAAACAATTGAACGGCGTCGCTTCAAGCCGCGTTAGCAGAACCTATGCACTCTGCTCCACGTCCTCGCGCCGCTCAGAATAGATGTAGAGCGGTTGCGCCCTGCCCTCGACGACCTCGCGATTGATCACGATTTCCTCGACCCCCTGCAGACCGGGCAGATCGAACATGGAGTCCAGAAGGATATCCTCCATGATCGAGCGCAGACCACGGGCGCCGGTCTTGCGCGCGATGGCCTTCTCGGCGATCGAGCCCAGGGCATCCTCGGTAAACTCGACGGAGACGTTCTCCATCTCGAAGAGGCGCTGGTACTGCTTGACCAGGGCGTTCTTGGGATCGGTCAGGATCGAGATCAGCGCATCTGAATCCAGATCCTTCAGGGTCGCGATCAGCGGCAGGCGGCCGATGAACTCCGGGATCAGGCCGAACTTCAGAAGATCCTCGGGCTCGACCTCGGAGAGGATCTCGCCGGTAGAGCGCTCGTCGGGAGCCCTGACGTCGGCACCGAAGCCGACCGAAGAGCCCTTATTGCGCATGGAGATGATCCGCTCCAACCCGGCAAAGGCACCGCCGCAGATGAAGAGGATGTTGGTCGTGTCCACCTGCAGGAACTCCTGCTGGGGATGCTTGCGCCCGCCCTGCGGCGGGACGGAGGCAACCGTGCCCTCCATGATCTTCAGCAGCGCCTGCTGCACACCCTCGCCCGAAACGTCACGGGTGATCGAGGGGTTGTCGGACTTGCGGCTGATCTTATCGACCTCGTCGATGTAGACGATGCCGCGCTGCGCACGCTCCACGTTGTAGTCGGCCGATTGCAGCAGCTTCAGGATGATGTTCTCGACATCCTCACCGACGTAACCGGCCTCGGTCAGGGTCGTGGCGTCCGCCATCGTGAAGGGGACGTCCAAGATCCGCGCCAGGGTCTGGGCGAGTAGCGTTTTGCCGCAGCCGGTCGGCCCAACCAGCAGAATGTTGGATTTGGCCAGCTCAACGTCGTTGTGCTTGGAGCTATGCGCCAGACGCTTGTAGTGATTATGGACGGCAACGGACAGAACACGCTTGGCGTGATCCTGGCCAATTACATAGTCGTCCAAGACCTTGTTGATATCGCGCGGCGTCGGGACGCCATCGCGCGACTTCACCAAAGTCGTCTTGTGCTCCTCGCGAATGATCTCCGTGCACAGATCAACACACTCGTCGCAGATGAACACCGTTGGGCCGGCGATCAGTTTGCGCACCTCGTGCTGGCTCTTGCCGCAGAAAGAGCAGTAAAGTGTATTCTTTGGGTCGCCGCTGCTGGACTTGGTCATACTTGTAGCTTCCTAAGCCTGTCTTCTCAGGCGTCCTGGAATGTTAGACGGAGCCCACCGGGCCGCACAATGACAAAACTGCAACAGAGCAAACACAAAGTCACTGCGATGGGCAGCCGGTCGGCATCTCTTTTTGCGATACCGGCCCGGACACCACCGGCTTTCCCCGTCAAAACTAACCCTCGCTCGCCGGCTCGTCTTCGGCGATGTCCGGGCGATTGATCACAACCTCGTCAATCAAGCCGAACTCCTGCGCCTCTTTCGGTGTCATGAAGCGATCGCGCTCCATGGCATCGGCGATGGTCTTGACGTCCTGGCCGGTGTGCTCGGCATAAAGCTCGTTCAGGCGGGTCCGGGTCTTGATGATCTCGTTGGCGTGAATCTCGATGTCGGTCGCCTGACCCTGATAGCCACCGGAAGGCTGATGGATCATCACCTTGGCGTTCGGCAAAGCAAAACGCTTGCCCTTGGCGCCGGCCATCAGCAGTAGCGATCCGGCCGAGGCTGCCTGTCCGATACAAACGGTCGACACCTCGCAGCGCACGTACTGCATGGTGTCGTACATCGCCAGACCGGCCGAGACCACACCGCCGGGGGAATTGATGTAGAAGGCGATGTCCTTCTTGGGGTTATCGGACTCGAGGTGCAGCAACTGGGCACAGACCAGGCTGGAGACCTGATCGAAGATCGGTCCGGTCAAAAAGATGATCCGCTCTTTCAAGAGGCGGGAATAGATGTCGTAGGCCCGCTCGCCGCGGTTGGTCTGCTCCACGACCATGGGTACCAGGGTGTTCATGTAGAGGTCATGCGGGTCGCGCATTCTTGTCTCCTGCCCTGCGGCCCCGCGGCGACACCGTCGCCGCCGTGGCCCGCTAAACTCGTCCCCTTCACATAGGTGCTGGCCGGGACTTCGTCACCCCTCCTGGAGTGAGGCCCCAGCCTTGCAGCGCCCAGCAGCCTAGTCGGCTGCCGCCTCTGCCTCGCCCTCGTCGTCTTTCTTCGCCTTTGCCGGCTGCTTCTTATTCGCAGTCTTCTTGGGCGCGGTCTCCTCGCCCTTCTCCTCGCCGGCCTTGCTCTCGGCCTTGTCCTCGGCTTCCATCAGTGCCTTGAACTCATCTTGCGAGACCTTGCGCTCGGTAACCTGCGCCTGCTCGACGATGTGGTCGATCACCTTCTGCTCGAACAAGGGTGCGCGGAGATTGGCCAGGGCCTCCTGCGAGTTGCGGAAGTACTCGATGACCTGCTGCTCCTGACCGGGATAGCGGCGGACTTCGGCCATGACGGCCTGGTTCAACTCGTCCGGGCTGACCTCGATGGAGTTGCGCTGGGCGATCTCCGATAGCAGCAGCCCAAGGCGAACGCGACGCTCGGCGATCTGGCCATAGTCGGCCTTCAGCTCCTCCTCGCTCTTGTCCTTGTCTTCCTCGTCCAGCCGATCGTTCTTGCGGTCCTCTTCGATCTGCTCCCAGATCGCGTTGAACTCCGCCTCCAGCATGCCCGGCGGCACCGGGAAATCGTGCCCGTCGGCCAGCCGGTCCAGCACCTTGCGCTTCAGGAAGCCGCCGGTCAGGTTGGCGAAGTCTTCGTCCATGCGCTCGCGCACCTTGCCGCGCAGGCTCTCCAGGGTCTCTTCGCCCACGGCCTGGGCCAGGCTGTCGTCGATCGGCAAAGCCACGCTTTCCTCGATCTTCTTCACCTTCACCTTGAAGACGGCCTCCTTGCCCTGCAGATCCTCGGCCGGATACTCCTCGGGGAAGGTCACGGTGACCTCGCGGTCTTCGTCCGCACTGGCGCCGATCAGCTGGTCCTCGAAACCGGGGATGAACTGGCCCGAGCCCAGCTCCAGGCGCATGTCCTCGCCCTTCATGCCCTCGCGAGCCTCGCCGTCGACGGTGCCGTCGAAATCGATGGTGACCAGGTCGCCCTCGGCAGCCGGGCGCGGCTCGTCCAGATCCTTGCTGGTCTTGTTGGCCTCGGCGATGCGCTGCAGGGTCTCGGTCATCTGCTCTTCGTCGACCTCGATCACCAGGCGCTCGATCTCCATGCTGGCGAAGTCCATCGGCTCGACGTCGGGCAGAACCTCGGCCTCGACCTTGTAGACCAGATCCTTGCCGTCCTCGAAGGTGACGATCTCGACCTTCGGCCGGCCGGCCGGACGCAGCTCGCGATCGTTCATCGCCTGCTGGGTCGACTCGTTCACGGTCTGCTCCAGCACCTCGCCCATGACATTCTGGCCATAGCGCTGCTTCATCAGCGCGACCGGCACCTTGCCGGGGCGGAAGCCCGGCAGGTTTACGGTCTTCGCCAGCTCGGCCAGCTTGCTGTCGACCCGGGTCTGGATGTCGTCCGCGGGAACGGTGATCTCGAAGGTGTGTTGCAGCCCTTCGGACTGCGTCTCAGTGACTTGCATGCTGACGCTCGGCTCTCTTGCGAAGAATGATGGTTGTCTGTTTGCGCGCTCTACCCCGACGTCGGAGCAGGTCGACATGTGGTGCGGGCGGAGGGACTCGAACCCCCACGAGTTGCCTCACCAGGACCTAAACCTGGCGCGTCTACCAATTCCGCCACGCCCGCAGGCGGCACGCAGGAAGCGCCCGTTTATCGCAGGCGTCGCGCAGCTGCCAAGAGAAAAGTGCCACGCCCGGACTGGACGGGCGAGGTTGGGCGATGGGAATGGCTAGACCCGATGACAAATGCAGCAGCAGCATGGCCGCCCGAGTCTTCCCCGAGAGCACACTACCTGAGGCCGCTTCGAATGAGAAGTGCCGAGGCGCAGGCATCCAGGATCGCGTCGCTGTCCAGACCGTAGACACGGTAGAGATCCGGAATATCTCCCGACTGCCCGAAGTGCTCCACCCCCAAGGGCTGCACCGTCTGCCCGCGAACCGCGCCAAGCCAGCTGAGCGTCGCCGGATGTCCATCGAGGATGGTGACCAACCCGGCGTCGCGCGCCAGCGGTGCCAGCAGGGTCTCGATGGCACTCGGTGCTTTGGTCTCACCGCGGCGCCGGCTGCGTTGTACGGCATTCCACTCGGCATTGAGGCGGTCAGGAGAGGTCACGGCCAGCAGACCGGCACCTGGCAGATCCTCCTGCAGGGCCTCCCAAGCCTCCAAGGCTTCCGGCATGACGGCACCGGTGGCGACGATCGCCAGGCTTGCGCCGGCAGCCGGCGGGCGCAGCCAGTAGCCGCCGGCGACGATGGCCGCCCGATCCGCCTCGCTGAGGCTGCGCTGGGGCTGGGCCAAAGCTCGAGTCGAAAGCCGCAGATAAACCGAGCCGCCGTCCTTGTCGCGCAGCCACGCGCTCTCCCCGTACCGGCCGCCCTCCCCGCCAGACTCGTGAGCCCCGTCGCGCTGAATGTAGTCGAACGACCACTCCATCAGCACCGAGAGCTCGTCGACATAGGCCGGTTCGAAGTATGCCAGCTTGTCCTGCGCCATACCGATCAGCGGCGTCGCGATCGACTGATGGGCGCCGCCCTCTGGGGCCAAGGTAATGCCGGATGGCGTCGCCACCACCAGGAAGCGGGCATCCTGATAGCAGGCGTAGTTCAGCACATCCAAGCCGCGCTGGATGAAGGGATCGTAGAGCGTTCCCACCGGCAGCAGGCGGCAGCCGAACAGGCTGTGCGAAAGACCGAGCGCGGCCAGCACCCCGAAGAGATTGTGCTCGGCAATGCCTAGTTCGATGTGCTGGCCTTGCGGTGACATGGCCCAGCGCTGCGCCGAGACGACCTTCTGCTCCTTGAAGGTGTCTTCGCGTCCGCGTCGGTCGAAGATGCCGCGGCGATTGACGAAGGCGCCGAGGTTGGTCGAGACCGTGACGTCCGGAGAAGTGGTGACCAGCCGATCGGCCAGCAGGCCCTCCTGCTTGGCGAGCTCGCCCATGATCTGTCCGAAGCCGGCCTGGGTGGACAGCGAGTCACCCTGAGGCATCGGGAAATGATCCGGCAAGGGGACCTTGGCGGCCTTCAGCGCACGATCCTTCGCCGCCATGGGAACCTGGTTCAGGAACGCTGTGAGGGCTTCCGCCTCCTCTTCCATGCCAGCAAAGGGTTCCCACTCCCGACCCGGAGCGATGCCGTTCTGTTCACGGAAAATCTCCATTTGGGCTTCGTTCATCAGGCCGGCGTGATTGTCCTTATGGCCCGCAAAAGGCAGTCCGAAGCCTTTGATCGTATAGGCTAAAAAGCAGGTCGGCTGTTCCAGGGAGCGACGCTTGCCGAAGGTTTCCAGCACCGTTTCCATATCGTTGCCGGCAAGATTGGTCATGAGCCGCCCCAAGCTCTCGTCGTCTTCGTCATCCAGCAGGGCCTTGATACCGGCGGTATCGCCCAGATCGGCCAGCAGCTGCCGCCGCCAGGCCGAGCCGCCTTGATAGGTCAGGGCCGAGTAGAGCGAGTTCGGGCAGTCGTCGATCCAGTGCCGCAAGGCATCGCCACCGCGCTTGGCAAAGGCAGCCTGAAGGCGCTTGCCATACTTCATGGTGACCACTTCCCAGCCCATGGCGCCGAAGATCCGATCGATCTGCCCGAACAGGCGATCGCTGACCACGGCATCGAGGCTCTGGCGGTTGTAGTCGATCACCCACCAGGTGTTGCGCAGATCGTGCTTCCAGCCCTCCAGCATGCACTCGAAGACGTTACCTTCATCCAGCTCTGCATCGCCCACCAGGGCCACCATGCGCCCCATGGGGCGTCCCTCGGGCAGCCAATTCTTCAGGGCGACATAGTCCTGGACCAGGCTCGAAAAAGCCGTCAGCGCGACGCCCAGCCCAACGGACCCGGTCGAGAAGTCGACATCGAGGTGATCCTTCGTTCGCGATGGATAGGACTGCATCCCGCCAAGCGCGCGAAAGTTCTGCAGCTTGTCCCGGCTCTGCTTTCCCAGCAGGTAGTTAATCGCGTGGTAAGTCGGGCTCGCATGCGGCTTGACCGCAACCCGGTCTTCCTTGCGCAGGATGTCGAAATAGAGCGCGGTCATGATCGTCGTCAGGGACGCGGACGAGGCCTGATGCCCACCGACCTTCAGCCCGTCCCTGGAGGGACGTACGTGGTTGGCGTGGTGGATAATCCAGGTGGAGAGCCAAAGGACTTTGCGCTCCAGCGCCTGGAGCAAACGCTGCCGTTCAGCTTCACTTTCAGGGCTAAGTGTCTGTTCAGACTGACTTTGCAACGCAGAAGACATGGATAGGGGACCCTCGTTACTCGATTTCAACGAAGGTAGCTTATCAGATGCTCAATTAGGACAGGAAGCGCTTTACCGCTAATAGCTCTTATTCCGCTGCAAGCGATCCCGGCAGCGAAACCTCTTCGCGGTAGCGTTGCCGAAAGGCGGTCAGGCTCAAGATCCGCGGCCCCACCGTGCGGCGCAGCATCTGCGGGCGATCCTTGAACAGATTGAATCGCACATGGACGATCCCACTCACGTCCTCGCGGACCGAGTTCACCACAGCCGTCTCCACGGTGCCGTCACCAAGCCGCGCGCGGTAGAGGGCGCCGACCCTGACCTTCTGCGCCGCTGTGCTCGATTGACGATCGTTCCGGACCTGTCGCATTGGGTAAAGACCTCGACCTAACCGCTGAACGAGACGGTGATAATCTCTCGCAGAGCTGCGCTGCCGCAGCAGCACGTCACCATGGACGGGAGGCTAAATCACCTGGCCCCAAGTGTTCAAGGCCGATTGTTTACTTAACGCAGAGTCTTAAGAATGGCAGGGATGCGGTCGGGCAAATCGTCGGCGAGCAACCCTGAAACGCTATCGCCCGCCGCGGCGCCATGCATCCAGACTGCGGCCGCTGCGGCATCGAAAGCGGGAAGTCCTTGGGCCAAGAGACCAGCGACAAGGCCACTTAAAACATCCCCTGCCCCGGCTATGGCCAGACCAGGGGGCGCATTGTCGTTGATGGCAAGGCGACCATCGGGTGCAGCGATCAGACTATCGCTACCTTTAAGAACGATCACCGCGCCAAGCTTTTTTGCCGCGGCCTGGGCGCGCTCGACACGATTGCCGCTCAATCCTGTGAATAACCGGGAAAACTCACCCTCGTGCGGCGTGAGAATCATTTCGCCTTTCCGAGCCTGCGCCAGGTCCCCTGCCCGCCCGGCGAAAACCGAGATGGCATCGGCATCGAGGACTGAGGGCTTGCCGCTGGCCAGAGCGTCCAGAACGGCTGTCTCTGTCGCGCGGTCGCGGCCATTGCCAGGACCCACCAAGAGGGCGGAGATCCGAGGCTCGTCAAGCAGACGACGCCAATCTTGCGCGTCTTCGCAAGGCGCCAGGATCGCGGCTGCAGCGCTCATCGCATAGACCGACAGGCTCTCTTTTGGCGCGGCGATGGTAACCAGCCCGCTTCCGACCCGAAGGGCCGCCCGTGCCGCCAGACGCCCCGCCCCTGTCATCTGCCCGCCGCCGCGCAGCAGCAGCGAGCCGAAGCCATACTTGTGACTCTCCGACCCGCGCCAGCGCAGGCTGGTGCCCCAAAGCGCCGGAGCATTGCGATAGAAACGCGGCTCCAGAGCCGCCACGATGGCATCGGCAATGCCGATATCGGCCAGCACCACCTCACCGCAGAGGCTGCGCCCCGGTTGCAGCAGATGGCCGGGCTTGCGGCGGCAGAAGGTGACGGTCAGGACCGAGGCGCAGCAGTGCTCTCCAAGAACCTGCCCCGTGTCGCCATCCAGACCGCTGGGCACATCGACCGCCACGACCTTGGCCGCCCTCGCCTTCCAAGCCGCGACAAGTTCTGCCGATAGGCCCGCGAGCGGCCGATCCAAGCCGGCGCCGAAGAGCGCGTCGACGACAAGACCCGCTGTATCCGATAGAGCGGCCTCGGAGGTTTCGGTTGCACCCTTCCAGAGTGCGGCATGGAAGCCGGCATCGCCGCGGTAATCGGCGGCCTTGCGAAGGGCGAAGAGACGGACCGGCCAGCCTGCTTCGGCCAGATAGCGGGCGGCCACGAAGCCGTCACCGCCGTTGTTGCCGGGGCCGCAATAGATAGACAGGGGCTGCGGGATGAAGCGCCGCATGATGGCTTCCGCCACGGCGAGACCGGCCTTGTCCATCAGGACGGACCCGGGCGTTCCCGCCGCCATTGCTGCCTTGTCCGCCGCCCCCATCTGCGCGACCGTCAGCAGGCTGGGATCGGCAAGGAGGCTGTTGTGCATGGGGCGGGCTTCGTTTAGCCGCGCAGGCGCGCCAGACTTGCCGCGGCACCGTCGCGCAGCAAGGCGACGTCGGCGTCGGCAATGATGCAGCTGTAGCCGGCAGCCAAGAGTGCGTCTCGGCCGCGCCCGGCCGTCGGAATGCTGCCCAGCGCCTTGCCGTTCTTCTTGGCCGCCGCCGCGACCTTCGCCATAGCCTCGTCCACGATCGGATGATCGGGCTGCCCGCGCTGACCCAGGTCGCCGGACAGATCCATCGGTCCGATGAACAGCATGTCGACGCCGTCGATCGCGGCGATCTCGTCAATCGAATCGACAGCGGCCTTGGTCTCGACCTGGCAGATGCAGATCACGTCGCGGTCGGCCTGGTCGATGTAGTCCTGCCAGATGCTGCCGTAGCGCGCCGGACGGACAATGGTCGGCGCCATGCCACGCACGCCGTTCGGCGGATAGCGGCAGGCTCGGGCCGCTTCTTCGGCTTCGGCGACCGAGGCGATACCGGGGCAGACAACGCCGACCGCGCCGATGTCGAGCGCGCGTTTGATCTCGACCCGGTTGGTGACCGGTACGCGCAGCAAGGGCTGGCAACCCGAGGCCGCCATGGCCTGCGCAGATGTCTGCGCATCCATGTAGGATCCAGCGCCGTGTTCCATGTCGATGATGCAGGTATCATAGCCCGCCTGCGCCAGGATTTCTGCAACCATAGGCGAGGCCGTCATGTGCCAGAAGCCAAAAACGGTCTCCCCGCCAAGCAAGCGCTGTTTCAGGGGCTGCGTCATGGTCGGCATCCTTCGTTGCGGGCAAGCGTTCGGCAAAGGCCCAAAAGCCTTCCCACCGCTCTGGACCTCTTAGAGATGGGGTGGCTGATGGGACTTGAACCCACGACCCCCGGAATCACAATCCGGTGCTCTAACCAACTGAGCTACAGCCACCATCGCGGTCGGGCGTCAGAAACCGGCCCGGCGAATTGAAGGCCGCTATATGGCGCGTTGCCGGTGGCCGCGTCAAGAGGCTGACGCAGGCCGCTTGCGGGCCGCTGCGGACTGTGGGACGAAACCACCGGGGACAACGCCAAACGCGAGGAAAACCATGCAGATTTCAGCCTCCCTCGATCGCTTGGGTACAGAAAGCGCCTTTCAGGTGCTGGCCCGGGCAGAGGCCCTTCGCCGGCAAGGCCGGGACATCATCAGTCTGGCCATCGGTCAGCCCGATTTCCCGACACCGCCGCATGTGGTCGAGGCCGCGATCAAGGCACTGCGTGACGGTGCGCACGGCTATACGCCAGCCAACGGCATTCTGCCCTTGCGCGAAGCCATTGCAGCCGATCTGTTGCGCCGGCATGCCAGAGAGCTGGATCCGGACCGCGTGCTTGTGGTGCCCGGCGGCAAGGTCACCATGTTCTTTGCCTTTCTTGCCATGGTCGAGCCCGGGTGCGAGGTCGTCTATCCCGATCCGGGCTTTCCCATCTATCGCAGCTTGATCGACTATTGCGGTGCCGTTCCGGTGCCGCTTCCACTGTCTGCGGATAACGGCTTTGCCGTCGATCCGGAGGCACTGGCTGCGCGCATCACGCCCAAGACCCGCCTGGTCGTCGTCAACTCGCCCGGCAATCCGACCGGCGGCGTGACCGGCCCGCAGTCCGTGCAGGCAATCGCCAAGACGATCGCCGACAATCCGCAGACTGCCCTGCTCGCGGACGAGATTTACAGCCTGCTGCTCTATGATGGGGCCGCGCATCACAGCTTTCTGAAACACCCGGAACTGGACGAGCAGCTGATCATGCTGGATGGCTTTTCCAAGAGCTACGCCATGACCGGCTGGCGCCTGGGCTATGGCGTCTGGCCAAAGCGTCTGGTCGAGGGGGTAGGCCGCCTGGCGATCAATTCTCACTCCTGCGTCAATGCAGCAACGCAGTGGGCAGGGATCGCCGCCTTGGAAGGCCCGCAAGACTGTGTGGAGGAGATGCGCCAGACCTTTGCCCGCCGTCGTCGGCTGGTGATCGACGGCCTGAATGCGCTTCCCGGTGTGGATGCGGTTGCCTCCGGTGGCGCCTTCTACGCCTTTCCCTCCATCGCCGGAACGGGGCTTGGCGACAGGGAACTGGAGACACTGCTCCTGGAAGAGGCCGGCGTTGCGACCTTGGCTGGCTCGGCCTTCGGCGATGCCGGCGCCGGCCACCTCAGGTTCTCCTACGCCGCCTCGGATAGCGTCATTGAAGAAGCGCTCGAGCGCATCGATCAATATCTGCACAAAAATTAGCCACAACTTCTGCTCAATGTGTAATCATCTGCCTATCTGAACGCCGGACAGTGTTGTGGTTTGGTCCCCATACTGGGCCAGATCTATCGTTCGAGCAGGTTGGCACGGAACTTGCTTAGATACATTCGTTCACGCCGCCGCAGTCTCCCGGCTGTGGCCGATCACCGAGAGGCCGCATGAAGAAAATTGAAGCCATCATCAAACCCTTCAAACTAGACGAGGTGAAGGAAGCGCTTCACGACGTCGGTATCAAGGGCATCACGGTTACCGAGGCTAAGGGTTTCGGGCGCCAAAAAGGCCACACGGAACTCTATCGCGGTGCGGAGTATGTCGTCGACTTCCTGCCCAAGGTCCGCCTTGAGGTGGTGATCGACGACAGCCTGGTGGAGCGCGCCGTCGAGGCAATCCAGCAGGCTGCCCGAACCGGCCGCATCGGCGATGGCAAGATTTTCGTCTCCAGCGTCGACGAAGCCATTCGCATCCGAACCGGAGAGCGCGGACCCGACGCCGTTTAGTCCGCCGACTGAACCAGGGCTACCTCCGTCTTCTCCGACATCCGCCACAACAGCAGCGCAATTGCCCGCAAGGGCCGCAGATGAGGACCAAAGCAACCATGTCCGACGTCAACACCGTTCTGGAAATGATCAAGGAATACGACGTTAAGTACGTCGACTTTCGCTTCACCGATCCCAGGGGCAAGTGGCACCATGTTGCCCAGCATGTCTCGACCGTCGATGACGAGATGCTGACCGACGGCATCATGTTCGACGGCTCTTCGATTGCCGGCTGGAAGGCGATCAACGAGTCCGACATGAACCTGAAGCCCGACCTTGCAAGCGCGGTGATGGATCCCTTCGCCGCACAGCCACAGCTGATCCTGGTCTGCGACGTGCTGGACCCGGTCACCGGACAGTTCTACGACCGCGACCCGCGTTCGACCATGCGCAAGGCGCTGGCCCACCTGAGTGCCACCGGTATTGCAGACAATGCCGTCTTCGGGCCCGAGGCCGAGTTCTTCGTGTTCGACGACGTCCGCTTCGCAGTCGACATGAACCATACCTTCTTCCGCTTCACCTCGGAGGAAGGCCCCTACGTCTCCCACGCCGAGTTCGAAGAGGGCAACATGGGCCATCGCCCGGTGGTCAAGGGCGGCTATTTCCCGGTGGCTCCGGTCGATTCCGGAACCGACCTGCGCGCCGAGATGGTGACGGTCATGGAGGAAATGGGCGTGCCGGTGGAAAAGCACCACCATGAGGTCGCGCCCTCGCAGCACGAGCTGGGCATTCGCTTCGACGACATGCTGAAGTGTGCCGACAACATGCAAATCTACAAGTACGTCGTCCACAATGTCGCCCACTCCTACGGCAAGACGGCGACCTTCATGCCCAAGCCCGTCAAGGGTGACAATGGATCGGGCATGCACTGCCATCAGTCGCTGTGGAAGGACGGCAAGCCGCTCTTCGCCGGTGACGGTTACGCCGGCCTGTCGGAGATGGCGCTCTATTACATCGGCGGCATCATCAAGCATGCGCGCACGATCAACGCGTTTACCAACCCGCTGACCAACAGCTACAAGCGCCTGATCCCCGGCTTCGAGGCACCGGTGCTGCTGGCCTACTCGGCCCGCAACCGCTCTGCCTCCTGCCGCATTCCCTTCGGCGCCTCACCGAAGGCCAAGCGGGTCGAGGTGCGCTTCCCCGATCCGGGCGCCAACCCCTATCTGGCCTTCACCGCCATGCTGATGGCCGGTCTGGACGGTATCCAGAACCGCATTCACCCGGGCGATCCGATGGATAAGAACCTCTACGATCTGCCGGCCGAGGAGTTGAAGGACGTCCCGCAGGTCTGTGGCAGCCTGCGCGATGCGCTGACGGCGCTGGAGAACGACCATGACTTCCTGCTCGCCGGCGATGTCTTCACCAAAGAGCAGATAGAGGGTTACTTGGAACTCAAATGGGAAGAGGTCTGGGCGTTCGAGCACACCCCGCACCCGATCGAATTCCAGATGTACTATTCTGTCTAAAACGACCGAGTCTGGCCGGTCTTAGTTGAGGGAGGTGTCGCACCCCTCTTGAAGATCGAAAAGAGTGACGTGGAGCAAGGGGCCGCAGTCTTTGGGACTGCGGCCCCTTCTTTCGTGTCGAGTGCGGATCGATACCACAGCACCAGAAGCCCTCTTGCAGACTCATGTCGATATGTCATCATACTGTCACATAAGAGGCGATCCGAAGAGATTGCTCAGAGAGCTCGGCAACAAAATGTGGGAGTAGCACCCATGTTCGCGCTACTGATCAAAGTCTGCGTTGGCATATCGACCTGTTACTACTCGTCGCCACCCGTCACCTATGACAGCTTGGCTTTTTGCCAGCAGCAAGCAGCCATCATTGCCGGGCTCAAGTCCGGTCAACATCCGCCTGGGCGCGCGCTGAAGGCCACCTATCGCTGTCGCCAACTCGATACCGCCCAGAACCAGCAGGATACCTGGTACGAAATCTCGCTGTTGGCGCCGAAAGCCTGATCGGGCAACGACAGGTCGTAAGCGGGGAGATTTGCCAGTGTTGGCTCTTGCCTTTTGCGAGACCCGCGCGCTTTAAGACAAGGCATGACCAAGAAGCAAGCGACCTGCACAATCCGCCCGCTCGACGCCAGTGACCTGGCCTGGCTGAGAGACCTCAACGACGCCTGTGTTCCGGCCGTCAACGCCTTGAACCTGGAAGAACTAAAGGCCCTGATGAAACGGGCCGCCTGGACCGGGGTGGCGGAGATTGACGCGCAGCCCCTTGCGGTTCTCGTCGCCTTCACCAAGGGCTCCACCTACGAAAGCACGAACTACGCCTGGTTCAATGCGCAAGACGAGGCCTTCGCCTACATCGACCGGGTGATGGTGGAGCAGGCCGGGCGCGGACTTGGCCTTGGCCGCAGGCTCTATGATGCGCTTGCCGTTTGGGCCAAGGATGCGGGCCAGCCGCGGCTTTGCTGCGAGGTCAACGAGGTGCCGCCGAACCCGGTCTCTCTGGCCTTTCACAAGAGCCTCGGCTTCTCTCAGCTCACCAGCCGCATCAACCCCTCCGATGGCAAGCAGGTCGCCATGCTTGAGCGACGCCTCTAACCCGGGAATGGTACCAGGATAGGGTCGTCATAGGCGATTTCCGGGCTAGCTTCCTTGGTTCTTCTCGACCGCGCGGACGACCGCCGGCCGCGCGGCGATCCGTGCCATCCAGGCCTCTATGGCCTCATAGTCGTCGATGTCGCGGATCGTCTGTAGGCGCGCCTTGACGACTGGGAAGAGTGAGAGATCGGCGATGCTGAGCGGTCCGGCCAGATACTCGACGCTTTGCAAGCGGGCCTCGATGTAGTCCAGGTGCGGCTCTAACCGCTCTATGAAGTATTCGATCGTACTCTCTGATTTCTCAGGAACAAAGTGCTCCAAAGAGAAGAGCGTCGAACCGATGGACGACATGTCGCTGGCGGCATGCATCAGCCATTGCAGCGCCAGGGCCTGCTCTCCAGGCTCGTTCGGCCAGAGCACGCCGGTCTTTTGCGCATAGTGCAATAGTATTGCGGCCGACTGGGCCAGCACCAGCTTGGGTCCTTCGGGTTCTTGCGTATCGACGACCACCGGGATCTGGCCGCGTGGGTTCAGCTTGAGGAAGGAGGCCTCGCGCTGTTCGCCCTTCATCAGGTCAACCATCTTGAGGGTGTAGTCCAGACCGCACTCTTCCAGAATGAGCGCAGCGCGCAGTCCGTGTGGCGTATCCGCGGAGTAGAGTGTGATCACGGTTCAGCAGTTCCTAGCTCGAAAAGTGGGTTGGCAAAGAAGCACGGGCCTAGCCCTTGAAACTCGGCAGCACACGCGGTTGGCCGCGATCATCGACTGCGACATAGATGAAGGTTCCCTCGGTGACCAACACCTCTTCGCCGTCGCGGTGCCGCGTCACCCAGGTATCGATCTTGCTGTGCATGGAGGTTCGGCCGCTCTTGGCGATCTTGGCGTAGCAGGTCACCAGATCGCCGATAAAAATCGGCTGATGAAACCGCATCGCCTCGACGGCAACGGTGACGACCCGCCCCTCGGAATGGCGGACGGCCGGCAAGGCGCCGGCCAGATCCATCTGCGCCAGGACCCAGCCGCCGAAGATATCCCCAGCGGGGTTGGCGTCGGCTGGCATCGCCAAGGTTCTGAGCGCTGGCTCTTCCTGTAGCGGCTTGCTAGGGATGGCCTGCTGGTCGGTCACGTCGCTTCCCTCGTTGATGGCACGCTCTGTCGCAGCGTTTGCTTGGCTATCACAGGCGCGGACGGCTTGCCAGGCTCTAAGCGCTTTGGATAGACCTGGAGCCATGTCGGATCTCTTCGCCAACAACCCGCAGCAGCCGCCCGGCTACTCCGCCAAAGACATTGAAGTCCTGGAAGGCCTGGAGCCTGTGCGCCGGCGCCCGGGCATGTATGTCGGCGGCACGGACGCCCGTGCCTTGCACCATCTGGTCGCGGAGCTGTTGGACAACGCAATGGACGAGGCGGTGGCCGGTCATGCCAGTCGCATCGAGCTGCGCCTCGAGGACGGCAACAAGGTCACCGTCGTCGACAATGGGCGCGGCATCCCAGTGGACCCGCATCCCAAGTACCCGAAGCAGTCGGCGCTGGAGGTCATCCTGACCACGCTCCATTCCGGCGGCAAATTCTCGGACAAGGCCTACGCGACGGCCGGAGGCCTGCACGGCGTCGGTCTCTCGGTGGTCAACGCATTGGCGGCCGAGTTGACCGTAGAGGTCGCCCGCGACCGCAAGCTCTGGTGCCAGTCTTATGCGCAGGGCAAGCCCTTGGGAAAGCTCCGGGCTGCGGGTGCGGCACCCAACCGGCGTGGCACCTCGATCACCTTTACCCCCGACACGGAGATCTTCGAGGCCAACCTGCGCTTGGAGCCGGCCAAGCTCTATCGTATGGCGCGCTCCAAGGCCTATCTCTTCCGCGGTGTCGAAATCCGCTGGTCCTGTTCGCCGGAGCTGATCAAGGAGAACGACAAGACGCCGACCGAGGCGCGACTGCACTTTCCCAACGGCCTGGCAGACTCCCTGGCCGAGGTGATCGGTGAGCGCCCGCAGGTGACCCCCCTGCCCTTCGCCGGTCAGGCAGGAATGAATGACGCAGCCGACCGCCTGGAGTGGGCCCTGGCCTGGCCACTCGACGAGGACGGCCAGGTCCATACCTACTGCAACACGGTACCGACCCCGGAGGGCGGCACGCACGAAGCCGGCCTGCGACAGGGCTTGCTGCGCGGCCTGAAAGCCTATGGCGAACTCTTGGGCCAGAAGAAGGCCAGCATCGTCACGGCCGAGGATCTGGTGTCCGGTGCCGTGATCTACCTCTCCATCTTCATCAAGGACCCGCAGTTCCAGGGCCAGACGAAGGAGAAGCTGGTCACCACGCGCGCCCAGCGCATGGTCGAGGGCGTGGTCAAGGATCACTTCGAGCATTGGCTGGCGGCCGAACCGGAACGCGCCCGCCAGCTGCTGGAGCATGCCATCGAGCATGCCGAAGAGCGCCTGCGCCGTCGCGCCCAGAAGGAGCAGAGCCGCAAGACGGCGACCAGCCGGCGCCTGCGCCTGCCCGGCAAGCTGGCCGACTGCAGCTCGACCCGCGCGGAGAACACCGAGATCTTCATCGTCGAGGGCGATTCGGCCGGCGGCTCCGCCAAGCAGGCCCGCAACCGCGAGACCCAAGCGGTACTGCCTCTGCGCGGCAAAATCCTGAATGTGGCCAGTGCCTCGGCCGAGAAACTGAAGGACAATCAAGAGCTCAGTGATCTGACCCAAGCGTTGGGCTGCGGCACCCGCGCCAACTTCTCGTTGGACAAGCTGCGCTACGAGCGGGTGATCGTAATGACCGACGCCGATGTCGACGGTGCCCACATCGCCGCCTTGCTGATCACCTTCTTCTGGCGCGAGATGCCGGGCCTGGTGCAAAGCGGCCGCCTCTTCCTGGCCCAACCGCCGCTCTATCGCCTGACCCAAGGCGGCAGCACGCTCTATGCCATGGACGACGCCGACAAGGAGCGGCTGATGGAAAGCGGCTTTAGCGGTCGCGGCAAGATCGAGATCAGCCGCTTCAAGGGCCTGGGCGAGATGCCGGCCATGCAGTTGCGTGAGACCACCATGGATGCCGGGAAGCGTAAGCTGCAACAGGTAGTGATCGCTGCCGCTGAGGAAGAGGAGCCGGAGGCTGTCGGTGCCGAGACGGCAAAGCGGATCGAGGCCCTGATGGGCAAGAAGGCCGAGAAGCGCTTTGCCTTCATCCAGGAGAATGCCCGTTTTGCTCAGGATCTGGACGTCTAGCCGACGCGCAGTTCGACCCTCACGCCTTTGTCAGTGGGATGCTTCGGCGGCTCGTTACGTAGAGTCGTATGGAGCCCTAAAAGCAACCCGTTACCGTTAAACGAGGGAGATCAAACATGTACGCAAAGCTTTCGGTCGCACTGCTGGCCGGCGCGATGATCGCCGGCTGCGCCAGTTCCTACACGCCGACCGTGGATTTCGCCGCCAGCACGAACACGCCCGAGAACTTCGACAAGAACCTGCAAGAGTGCCGGAACCTCGCACAGCAGGGCAGTTCGGTCGTCGAGGATACCGCCGTGGCCGGTGTCGGCGGCGCCGCTTTGGGCGCTGCAACCGGAGCCATTGCCGGCGCCATCCTAGGCGGTGGTGCGGGCACCGGTGCTGCTGCCGGCGCTGCCATCGGCGGCACGGCTGGCACGGTCGGCGGTGCCGCATCGGGCATCAGCGACGAGAAGCAGATGGTCCGCAACTGCATGCGCGGACGCGGCTACTCCGTCATCGGCTAGCCCCTCAGTTTCCCGACGCGCTCTAAGGGCACGATGGCAAGCCCTGCATCGGACCTGCCGCACTGCGCGCTTTGCGGCAGGCCGATGCTTCCGGGCAGCGCCAACCTGCACCACCTCGTTCCCAAGAGCCACGGCGGTCGCGAGACCGTCCAGTTGCACCGCATCTGCCACGACAAGATCCATGCGACCTTGAGCGAGCGCGAACTGGCTCGGGACTACGCCACCGTCGATGCCCTGCGCACCCACCCGGAAATTCGTCGCTTCATTGCCTGGATCAAACGCCGCCCGCCCGGCTTCATGGGCAGCAATCGACGCCCGAAGCGCTAGGCGCGGCCAGCGGATCACAGCCAGACCTTCAGCAGTTCACACGAAGGTCACCACCCGACTTGTCCGCTCACGACAATGCCGGAATGTTCCGGCACGGCCCCCGCCCTGATCCAGCAAGGCAAGGGCCTTGCCGAGAACGCTTTCCAACGCCAACTGATAGCCTATGCAGCGACAAGGAGATGACCATGTGGTTTAGGGTGGTATTGGGCATCGCGGCCTTTGGACTGCTGAGCGCTTGCACCAGCGGTTCGACGATCATCTCCTCCACCGACACCCAGCGCTACATCCCGCAGTCCAATGCAGGCTTTGTCGGCAACGGGCAGCTGGTCCTGATCGGCGACAGCACGACCCCGGAGGAGCGCACGCAACTGGCTCAGGTTGCGGCCACCGGCATTGCCGACGGCGCCTTTGGAACCAAGTTCCAGTTGACCCCAAGCGAGCTGGCCGAGAGCCCCTCGAAGAACCGCGTCGTCGTTGCCATCGGCGGCGCCAATTCCTGGCGGCTTTGCGATGCGCCACCAGAGCGCGGCGGGGCTTTCAACGGATTGGGCCTTACCGTCTCCGCTGCTGCCTGCAGTGGCACCACCCGCCTTTCCTCTACCAATGCCTCGATCTCTCGATTGAACGGCGCCGACGATCCGGCGCTGGAGAACTTCTTCGCCCAGATCGGTGCCGCCCTCTTCCCAGGCCGTAACATCGACTATCTCTTGCGCGATCAGGACTTTGATTTCTAACCGGGAAATCGCATCCTGCCCGCGTTGCAGCCGGTGTACGCTTGACAAATCGATCGCATCTGTGGAAAACGCCCTGAGCAGAAGGGCATGCGGTCGCAGACCTTTAAATCTGTAACTATGTTGCATATGTCTTGACCATCGCCAACGACCGAGCGTCCTGGTGATTTCTGTTTCATCAAAAAGAGATATGGGAAGAGCGCTTTGAGCGCAGACACAAGCTTTAGCGATTTAGGCCTTAGCGAGGCCCTCCTCGATGCAGTCGTAAAGGCTGGATACGACAAACCGACACCGATCCAGGAAAAGGCAATCCCCTATGTGCTGATGGGCCGAGACCTTCTCGGCTGTGCACAGACAGGTACCGGCAAGACCGCCGGCTTTACCCTACCGATGATCGAAATGCTGTCCGGCGGCCGCTCTCGAGCGCGCATGCCGCGCTCTTTGATCCTGGAGCCGACGCGCGAGTTGGCAGCCCAGGTCAGTGAGGCTTTTCAGAAGTACGGCACCAACCACAAGCTGACGATGGCGCTCCTGACCGGCGGCACCTCGCTCTCCGACCAGGAACGCAAGCTGGAGCGCGGGGTCGATGTTCTGATCGCCACGCCCGGCCGCCTGATCGACTTGATCGAGCGCGGCAAGATCATCCTGGCGGACGTCAAGACCCTGGTCATCGACGAAGCCGACCGCATGCTGGATATGGGTTTCATTCCCGATATCGAGACCATCGTCGGTCGCCTGCCGCCGTTGCGCCAGACACTCTTCTTTTCGGCCACCATGCCGCCCGAGATCCGGCGTCTGGCCGACCGCTTCCTCAGCAACCCCAAGGAAGTGGCCGTTACCCCGCCGGCACAGACCGCCGATACCATCGAGCAGGCCGTGCTGCGCTGCGGTGTCGAGGCCTCCCAAAAGCGCGAAGCCTTGCGCGCGCTGATCCATCTGGACGAGCCGCAGAGCGCCCTGATCTTCTGCAACCGCAAACGCGATGTCGCCATCGTCCAGCGCTCGCTCTCGCGTCACGGCTTCGATGCCAAAGCCCTGCACGGCGACATGAGCCAGCCGGCCCGCACCGAAACCCTGGAGTTTTTCCGCGACAGCAAGGTAAAGATCCTGGTTTGCTCCGACGTTGCCGCACGCGGCCTGGACATTCCGACCGTCAGCCACGTCTTCAACTACGACGTTCCCAGCCATCCGGAAGACTATGTCCACCGCATCGGCCGCACGGGACGCGCAGGCCGCAAGGGCAAGGCCTTCATGCTGGTCACCAAGGCGGATGCCCGCAGCTATGCCAACCTCTTGAAGCTGATCAAGAAAGAGCCGGCGGAGATCACCTTGCAAGAGGTCGCCACACCCAAGGTGGCAAGCGAGCCGGAAGAGAAGGCGCCGCAACAGAAGTCGAAGAAGTCATCCGGGTCGAGTAGCAGCCGCTCTTCCTCGTCATCGTCGTCTTCATCGTCCTCGTCGTCTTCTTCGTCATCGCGATCCCGCTCGACCCGTGCACCGCGCCCGGGCTATGCCCAGCCCTCGAACGAGCCGCACAATCCCACCTCTTCTTTCGGCGATCACACGCCGGCTTTCCTGTTGCGCCCGGTTCCAGCCGCCCAGCGTTAGGAAGCAGACGCCATGCAGACCCTCTTCATCCTGGTGAAGTGCAATTTGGGCGAGGCCTACAAGGTGGCCGATAGCCTGGTGCAGGAGGTCGAGCAGGTCTCCGAAGTGCATTCGATCTCCGGCCAGCACGACCTGCTGGTGAAGTGCTATCTGCAGGATGCCGACGACATCGGCCACTTCGTGACCTCCAGCATTCAGCGTCTGCCTGGCATCCGCGATACCTTCACCCTGACGGCCTACAAGGCTTTCGCCTGACCTTAGAGCCCGGCTCCAAAATCTCAGTCGGCTGTCCGACTGGCTAGGAAGTAGCCGTAGCTGTAGTAGGCGGAGAAGCGCTCGTAGAGCGCGATCTCTTCCTCCTCGGCCTGCACGAGGGCGCGCGCTGCCTGCGAGTGGCTCTGCCGTGCTAGGAAATCCGCGAAACGCGCCTGCAGCGGGCGATAATAGTTTTCCAACCAGCATCTTTTGCCAAGCGCAAAGTACCCGACTGGCGCATAGCCATTGGCCTCCAGAACAGCGATCTTGGCCGAAGCCGTGGCGACCTCGGGGTAGAGCTGCATCCAGTGCCGATCCAGTTCCGCAGGCCGCTCGCCGGTGAGCCAGGTAAGCTCGGATAGTGCCAATATGCCTCCTGGCTTCAGAAAGGGTCTCCAGGCCCTGATCCCCTTCTCGAAACCCATGTTGTAGATCGCGCCTTCGGACCAGATCGCATCCAAGGACTGCGCCTCGAAGGCAAGCGCGTCCATGGAGGCGGCCTGCGTCTTGATCCGCCCGCCGCAGCCTCCTGCTTGCGCCCTGATGGCGAGTTGATCGAGGAAGTCTTCCAGGAAGTCGACCGCCGTGATGTCGGCATCCAGCTCTTCTGCAAGAACCAGCGTCGAAGCACCGGTACCGCAGCCGATATCGGCGACCTGCAAACCCTGTGCGCTTCTCAGACCCGACAGCGTGACAGCACGTCGGGTTTCATCGTTTCCGCCCGGTCCCTGGCGTTGGCCGTCTCAATGCAGGTCGATGAGAAGCTGCAGATCGCTCATGTGCGGTCTCTTTCTTGGCGCTAGAGATCAGGGAGCCTCACCCCAGGGCGCATTCACCATCAGCTTGTTTTCCTGACTGATGACGAGGGGCCGAAAGGCCTTGGCGAACTCCATGAAATCCGGATCGGCGAAGACTCGCTCCCAATGCGCACGGCGGTCGGCATCGTCGTCGAAGCGCCAGACATGAATGATCTGGTTCATCGCGCCCACATCGCCGATGAAATAGCCGACCAGCTTGTCCTCGGCCTTCTTCAGCGCCGGCCAGCCCAGCGTCTTGTAGCACTGAATCGCCTCCTGCATCTTGCCCACCACCAGGGTGTAGGTGCGTAGTTCGTATAGCGGCATGCGTTCGTCTCCTTCCTATCCAGTGACCGAGAGCCTGGACTCAAGCGGCTGCTCATCTGCCATCGGGACTCTACCCTGGTCCTCGTCGCCGGGCTGGTCTAGCCAAAGCGCACATCTAGGAAGACTCTATGTCCGCGCGCGCGCTCTCCCTCCGCTATTCCCTCCTGATTGGAGGCATCTTTCTGGTCTTGGGCCTGTTTCTGCCGTTTTGGCCGGTGCTGCTGGAAGCGCGCGGCCTGGATGCCGGCGAGATCGGCGTGCTGCTGGCGGCGACGACCTGGGTGAAGATCGTCGCCGTACCCCTGTGGGGCCGCCTCGCCGACCGGCGCGGCGATGCACGCTCGGTCTTGCTGCTGCTTGGCCTCTTGAGCCTCCTCGCCTATCTCTGGCTGGGTTTCAATGCCGCCTTCCTGCTGCTGCTGCTCGGCCATCTCTTGCTGGGGATTGCCTTCAACCCGCTGATCCCGCTGACCGACTCCGCAATTCTCCAGGCCGCACCCAAGCAGGGCATCGATTACGCACGCATTCGCCTTTGGGGGTCGGTGACCTTCATTCTGGGCAACCTGGTCGGCGGGGAACTGGTGGGCGGGGAACTGGTCGGGATTGCCCAGGGCGTCTGGTTCATAGCTGCCATTGCAGCCAGCCTTTTGCTGGTGATCGGTGCGGCCTTCTCGCTTCCCAAAGTGCCGCGGAGAGTTAAACCCAGCACTGCTGGCACCTGGCGCCTACTGTTGAGCGATCGGCGCTTCCTGGCTCTGGTCCTGGTCGCCGGCTGCTTCCAATCGAGCCACGCCGCCTACTACGCGGTCTCCTCTTTGGCATGGCTGGCCGAGGGGCACAGCGAATCCACGATTGCCTGGCTCTGGGCCGAGGGCGTGCTGGTCGAGATTTTGCTGTTCCTCGTCGGCAGCCGCCTGCTGCTGCGCTTTGGCCCCTATCGCCTGCTGCTGATCGCCGGGCTGGCCGGCGTCCTGCGCTGGAGCGGCACCGCGCTCTCTGCCGAGTTGCCGGTCCTGGTCGCCATGCAAAGCCTGCATGCGCTCACCTTCGCCGCCGCCCACCTGGGTGCGGTCACCTTGATTGCGCGAATCGTTCCCAGCGAGGCTGCCGCCAGCGGCCAGGCGCTTTATGCGGCCCTGCAAGGGGGCATCATGATGGGGCTGGCCTTGCTGCTTGCCGGCTTTCTCTTCGAAATCTCTCCGGCCAGCAGCTTTCTGGCAATGGCGGGCTTGAGCGCCGTCGGCTTTCTCTTGGCCCTGGTCTGGCATGACCGCCTCGCCCTGCCCCCTCGATCGGAGAGCGCCGCTGCGGCATAAAGGACTTTGCAAAGTGCGGGTTATCGCCTATTTCTAATTCATACTGAATTGCTCAGGATTGAGCCTGTGTTCCGTTTGAACCGCCTTACCGACTATGCCGTCGTCGTGCTCTCGCAGATGACGGAGGATGCGCAGAGCCTCGCGTCCGCGCAGCAGCTGGCCGACCAGTCGGGCGTGCCGCTGCCGACCGTGGCCAAGCTCATGAACCTGCTGTCGCGACATGACATCGTGACCTCTTTCCGCGGCGCCAGCGGTGGCTATTGTCTCAGCCGGTCGGCCGAGGCGATCAGTGTCGCCGCCATCGTCGAGGCGATCGAGGGTCCGATCGCGCTGACCGCCTGTGCCGAGGGGTCGCCCGATCCCTGCGATGTGCAGAGCCTCTGTCCGATGGCAGGAAACTGGAACGAGGTGAACCGTGCGATCCGCGCGGCCTTAGGGGCCGTCAGCCTGAGCGATATGGCACCGGCCGGCTTCGGCCTGGAACGCCAAGAGACAAGGATGGCTGCGGAGTAAGGCTCCGCCGAGTTCAGCCGAAAGCGAAACGGGAGCAGAGGAAGCGAATGGCAGTCAGTGTCGATACCGCACGACAAGTCAAGGAACTGGGTGAACGCTACAAGTACGGCTTCGTCACGGACATCGAATCCGATACCGCGCCCAAGGGTCTGTCGGAGGACATCGTCCGCTTTATTTCGGCCAAGAAGGGCGAGCCGCAGTGGCTGCTGAACTGGCGCCTGAAGGCCTACGAGCACTGGTTGACCATGCCGGAGCCTGAGTGGGCCAATCTCTCGCACCCGCAGATCGATTATCAGGACGCCTACTACTACTCCGCCCCCAAGCAGGCCAGCGACGGCCCCATAACCCTCGACGACGTCGATCCCAAGCTGCTGGAGACTTACGAGAAGCTGGGCATTCCCCTGCACGAGCAGGAGATCCTGGCCGGCGTGCAGGAGCGCAGCAACATCGCCGTCGACGCCGTCTTCGACAGTGTCTCGGTTGCCACCACCTTCAAGCACAAGCTGGAGGAAGCCGGGGTCATCTTCTGTTCGATCTCGGAAGCCGTTCAGCGCTGTCCCGACCTGGTGCGCCAGTACATGGGCTCGGTCGTGCCCTTCGCCGACAACAAGCACGCTTGTCTGAATTCCGCGGTCTTCACCGACGGCTCCTTCGTCTACATTCCCAAGGGCGTGCGCTGCCCGATGGAGCTCTCGACCTATTTCCGCATCAACGCCGCCAACACCGGCCAGTTCGAGCGCACTTTGATCGTCGCCGACGAGGGTTCCTACGTCAGCTATCTGGAGGGCTGCACCGCGCCGATGCGCGACGAGAACCAGCTGCACGCAGCTGTCGTCGAGCTGGTGACCCTGGACGATGCCGAGATCAAGTATTCGACCGTCCAGAACTGGTATCCCGGTGACGAGGACGGGGTCGGCGGCATCTATAATTTCGTGACCAAGCGCGGTGTCTGCCGCGGCCGCAACTCCAAGATCTCCTGGACCCAGGTCGAGACCGGCTCGGCGATCACCTGGAAGTATCCCAGCTGCATCCTGCAGGGCGAGAATTCGGTGGGCGAGTTCTATTCCATCGCGATTACCAACAACCGCCAGCAGGCCGACACCGGGACCAAGATGATCCACATCGGCCCGAACACCAAGAGCCGCATTATCTCCAAGGGGATCGCGGCGGGGAAGTCTTCGCAGTCCTACCGCGGGATGGTGAAGATCCTGCCCAGGGCCAAGGGCGCGCGCAACTACACCCAGTGCGATTCGCTGCTGATCGGCGACAGCTGTGCTGCCCACACCGTGCCCTACATCGAGACCCGCAACTCGGAGGCCCAACTGGAGCACGAGGCAACCACCAGCCGGATCAGCGAGGACCAGCTCTTCTACTGCCGTCAGCGCGGCATTCCCGAAGAGCAAGCCGTGGCCCTCGTCGTGAACGGCTTCTGCCGCGATGTGCTGCAGCAGTTGCCCATGGAGTTCGCCGTCGAGGCGCAGAAGCTCGTCGGAATCAGCCTTGAAGGCAGTGTCGGTTAAGAGAGCCCGGACCCACAGAACACCCGGAGATGTCAGAGCAGATGTTAGAAATCGAGAACCTTCACGTCACCGTCGACGGCAAAGAAATCCTGAAGGGCCTGTCGCTCAGCCTGCCGGCCGGCGAGGTGCACGCCATCATGGGCCCCAACGGGTCCGGCAAATCCACCCTCTCCTACCTGCTGTCGGGCCGTCCCGGCTATGAGATCACCGGCGGCTCGGTACGCTTCAAGGGCGAGGACATCACCGAGATGGAGCCGGAAGAGCGGGCTGCCGCAGGCTTGTTCCTGGCCTTCCAGTATCCGGTGGAGATCCCCGGTGTGGCCAACACCACCTTCTTGAAGGAAGCCGCCAACGCCGTCCGCACCGCGCGCGGCCAAGAGCCTTACGATGCCCTGAAGTTCGTGAAGCTGCTGCGGGCCAAGACCAAAGAGCTTGGCATGTCCGACGACATGCTGAAGCGCGCGGTCAACAGCGGCTTTTCCGGCGGCGAGAAGAAGCGCAACGAGATGCTGCAGATGGCCGTGCTGGAGCCCAGCCTGGCGATTCTGGACGAAACCGACAGCGGCCTCGACATCGATGCCTTGAAGACCGTGTCGGATGCGGTGAACGCCATGCGCGCGCCGGACCGGACCTTCCTGGTCATCACCCATTACCAGCGGCTGCTGAATCACATCGTCCCCGACCGCATCCACGTCCTGGCCGGCGGCCGCATCGTGCGCTCCGGCGGACGCGAGCTGGCCGAGGAGCTGGAGGCCAAGGGCTATGGCGAGATCCTGGGTGCCGCCGCATGAGCGTTGAAACCATGACCACGGCGAAATCCTTTGCCGATCTCTATATGGCCGAGAAAGCCGGTCTTCCGGGTGCCGAGTTGCCCTGGCTCGCCGTGCTGCGCGATCGGGCTAGCCAGCGGCTGCTCGATGTCGGCTTGCCGACCTCGCGGTTGGAGCAGTGGCGCTATACTCCGGCGCTCGCCAATCGCTTGGGTGCTGTCAGTCTGGCCGAGCCGGCGGGCGAGACGCTCCCTGGCACCGCGTTGCTGAAGGATGCCAAGCAGATTTCCGTCAAGGGTGGTCGCGTGGTGGCGCCGCAAGACCTGCCGCAGCAAGAGGGCGTCAGCCTTCGCCGTTTGGCGGACCTGCTGGCCGAGGATCCCGAGCGTGCGCGCGCCTGGCTCGCCGACGCGCCCGACGGCTCTGCATTCGATGCCATAAACCTGGCCCTGCTCGAAGAGGGCTTGTTGGTCGAGGTCGCGGCGAACCTGCAGGCCGGGACCTACGTTATCGACCACAGCGATGACAGCGGTCTTGCCAATCTGCGCCTGGAGATTTCCCTGCAAGAGGGTGCCAGCCTGACGCTGGTGGAGCGTCTCAGCGGTGCGGCCGGTCTGAAGAACCATATCGCCCGCATGCGCATCGGCCCCGGCGCGCGTCTCACCCATGTGGTGCTGCTGGAAGAAGGCGCGGATGCCACGCAGCTGAGCGAGCTTTCCGTCGCGGTTGAGCGTGATGCCCGCTACCAGGGCTATCTGTTCTTTGCCGGCAGTGGCCTCTCACGGCGCGCGGTCGATATCGACCTGCTCGACCAGGGAGCCGAGGCGCAGCTGGACGGGGCCTACATGCTGGACGGACGCGCGCACGGCGATCTCACCAGTCACATTCGCCACGCCGCCCCCGACACCAACAGCAAGGAGACGGTAAAGGGCGCACTCAACGCGCGTGCGCGCCAGGTCTTCCGCGGCAAGATCACCGTAGAGGAAGGCGCGTCGCGCGCCGACGGGCGTATGGCGAACAAGACCCTGCTCCTCTCCGACCAGGCCGAGATCGACAGCAAACCGGAGCTGATGATCTTCCATGACGAGGTGCAGTGCGCGCACGGCGCCACCGCCGGCAAGCTGGATCAGCAGGCACTTTTCTACCTGCGCAGCCGTGGGATCCCCCTCCCCTTGGCGCGCAAGCTGCTGCTGCGCTCCTTCCTGCAGGAGACCCTGGAAGGCTTGAAGGACGAGGCCTTGATCGGCCTCATCAGTGAAAGATTGGATCGCCGTTTGGAGGAGATCGCCGCATGAGCGCCACCGCCCTCGCCCGACCGCACAGCGGTCACAACGCAACGCTCGCCTTCGATGTCGAGGCCGTACGCGCCGACTTTCCCATCCTGACGCGCAAGATCTACGACAAGCCGCTGGTCTTCCTCGATTCGGCCGCCTCGGCGCAGAAGCCGGTGCAGGTGCTTGACGCCATGGACCGCGCAGCCCGCGAGAGCTACGCCAACGTGCACCGCGGCGTGCACCGCTTGAGCCAGGAGGCAACCGACCTCTTCGAAGCCGCAAGGGTCTCTGCCCAGCGCTTCCTCAACGCCGGCAGTCTGGAAGAGGTGGTCTTCACCAGCGGCGCCACAGAGGCGATCAATCTGGTGGCGCAAAGCTATGGCCGCGCCTTTCTGAAGGCCGGAGACGAGGTGATCCTCTCGACCCTGGAGCACCACTCCAACATCGTGCCCTGGCAGCTGCTGCGCGATCAGATCGGCATCGAGATCAAGGTGGCACCGATCGGCGACGACGGCGCCTTCCTCTTCGAAGAGTTTGAAGCGCTGCTAAGCCCGCGTACGAAACTCGTCGCCGTTGCCCATGTTTCCAATGCCTTAGGCACCGTTCTTCCGGTGAAGTCTATCATCGAGGCTGCGCACAAGGTGGGCGCCGTGGTGCTGTTGGACGGCTGTCAGGCAGCGCCGCACCAGGTGGTCGACGTGCAGGCGCTCGACGTCGACTTCTATGCCTTCTCGGGCCACAAGGTCTATGGGCCGACCGGCATCGGCGTGCTCTACGGCAAGAAGGCGCTGCTGAATGCCATGCCGCCCTATCAGGGTGGCGGCGAGATGATCCAATCGGTCAGCTTCGAGAAGACCACCTACAAGGAGAGCCCGCATCGCTTCGAGGCCGGCACCCCGCAGATCCTGGAGGCCATCGGCCTGGATGCCGCGATCCGCTATGTCGAGGCGCTGGGGCATGAGGCCATCGCCGCGCACGAGGCCGGTATCCTGGCCTATGCGCACGAGCGCCTGTCGCAGGTGCCGGGTCTGCGCCTGATCGGCACCGCGCCGGAGAAGGCCAGCATCGTCTCCTTCGTCATGGATGACATCCATGCCCACGACATCGGCACCATCGTCGATCGCATGGGGGTCGCCGTTCGCGTCGGCCACCACTGTGCCGAGCCCTTGATGGATCGCCTGGGCGTCAGCTCGACGGCGCGCGCCTCCTTCGGTCTCTACAACACCCGCGATGAGGTTGACGCGCTGGCAACGGCCCTCCTCAAGGTGCGGGAGCTTTTTGCCTAGAGGCGGAACCATGGACGATCTGAAAGCCCTCTACCAATCGGTCATCCTGGAGCACTCGCGCCAGCCGCAGAACTATGGCCATCCCGAGGCTACGACGCATGAGGCGCGCGGCTACAATCCGCTCTGCGGCGATCAGGTGACGATCTACCTGACCCTGGAGGACGAGCGCTTGATCGATGTGGCCTTCGAGGGCAAGGGCTGCGCCTTGTGCCTGGCCTCGGCTTCGATCATGACGAACATCCTGAAGGCAGCGGACCGTGCCAAGGTCGAGAGCCTGGTGGAAGATCTGAAGACGATCTGTACCGACGAAGACGGCCAGGTCGTGAACGACCCAGAGGAGCTTGCCGCCCTGCTCCCGCTCGGCGGTGTGAGGAACTATCCGGTCCGGGTCAAGTGTGTGACCCTGCCCTGGCAAACCGCCTTGGCAGCCCTGGCCGGAGAGACGGAGGCAACGACGGAATGAGCACGTTCGGCAGCAGTCCCATGGCCGGCTTCGGCGCCCCAGGCGCAGAGGTCGATCCAGAGCAGGAGTTCGTCGCCCGACGCGGCGCCCCCCTGCCCGAGGGCACCAAGGTGGCGACCGAGGAAGAGGTGGTCGAGGCCTTGAAGACGGTCTACGACCCGGAAATCCCGGTCAACATCTATGACCTGGGCCTGATCTACACCATGGACATCGCCCCCGACGGCTCGGCCGTCATCGAGATGAGCCTGACCGCACCCGGCTGTCCCGTGGCCGGCGAGATGCCCGGCATGGTGTCCGATGCGGCAGCCACGGTCGAAGGCATCGGCGAGGTCGAAACCCGTTTGGTCTGGGACCCGCCTTGGTCGCCCGATCTCATGAGCGAAGACGCCAAGCTGGCGCTGGGTATGCTCTAGGAGCACAAGCCCTTTGCTCTTGCCTAGAATCGCCCCAAGAACCACATTAGGGGCTTGGAACAGAAGGACAGTTGGAGACCATGTCTGCACCGATCATCACCCTGACCGACGCCGCAGCAGAGCGTGTGCGCCGCCTGATGAACAAGGCGAGCGACGATGCGGTGTTGGGCTTGCGGGTCGGCATCAAGACCCGCGGCTGCTCCGGCCTTTCCTACTTCGTGGAGTACGCCAAGGATCAGAAACGCTTCGAAGACATGATCGAGGACAAGGGCGTCAAGATTTTCATCGACCCCACCGCCGTCATGTTCCTGCTGGGCAGCGAAATGGACTATCAGGAAGACAAGTTCCAGTCGGGCTTTACCTTCACCAATCCGAACGAAAAGAGCCGCTGCGGCTGTGGCGAAAGCTTCAACGTTTAGGGGATCCGTGAGTCGTCGGACGGCCGAACCGATCGCCGGGGCCTGTGTGTCTTCCTGTTCTACCAACCCGCGTTGAGTGAAACTCATCGGGGGTTGGCAAGCGCGACCGCGCGCCCGTAGCGCAGCGAGGATAAGCCCGCGTGGCGTCTGAACGCTAAAGAAAGATGCAATGAGTCTTCATCTCTGCCGCTCGGTATTACCCGACAATACCGTGAAGAGGTTTCATGGCCCTCGGCCAAGCCTTCTCCAGCTTTGCCAAAGCCGGATCCTGCGCGTCAAGTTCGGAACCGAGAACTGTACCGCTTTCCTCCTCGGCGGTGCGTTCATCCCCCAAAAGGATCACAATTCCCCTGTCCATCAAAAGGCTCCCTCTAGAGCAGGATGACGTCAAATCGAAACGATTTGTCGTCTGAATCCTGCTCTAGAGCTTTGAAGCATAGGGCAGACTGCAGGTGAACAAAGGGAGCCCCATCCGCAGCCTACGAGTCGGCCCGGTCACACCGGGCGAGAGCCCGTCACCTGGCGGGTTCGCGGGCCATAGACCGTCTCGTTGACGCCGGGGTCGCCGATCACGCCGGGACGGTCCTCGTAGACGAAGACCGACATGAGCCGGAGCCGCTCGCCCGCGATCTCGCTCACGCGGTGCAGCGAGTTGCAGCCGCGAAAGATCACCAGGGCGCCAGGTTCACGTGGCACCACCTTCAGGCGCGAACGATCGCCACGCAGCACCTTTGCGACCTCCTCGGGCATGGGATCGTCCTGCTTGCGCGTGTTGGGGACGATCTCGAACTCGCCGCCCGATTGGGCCGACTGCAGCATCAAGGTCATGGTGAAGGGACTGGTCGAATCGAAGTGCCAGGCCGAAGAATCGCCGGCCTCATAGCAGACCACATTCACCGGCTGGAAGGGATCGGCACTCGGATAGAGCGGCTTGGTGCCGACCACATCCTCGATGAAGCCGATCATCTTCGGCCAGAAGTACATGGTCTTGATCGGAATGCTCTCCGACAAGACATCATGCGCGATCATCCGGTAAGAGGCGTCGAAGAAGATGTTCGAGGGATGCTCTGCCGGCTGGCCAGGATCGCCCTCCTTATAGAGGTAGCAGTTGCGGTACGAGTGGTTTCGGTAGCCCTGCTCGAACACGCTGTGGACATCGGCGATCGTCCGCGCTATCGCGCTTTCGGTGATGAATTGCGGCAGCACGCAGTACTGCTTGGTGTCGAGATCCTCCCGCAGGCGGCGCACCAGTGCCGCACGGCGCGGGTCGCCGGCATCGGCGATCGGCCAGGCATCGAGGTTGACCACTTCTTCGGGCTGCATCGGTTTAAGCGTCATCGGAACCTCCTGGCTGTCAGACGGAATTGGTAAGGGAGCGAGCGGGCAGCAGCACGGCGGCGCCGGCATCGGGCAGCACGCCCACCAGCGCGCCTGGCTCGAAGACCTCCTGCGCGCGCTGGAGGTCGTTGGCATGGAAGACGCTGAGCGGCCGCTCGAGACCGGGCAGCTCCAGCTGATAGAGCGTGCGGTTGCCGAAGTAGGTGGAGGCGCGCACCGCGAAACTGGGCGCATCCTTCGCCTCGCGCACCAGCGCCAGCCGCTCGGGCCGCAGCGCCAGGGTCACCGCCTCCCCCTTTTCGGGCCTGGCGGCACCCGGCGGCACCGTCAGACAACCGAAGCCGGGTACATCCACCGTCACCCTCTCGACCCCTGCCGAGACCACGCGCCCAGGCAAGAAGTTCATCTCGCCGACGAAGCCGGCGACGTCGTGGCTGGAAGGCCGCTCGTAGAGTTCACGCGGCGTGGAGCACTGCAGGATCCGCCCCGCCTGCATCACCGCGATCCGATCGGAGAGGGTCAGTGCCTCTTCCTGGTCGTGGGTCACCAGTACGAAGGTGATGCCGACCTCTCGCTGCAGGCGTCGGAGTTCGATCTGCATGTTCTCGCGCAGCTTCTTGTCCAGCGCCGCCAAGGGCTCGTCGAGCAGCAGCACCTTGGGCTTCAGCACCAGAGCCCTGGCCAGGGCGACGCGCTGCTGCTGACCGCCGGAGAGCTGGTCGGGGCGGCGATCGGCGAAGCCCGGCAGGCGGATCATCTCCAGCAGGCGCTCGGCCTCCCGGCGCCGCTCGGCCTCCTTGAGGCCACGCCGCTTCAGTCCGTAGGCGATGTTCTCGCCGACCGTCAGGTGCGGGAAGATGGCGTAGCTCTGAAAGACCATGTTGGTCGGCCGGCGATAGGACGGCAGGCGGCTGATGTCCTTGCCGTCGATCAGGATCGCGCCGGCGGTCGGCACCTCCAGACCGCCGATCATGCGCAACAAGGTGGTCTTGCCACAGCCCGACGGCCCCAAGAGCGAGAAGAACTCGCCGCTGCCGACCGTCAAGTCGGTCGCCTGCACCGCGGTCACCTGACCGAAGCGCTTCTCGATGCGGCGGATGTCGATAAAGGCCTCGGTCATTCAGCCCTCCTGGGATGCTGTTGCCGGCCGCCGGCGGCCCTGCCGGCGCAGGAGCTGCGAGCCGACCACGGCGACGATGGAGAAGAGAATGACCAGCGTCGCCAGCGCAAGGACCAGCGGCAGCTTGTCGGGGAAGCGCATTTGGCTCCACATGTAGACCGGTAGGGTCGGCGAGTTGCTGGAGAGGAAGAAGGCGAGGATGAACTCGTCGAAGGAGACGGTGAAGGTCAACATCAGGCTGGAGAGGATGCCAGGCGCGGCAAGCGGCAGCGTCACGCGGAAGAAGGTCCGGACCGGCGGCTCGCCCAAATCCATCGAGGCCTGCTCCAGGTCGCCGCTGAGCCCCCGAAACTGCGAGAGCATCACACCATAGGCGAAGGGCGTGCAGAAGAGGCAGTGCGCCATCGCCACGGTGCCGAGCGACAGCGGCACACCGGAAAGCGAGAAGGCAGAGAGCAGCGCCACGCCGATCACCACAGTCGGCAGCGCGATGGGTGCCAGCAGGGCGATGCTGATCGCCTGCCTGCCGGGGAAGCGCAGCCTTGCCGTTGCCAGCGCGGCCAGGGTTGCCATGACGGTCGAGGAGACCGAAGCGATGGCAGCCACGATCAAAGAGTTCTCCAATGCGCCCAAGAGCCCCTCGGCCTCGAAGAGGCCGGCGAACCAGTCGAGCGTGAAGCCGCGCCAGGGAAAGGAGATATAGACCGAATCGTGGAACGCGAAGAGCGGGATGAAAGAGATCGGCAGGTAGAGCAGCGCCAGGTAGAGCACCACATAGGCTTTGCGCAGGCGGCTCATCGCATGGCCCTCACAAGGCGCTTGGTGCCAAGCACGAAGAGACAGGCGATGAGGCTGGCCAGCACCATGGTGGCAATTGCCAGTGCGCTGCCCAGCGGGATGTTGTTGGAGGCGCCGAACTGCATGGCGATGTAGACCCCGATCATCACGCCGCTGGGCCCGCCGATAAGCTGCGGCGTCACGTAGTCCCCGAAGGTCGGGATGAAGATCAGTACGAAAGCGGCGAACACGCCTGGCAGCGACAGCGGCAAGGTCACACGCAGAAAGCTGCGAAAGGGTCCGTCGCCCAGGTCGCCCGCCATCTGGATCAGCGAGCGGTCCATGCGTTGCAGCGAGACATAGATCGGCAGGATCGCAAAGGGCGCCCAGGCGTGTGCCAGGGCAATGGCGACAGACGTGGGATTGTAGAGCAGGAACTCCAGCGGCTTGGAGATGAGGCCGAGGCCCTCCAAACCGCTGTTGACCACCCCCTTGTAACCGAGGATCAGCTTCCAGGAGAGGACGCGCAGCAGATAGCTGATCCACGACGGCAGGGTCAGCATGATCAGCCAGAAGAGCCGGTTGTGGCTGACGTCAAAGGCGACGAAGTAAGCCACAGGATAGGCGAGCAGAACCGAGAGCAAGGAAACCACCGCGGCGATGCCGGCCGAGCGCAGCATCAGCTTCCGCACCCCCGCGCTCTCGATCACCTGGTCGTAGCTGGCCAGCGAGAAGCCGAAGTCGAAGTCGAGGTAGCTCTGGGTGCCGAAGGACGCGACGACGAGGAGCAGGAGGCAACCCACGAGCGCCAGGATCACCGTGACGATGACCGGCGAGAGCAGCAGGTAGGCGCTGGCGGTCTGCGAGCGGAACATCAGCGCTCGACCTCCAGCGCGCGGTCGATGAAGTCTTCGCACAGAGCGATCGCACGCGCGCGGGAGACCGCCTGGTCGTCGATCGAGAGCTCCAACCACAGCCCGTCGATCAACGCGATATAGCCGATCGCAGCGCTCTCGGCATCGATCTTGCGGTCGAACTCGCCTGCCGCCCCGGCGAAGAGCTGGTTCATGCGTTGGGTGTAGTCGCGATAAAGCGCGCGATTCACCTCGCGCACCGGCTTTGAGAAACGGATCTCATGCCAGAAGGCGAGGAAGGCGTGGCGCTGTGTGGCGGTGCAGATCGAGGCGGAAAAGATGGCCGAGGGTATGGCCTTGAGTTGCGCGTAGATGCTGTCCCCGGCCTTGGACTGCCGCTTCTGCACCTTGCGTGTCAGCTCTGTGAAGAGATGGAGGAAAGCTGCGGCCATCAACTCGTCCTTGCTCTCGTAGTAGTGGGTCAGCAGACCATGCGAGATACCGGCAGCCTTGCAGATCATGCGCACCGTGGTGTTGGCCACGCCGTGTTTGGCAAGCGAGGCGATGGTGGCCTCGATCAGCGCCTTGCGGCGGTACTCCTGAATCTCCGGTTGGGTGCGCGGCCTGCTGGGCGGCTTCATGGTGACCTCATGAGATGCGGCGAGCGGCCAGCGTTCGGCCCCTCGATCGAAGGCAGGACCGCAAAGACCGCGAACGGCACAATGCGCGACGGCTTTTGCGGCAGCCAGAAGAAAGGTGCCGTCCCGCAAGTCGGGACGGCACCCCGCAACCTCAGGAGATCTTAACCTCATCGAAGATCGCCTGGTACTTCTGCCGCACCTCTGGGTTCACCTGCTTCTGGAAACGGGAGGTCGCCAGCACAGTACCGGGATCGGTGATGCCGAGCTCTTGCAGGCGCTCGGCCGGGACCATGTCGTAGGCCTTCTCGTTGCCGCTCCCATAGCCGTAAGCGTTGATCAGGAAGGCGCCGACTTCCGGTGTCATGTAGGCGTTGATGTACTCATAGGCGAGATCCTCCGAGCCCGGGTGATCCTTATAGAGCACCAAACCGTCGGTCCAGGTGATGATGCCTTCCTTCGGCTTCATCATTGCCATGTCGATCCCCTGCTTGCGCAGCAAAGCGACCGAGGCATTCCAGCCGTAGGCGGCGACGATCTCACCATTGGCGAAGGCTTGCTCCATATCGGTCTGGCTGTTCCAGTAGAAGCGTACCAACGGCTTCTGCTCAATCAGCGCCTCGCGGGTCTTGGCAAGCTCCGCGTCCGTCATGTCCCAGGGGTCGGCAGCACCGGTGTAGAGGCCACCGACGATCAGCAGACCCTCCACAGCATCGCGCGGCGCGATCCGGTCGGCATACTTTTCGTCCCAGAGCACACCCCAGCTCTGCTCTTCCGGCTGGATCAGGTCCTGACGATAGATCACTGAGCTGTTGCCCCAGCTGAAGGGTGCGATCCACTGCTTACCGTCGACGTTCTCGATCTGCCTGAGCTCGGGGAAAAAGTCGTCCCAATGGGTCAAGCGGCCGATGTCGATCGGCTGGATCAGGCCGGCATCGCGCAGCTTGCCGACGATGAAGCTGGTATGGTGCGTGAGGTCCGGCTTGAAGCCGGCCATGACCTTCTGGAAGCCTTCTTCGTCCGAGCCCATCAGGCTGAAGCTAGGCTTGCCGTGCTGCGCATAGTAGCTGGGCGCCAGCTCTTCGATGTCATAGCCCGACCAGGACTGGACCAGCAGGTCGTCGGCCGCGAAGGCGCGCCGGCCCACCACCGGCATGGCAACGACGGCGAGTCCCACCGACGCCATGGACTGCAGCAGCTGACGGCGGCTGACCCGACCATCGCGCACCGCACGGACGATATCCTTTGAAAGTTCCCCTTTCATAAACCCTTCTCCCTTCTCCCTTTCGGTTGACATGAGCGCGTTCTTGTTCCTGCACTGTCGGGAACCTTATAAAAACTTGGACGCTTGTCCAACAAAATTTGTCCAATTGGACAACTTTCTGCAAAAAGCTTCGTCCCATCACGGGGATTCGGCGCCTGGAAGCAAGGGCTTCGGCCTATTAGGTATCGTCTCATGGAGGCCCAGGCAGTGATGGGTTAGCGCCGCTCCGCACAAGGGGCGATGTTGCGGGCCAGGGTTAGGGAGGCGGCGGTTCTTGGCCTCTCGTCGGTCTTGGCGTTCGGTCTGGAAAGACGATCAGAAGCCCGGGCAGAAACGCGGGCAAACAGCTTCGGCCCAAGCGCGCAGAGCCATCGCCCGTTTGTCCGTGCTAGGAATACTGGCTTAAGGCACCACAGCTTTCGGAGCAGGTCATCGATAGAAAGAGTTTTGGCTAATGGGCACGGGCCGCTGGGCGCGGGCCGTCCCGTGGTGCGGACGCCACCGCTAGTGTTGTGCCAACACGGGTGGGCGCACACAACAGACCGGTCTTCGGTGGCACCATTGGCGCTTTCGCATGGGTTGCAAGGCTTGCGCGATGCAACGCATCAGGCCGCACGTCGTGCCCTTTTGCAAGAGCCAATGCGCACCATGAAACAGGTCGTAAGCGTCCGGAGTAGGTCCGGAGTGCCCGCTTGAGGAATACGCCTGCCTTTTCCAGCCCTGCGACATGCTGGGGCGAGTACAAGACCAGCTCCCCCAGTTGGCGCTTTGAAAGTGTCCTCATCACGATGCCTCCAAAAGAGGGAGCATCGCGACGCCCCGGTTTCGACAAACCTCCGAGGGACGTCGAACTCACCAGCCCAGGAGCAGCTTGGCGAGATTGGGTTTGGATTTGGCGATGGCCTTGCGGGCGGTGTGGAGGGCCAGGCCACTCGCTGCATATCGGCCAAACGAAGTCATGCAGAATCTCACCCCTGTTCGTGCTACCGTTTCAAACCGGCGAGCGTTATCGTTGCCGCCATGGCCCATGGCGTGTTTATTCATCGTTCTGACTCGATCTATGACGATGTTCCATCCGAGCGATACCAGTTCCCGCGGCAGTATCTGGCGCGCGCCGAAGCGTGCGTTGGTGACTGGGTCATCTACTACGAACCGCGCAAAGTGACAGACACAAGAGGGTACTTCGCTGTCGCCAAAGTCCAAGAGGTGATCCCGGACCCAGGTGTCCCTGATTTCTTTCTCGCAATCATCGAAGAGGGGAGCTATCTGGATTTCGGGAAACCGGTGCCATTCCGAGGGCCACATGGTGTGGTTGAGCGTGGCGTTCTCAACGACGATGGCCGGATCTCCGGCCGTGCCCAAGCTGCGGTTCGGTGCATCTCTGCGGACGATTTCAATCGGATTGTCGAACTCGGTCTGATGTCCGAAGATCTCATATTGCCGCGTTTCGATGACTTGTCGTCGGCGACAGGTTTCCAGGAGGCCCCAGAACCGTTTCAATTCGAGCAGCACCGAGATCGATCAGACTATATGGTTTCGCGAGTGGTGCGCGATCGAAATTTTCGATTGGTTGTGCTTCGAGCGTACGATGAACGTTGCGCGATGACCGGGCTGAGACTGATTAATGGAGGGGGCCGGGCCGAGGTTGAAGCGGCACATATCCGGCCTGTTGAAGAGAACGGGCCTGACCTGCTGAGCAATGGGATTGCGCTGTCCGGCACTGCGCATTGGCTGTTTGATCGTGGACTGATCAGCATTGCTGACGACCTCAGGATCCTTGTTTCTCGTCAGGTCAATGACCTGGATGGCGTCCATTCACTCATGAATCGAGACGGCTATCTGAATCCTCCAAAACGAATCGCCGACCGTCCGCATCCGTGCTTTCTCGATTGGCACAGGGAGCACCGCTTCAAGCACTGAATGCAAGGGTGCCAAGGAGGACAAATCGGGCTGGTCAGCCTTCTTGGGCCATCTGCTGGATCAAGCTCAGGACCAACAACCCGCTGGAACGGATCGTGCGCGAGATCAGGCGATGCACACGGGTTGTCAATGCCTTCCCCGACGGACAGTCCTGCCTGAACCCTGCTGCGGCCCGACTGCGCCACATCGCTGGAACACAGTGGTCGACACGCAGATAAATGAACATGAACCCGCTGAGCGCGGAACGAATCGATCACTCCGGAGCCGCCGTCGCATGAGAAAAGTGCGAAAGATTCTGGACACTACCTCTTTGTTGACTACCCTTGTTACAAACCACTCAACAGCGTTGCCAGGGTCCGCCCCTTTTGGGCAGGACCCACGTCGGCAACAGGGGCCGCTCTGCCTTAGATTAGGCCGAGCGCCAGAGCTTAGAGTAGCCGTCGCCGCACCAGCGGCGGTAGGCTGCGTATGCCTTGGCGAAGCTCGACTTCGGGGCCGCGATCGCCTTTTCGGCGTGGCGACGGTCGTCGGCTTCGTGGCGAGCGGTCAGTGCTTGCACGCCGTAGTAGGCGGCAGCACGGCCCATTATGATGTCTTCTTTCTTCATTATCATTGCCTCCTGATTGAACTCCAAGAGATCCACGGGAGGCGTTTTCTCCACTGAACGCAGTGTCTTGCTGCACTGCAACATAAAGCTAGGCTGCTAGGGGCTGGGATTCAAGGTCATGGTCTTTGACCTAAAATTCATAACCTATTGAGATTGCGTTATTAATTATAGACGCATGCCTGACATCGCACCCGGTTGTGGGTGGATGACAGCCCTGCATCCGAAGCCCTGTTGCAGACTCCAAGATCGGAGTAGGGCCGCCTCAGGCCAGCCCCCTCCCTGGAGAAACTACAAGCTGTTCAGATAGTTGCGGATGATTGCCGCCACGCTCTTTGTCTTGTCCGCCTGAAACAGCGAGCCGCAGAAGGTGATGGAGCCGACGGAGAGTACGGTTCCACCGGCCGGCGTCTCCCAATAGAGGATCTCCGCACGGATCAAGGCCTCCTCGGACTCGCCGCTGATCGTGGCAACATGCGTGAGGATCTCTTCCGGCACGGCCACGAAGTGATCCGGGTGGTCGCCCGAGCGCGCCAGGACCACGGCATCGGGGTGCGAGCCCAAGGCGACGTCGGCACGGTCCAACTCGTAGCCGGCGGCACCGCCGCCGCACAGTCCCTCCGTACCGATCTGCTCGCCTTCCACTCCCTCGAAAAGCCAAGCGTACTTGGGATCGTGGGAGGCCGGCAAACGGGTGTAGCCCTTGCCTTCGAAGAGTCCTTGAGAAGAGAAGCCGACTCCGGCCAGCGCCTGCGGCGGGCGGCCGTTGCGACGCCAGAGGCCGCCATAGCTGCCGTCGAACATGTGATGGTACTCGCCCGGTTCGGCTGCCCAGGCACGGATCCCACCCTCGGCACGGCGGACCTCAAGCGCGTCGCGGTGCTCGGCGTGGCGGGCGATCTTCCAGTAGAAGCCATTGCCGCCCAGGTAGGCCAGGTTGCCGCCGCCGTCCCGATAGCCCTGAATCGCATCCAGCGTGTTGGTCGTGTGGTATTCTGGATGGGTCGAGGTCAGCACCGCCTTATAGCCCGAGAGCGCGGCCACCCCCTCCTCGTCCAGGTCGTGATCGCTGATGACGTCGTAGGCGAGGCCCTCTGCCTCCAGCCAGGCCAGGATGTGGGTATCGGCCTGCAGATGGCGCAAACCCGATCCCTTCGGATCGAACAGGTTCATGTAGCCCAGCTTGGTGGTCAGGATCGGGCGCAGATGCGTGGCCAATGCGATCCCGCTGCCGTCGCTGTGGTGGTTATAGGTCGAGAGCCCATAGTCCGCATGGTCTGCGGGATAGTGCGGATAGGAGCCCCAGGCCTGGACTCGCTCGCGTGTCTTCGGCCCATAGTCGAAACGCTCGTAGTTGGCATAGACCGTGTAGGTGAAGGTGGGAATGATGACGCAGAGGTCGGCTTGGCGCGACCCATGCGGCGGCGGCACCACGAAGGGGATGGAGTCCTCTTCGCCCTCACCGGACAAGCGCAAGGCGTAGAGCCCGCTCTTCACGTCCTTTGGCAAGGTGAGACGCAGGGTTTGCGGCCAGCCGGCATCGCCGACATCGTCGTCGTGGAAGTGAACGGCAGCGTAGTGCTCCGGCCGGTGACGCCAGCACATCTCCTCGCCATTCCAACTGGCGCCGGTGACGCCGCGCAGCGGGCGATTGACCAGTTCGCCCACCAGGCCTAGAGGGCCGCGCTCCGCAACGGTGAAGCTGGAGATGTCGCGGCTGAAATCCCAAGCCGCCAGCAGGTTTTCCCCGCCGTGCAGCGTGGGCGCCTCGATCTTGCCATTGAAGAGCCCGCGGCGGCCCGGACCGTCAATGGCCGCCAAGGTGACCCCCGCGATCTCCAAAGCGCCGCCCAGGTTCAAACCGTCTTGGCTTCCTGTGTCGGACCCGTTGAAGCTGTCCAGCCGCTCCAATGTGAGTGTCAGCCGCCCCTTGGCAAGATCCGCCTCGGCCATGCAATGCAGCCACTGACGCCGGCGGACGGCCCCAGGGATGGTGACCTTGGCATCGCTATCGACCAGGCCGAAGCTCAGTTGGCCCTCTGCGTCCAGGCTCAAGGCAAGACGGCGACCATCGACCCCGGTCAGGGTCAAGATGGCTTGCTCGCCCTGGCCGGGCAGGCTTGGCCAGACCGTTGCCGAGAAGGCCAGGCGCTCGTGTCGGCCTAGGGCTTCGGCGCCAGGCACCGTCATGTAGGAGCCACGTGGCATCTCCTGCCATTCGGCGCGGTAGCCCTCCGGTGCCAGACCGGCGGCAACCTCTTCCTCCTGCATGCCCGGACCCTCGGGGTTGGGATCGCTGCAGATCACCCGCACCAGACGGGCCTGGAAGGCACCCTCCAGACGCGAGGCGACGTGAAAGCCCATGCTTTCACCCGGACGAAGGGTCATACGCTCGGCATAGCCGATCAGGCGGATCTCAGGCGAATCGAGGCTCACAGGCGGACTCCATAGATGAGGTCGGGCAGGAAAGTGGCCAGCTCTGGCAGGAAGATGAGCGCCACGATCATCAGCATATAGGGAATCAGCAGCGGTAGCACACCCAGCGATACCTCTTCGATGGAAACTCTGGCGATCCGCGCGGCCACGAAGAGGTTGACCCCGATGGGTGGCGTCAGGAAGCCGATCTCGCAGGTCATGACGGTGAAGATGCCAAAAGCAATGGGATCGACGCCCAGTTCCGTCACCAGCGGCAGGAAGACGGCGGTGAAGATGATGATCTGCGGCACCGACTCCAGCCACATCCCAACCAGGATATAGAAAATCCCGATCAATAGCAGCACCAGCCAAGGATGCTCCTTCAAGCCGGCAAAGAGCGCAAGCACGCCCTCGGGGATGTCGTAGAGCGTAACCAGTTGGCCAAAAGCCTTGGTGGACCCGAGGATGAACAGCACGGTTCCGATGGTCAGCGCGGTGAACTTCAGCGCCTGCAGCAGGGTCTCCAGAGTCAGTCCACGATAGATGAAGAAGCCGACGAAGGCGCCGTAGAAGACGGCAACGGCTGCTGCCTCGGAGGGCGTGAAGACCCCGACGTAGATCCCGCCCAGGACGATCAGCGGTGCCCCGATGGCCCATTTGCCGTCCCAGAGTGCGCGCATAAGCGGCCCCCAGCGAAACCTCTCCCCGCCCCCACCGTATCCAGCGCGAGCCGCGACGATGTAGGCCGCAATCAGCAACAGCAGGCCCAGCCCGACACCGGGGATGATGCCGGCAAGAAAGAGCCGCGGGATCGACTCATCGGAAACCAGCGCGAAGATGATCAGCAGGTTCGACGGTGGGATCATACTACCCAGCGCACCGCCGGCGGCCGAAACCGCTGCTGCGAAACGCGGCCGATAGCCCTCGCGCTGCATTGCCGGGATGGTGATCGAGCCGATGGCCGCCGTGGTCGCCGGACCGGACCCGGACAAGGCGGCGAAGAACATGCAGGCCAAAACGGTCATAAGCCCCAGGCCGCCACGATAGGCACCGACCAGCCGTTCGGCGATGGCGATCAGATGCTGGGACATGCCGCCCTTCTCCATCAGCTGGCCGGCCAGGATGAAGAGCGGAATGGTGACGAAGGGAAAGGGTTCGAAGGCCGTCCAGGCCGATTGCGCCAGCAAGGTCAGCGGTATGTCGGCGATCAGAATGCCAGCTGCTGCGGCGATCCCGGCGGCGAAGGGCACCGGCACGCCGATGGCAAGCGTGCCGACGAAGACCAGCGCCATGATCAGAGGACCGCTCATAGCGGCAAGCCCTTCCAGCCGGTCTGTCCCCAGCGCCAATAGACCTGCCCGATGCGGAACAGCATGAGGGTGAAGGCGATGGGCACGACCGGTCGGATCCAACGCTGCTCCAGCCCCAGGCCGGGCGAGATCTGCGTCACCCGAAACAGCAGCTCCATGTACTCGATCGACAGCAGCACCATCAGCACGACGAAACCGGCCCAGAGCAGGTCGGCCAAGACCACCATGGCCACTGCCAGAGGACGTGGCGCATGCTCGATCAGGATGCCGATGCGGATGTGCTGGCGCTCGCGCGTTGCCATGGTTGCACCGAAGTAGACGGCGAAGATCATGCCGTAGACCGCCAGCTCTTCGGCCCAGGGCGAGGCGGTGGCGAAGACGAAACGCAGGACCACCTGCAGCATGACGCTACAGGCCATCAAGGTTATCGCCAGGCCGCAGAGAACCTCTTCGAAACGGCGGTCGATGAGCGAGAGGACAGACATCGACCGCCGCTTTCTGTTCGTCGTCTAGTTGGCCGCGTTGCGCACGGCTTTGACGAAGGCGGTGAACTCCGGCCCGCGCTCTTCGGCGTACTTATCCTGGATGCGCTTGGCAGCCTCGATGAAGGGCGTCTTATCGGGATAGGTCACGGTCATGCCGCCTTCGTCGCCCAGGAAGCGGCGAACCTCGGCGATTTGTGCGTTCATGGTCTCGCGGTGATAGGCACCGGCCTCCTTGGCCGCCCGCAGGACGGCGGCGCGCTGGGCGTCGTCGAACTTGTTCATGACGCGGTCGGAGGCCAGCAGCGGCGAGAAGTAGTTGAAGTGCTCAAGGATCGTCAGGTGCTTTGCGATCTCATAGAACTTCTGGCTCTTGATGAAGGTGGTCCCGTTGTCGGCGCCGTCGATCGCGCCGGTCTGCAACGCTGGCGGCGTCTCGGCCCAGGCCAGCGGGATCGGTGAGGCTCCAAACTCGGTGAAGGTATCGATCATCACCTCGTTCTTCGGCACGCGAATCTTGAGCCCCTCCATGTCCGCAGGCGTTTCCACCTTGCGGATCGTGTTGTAGAAGTCGCGATCGCCGACGAAGCCATAGGCCAGCAGGTGCACGCCGGTGGCCTCAAGCAGCTTCTCGGAGAAGGATGCGCCGATGTCGCCGTCCAGAACGGCATAGGCGTGATCCTTGCTCTGGAAGATGTAGGGCAGCACGAAGGCGTCGGTCAGCGGGAAGTGCGGCGAGATGTTGTTGCCGGTGATGATGAACATGTCCACCGTGCCCAGCTGCATGGCCTTGAAGGCCTCGTCTTCGGTCGCCAGCTGGGTGCAGCAGCGGACTTTGATGTCGACGCTGCCGTCGGTGTACTGCTCGACCAGTTCTTCGAACTTGTCGGCGAGGATGGCGTAGGGCGAGGTTTCCGAGGCGGCATAGCCGAGGTTGACGGTCACCTTGTCGGCCGCAGCCGCACTGGCCAAACCGACGCTCAACAGGGCGCCGGCGCACAGCCCCTTGATCGCATGCGAGAAAAGTTGGGTCATTTGCGAGCCTCCTTAGCACTTTCTTGGTTTCTTCTGAAGCCACGATAGCCTGCCCAAAGCGCAACGTGAAATATCAATCTCGCAAGGAATGATGCTTTGGAGGCATCAATCAAGGGGCCTCTAGCGTCTTCAGGTAGGACACGAAAGTCGCCGTTGTCTGTGAATCCTCGTTGCGCGACCAGGCGGCTAGAGTGGGAATCTCGATGGCAAAGTCATCGACCGGGCAGATCACCAGGTCGGGATGAATGTAGTTTCTCGCCGTCTCGCAGTTGAGCGTGATGCCCATACCCGCTGCGATCAAGCCGAAGAGGGCCACCGAGTTGAAAGCGCGTTGGACCACACGTGGGCGAAAACCGACCCGGCTGCATTCGCCATAGATGTAAGAATGGAAGTGCTGCCAATCCTGCTCGTTACCCATGACGAAGGGTTCGTCGGCGAGCTCTGCCAGGCGAACGCTCTGGCGCTCGGCCAGCCAGTGTTGCTTGTGGGCAATGGCAACACAGCGATTGCTCTGTACCTGTAGGGTGTGAAAGAGCTGCCGGTCGACCGGGCCGGTGAGGAAACCCAGATCGATGCCGCCGTCCTTCAGCCCTTCGATCTGTAGCCAGGTGACGGCATGACGGGTGGTGATGCGAACGCCCGGAAAGGCGGCGGCGAAACCCTCGATCAAGCGCGGCAGCACGCCGGTGATGGCCAGATCGGTGTAGGCGATGGTGAGAACACCATGCTCACCCTGGTCGGCTGCAAGGGCCCGCCGCTCCCCCCGTTCGATCCGCTCCAAGGCCGGGCGCCACTCGCGCGCCAGCGTTTCGCCGGCAGCCGTCAGAGTGACGGCCCGATTGTTGCGCTGGAAGAGCTGCAGGCCAAGACGCGCCTCGAGATTCCGGATCGCGCGGCTAAGCGCCGGCTGTGCGATCCCCAGGCTTTCCGCGGCGCGACGAAAGTGCAGCGCGTCGGCGACCGCCAGAAAGTAGCGCAGATGCCTCGGATCGCTGATCAAGGCCTAAGAGCCGGTCCGGAAACTGCTTGTGCCCTGCATCGCTGCCGGGGCTGCGTGTGTTAGGAACGGCGGCGCCGGCGATGCCGGGCGCATCGTCAAGCCGCCGTGACGCGGCAATCGTAGCCCCGGCAGCGCCCCGAAGGGCTGACGTATCAGAGCCTTGGGACGGCGTCGTGCGTCGCTTACGATGCGCCCGGCATCGCCGCACGCCGCTCTCCTTGCCCAAGACGCTGATAAGTCAGTGCAGGGCACAAGCAGTTTCCGGACCGGCTCTAAACGCATTTGAGGCTGGCAAGTGCCTTGGAGGAGCCGCGCAAGGGAAACTTGTTGTCCAGTCCGATGGTGGGATCGCTGACCTCTATGCTGCTTCCCCGCTTCATGGCCGCGGCCAGTTCCTTGTTGATGGCGCCGCCATAGCTGTTGTCGGCAAAGCTGAAGGGCCCGAGGCTCTGGTCGTAGAGCGTCTTGCTTCCCTCCTTGACGACGAAGCGGATGTTGGACTGCGGTGTCGCCCCCTTTGGGTAGAAGGGATCGACGCGCAGCGCGATGACCGTCTCGTGCGAACAGTAGACGACCAGGCCAGCGTCGCCCCCATAGGAGACCGTTGCCGCCGTGTGGACGATCCCGTCCTGGTCGAAGCGCAGCAAATCAACCGTCCACTCGGCATTATCGAAATTCTGCACCAGCGGTTCGTCGGCCTGCACCGTCGTCGTCGTCAGCGGAAGCGCCAGGGCAACGAGCATGGCCAGGATTGATCTCTTCAGAAGGCTTTGGGTCATTGGATCGCTCAATCGTTGGGAGTTACGCAGTTTGGGCCCTGCCCCGACGCAAGGCAATCTCGTTGTCGCTTCAAGAGCCCGCCTCGCCGAGCGCCCGCGCAATGGTCTCGCTTGCCCGAAAGAAGGCGCGCCGCTTGCCGGCATCCAGGGCATCGGGCCAGGACGAGAGGAGGACCACCACCGTCTCGCGCCGCGGGTCGACATAGATCATCTGGCCGTGAATGCCCAAGGCGGCGGATATTCCGGCCTCTCGGTCCAGCACCCACCATTGGCGGCTGTAGCAGGCATTGGGCAGGTCGCGCATGGCAACGTTGGGCGCCTCGGCAAAGGCGGCCGGATCGCCATCCCGGCAGGCGGACACCCAGGCCGCCGGCACCACCTGCCGGCCGCCGATGGCGCCCTCGTTGGCGAAGAGCAAACCGAAACGGCCATAGTCGCGTAAGCTGGCATTCAGGCCGCCGTCGGCCAGACAGCTGCCGGCCCGGTCGACGGTGAAGCAGCCCTCGGCCTCGGCGCCCATCGGCTGCCATATCCACTCGGACAGCAGCACCGCGAGGCTCTTTCCACTCACCCGCTCGAGCAGCCAACCCAGCGTGTCGGTCTCGATGGAGCGGTAGAGGAAGGAACCGCCGTGCGGCCGCGCCTGTTCCAAGGTCAGGATCAAGTCATAGGTGTCGAAAGTCTCGCCGGGTCGCCGCGGCTTCCAGGCTGAGGCACGCTCCAGCGCGCCCATATGGCTGTCGGGATCCAGATAGTCTTCGACGAAGCCGACCCCGCTGCGCATGTCCAAGACCTGGCCGACCGTGGCACCGCGATAGCCGCAGTGTGCAAGCTCCGGCACATAGTGCTCCATCGGCTTACTCAGATCGATCAGGCCGCGCGCTGCAGCCAGGCCCACCAAGGTTCCGACAAAGGACTTCGAGACCGACTGCGAGAGGTGCAGATCGCGTTCGCCCATGCCGTCGTAGTAGCGCTCGAAGACGACCCGGCCGCGATGGAGAACCAGGCAGGCGTCGGTCTCGGTCTCCGCCAAGAGGCCCCCCAAGGTGTCGGCCCGACGATCCATGATCGGCAGTGCCAGTTCCTCGAGGCGCTGCTCAGCCCTGGGGAGAGCAATCGGGGTGCCGGCCGCGACCGCGCGCGTCGGCAGAACCGCACGGACATTGCGGAAGCTCCAGCGCAAGGCCGGCCAGCGATCCCAGGTTTCCAGATCGACCCGCTGCTCCGGCGGCGGCGGATAGCCCTGCATCATCTCAGTTTCCGACATTGAAAGCCCTTTCCTCACCACGCGAGTTAGGTCCCTAGGACGAAGCGGCGATGCCCGCAAGGAACTCTTCTTTTCGGCTGCGGATCCGGGCAACCAGAAAGTCGACAAAGAGCCGGACCTGGGCCGTCTCGCGCAGGTGCTGGTGTAGCAGCAGCCAGAGAGAGCGATCGGGGATGGGTTCCTGAAACGGGGCGCGCACCAGACCGGCCTGTGGATCGGCCAGAAAGCATGGCAGATAGGTCAGTCCCAGTCCCTGGGCGGCCATCATGGTTTGAGCGACCGCTTCGTTCACCCGATGGCGCAGGCGCGCCTTGGGGAAGGGGCTTTTCTTGACCCAGGCCGGTGTCGTCGTCTCGAAGGCCTCGCCCCAACCGATCCACTCCAAGCCCTGCCCGCCGTCGTCGTGCACGCGGGTGGCATAGTCGGGCGAACAATAGACCGCCTTGGCGCAATCGAGGAGCCGGCGGCCGACCACGTCGTCGCTCACCTCATGGGAATAACGCAGAGAGACATCCGCCTCGCGCCGCGCCAGATCGGAGAGCGCATTGGTGGTGAGGATTCGCACGTCGATATCCCGGTGCGCCTTCATGAAGGCAGCGAGATCGCCGGCAATCGAGGTCAGGCTGATGGCCGGAGCCAGGCTGACCGTGATGGTGCCGCTGGAACTGCTGTCCTGGCGGGCGACAAGACGTGTCGCCTCCGCGACCTCGCCCTCGACACGCTCTGCGTGGGGATGAAGAAGGGCGCCGATCTGGGTTGGCAGGAGGCCGCCGCGCGTGCGGTCGAACAAGCGGGCCTCCAGCTGCTCTTCCAGCTTCGCCAAGCGCCGGGAGACGGTCGCGTGGTTTGTGCCCAACTGCTCGGCCGCGCCGCGCAACGTGCCGCTGCGAGCCACCGCCAGAAAGAAGCGAAGGTCATCCCAATCCATCCGCGTTAGACAGTCGCTCACGGATCGTCGCCTTCCTTCCCAATGGTGCAAATTCAAACCAAGCCGGATCGGCATTGCAGGCTGCAATGCCGCCCGCGAACGCCCAACTGTAAAAATAGTACGGACAAGCCCAGCACCGGTGAGTGCCAGGCGGCATCGCATTGTGTGCAGGAACCAGGGAGAAAGCAATCCTGTCGGTTCGGCGTCGCGGCCTCATAGAGCCCGGCCTTGATCGGAAGCGCTATTGCCGCCTGGCTGAGGCGCAGTCAAAGATAGAACGATCCGACCTCTCGGAAAGCGTGCCAACAATGAGGAGACCACTATGAGCGACGAACATCCCCTGCCCCACCTGAACGTCATCCGCAATCCGGGGAATCCGGCCCATTTCATGGCTCTGAAACCCATCAAAGGACGGGTCCGGATCTATGCCGATGAAACGCTGCTAGCGGAGACGCAAAACGCGCTGCGCATGGTCGAGGTCGGCAAAGACGTCTACGACCCGCTGATCTATGTGCCTGCAGCCGACATGACAGCTCCGTTGGAACGCTTGGAAAAGACGACCCACTGTCCCTTGAAGGGCGATGCCTCCTATCACGCCTACAAGGGCGAGGAGATCGCCTGGTCCTATGACAACCCCTTGGCCTTCGCCTCGGATATTGCCGCACGCCATGCCTTCTGGCCCGGCAAGGTTAGGATCGTCGAAGGCGCCTAACGGTCTCCGATGCCCAGCGCCAGGGATACGGCTTCCTCTTGTTGAACAAATAAAGGCCGTCTAGCCGGCGTCTTCGCAAACCTGCTAGCCTCACCGCGCCGCGTTCGCGAACGCGTAGGATTGCGGAGTGGATGGTGGCACAAGCGCGTACGACAGAGGAAGCAGGCGGCCGTGTGGTTGCCATCTCCTGGTTGCTGCTTTCCTCCGGGCTTGTCGCCTTCCTGCCGATAACCGCGAAGCTTGCCTACCTCGGCGGCAGCGAACCCTACACCCTCTTGGCCTTGCGCAGTGTCATCGCCGTCGCCCTGCTTGGCCTGGCCCTGCTGATCGCGCGCAGGGTCCCACGCCTGCCGCGCCGCCTCCTGCCGACCAGCTTTCTAGCCGGCGCGGGCGCAGCGGGCTTCCTCTATGGCTTCTACAACGCCATCGTCACGATCGATATCGGCCTGGCGATGCTGATCACCTACCTCTATCCCATTCTGCTGGCCAGTATCGAGCATGCGACGGGGCGCACCCCCTTTACGTCCTTCCGCTTGTTCTGGAGCCTGGCAGCCTTGACCGGTCTTGGCATCATGCTGGCAGCAGACCTCACCAACCTTGACCCCGCCGGGCTTGCCTTCGCCTTCTTCGGAATGCTGTCCATCACAGTCGCGACCCTGGCCGGAATGCGCCTGGTCTGGGACATCGGCGTCCTGGAGGCCAATTTTCATGCGACGCTCTGGAGCGTCCCGCTGTTCCTGTCCGCCCTCTTCCTCTTCGGATCGGTTCAGCTGCCGCAGACGGGCATAGGATGGCTCGGCGTTCTGGGAAACGCCATAGCCGCAACCACGGCCTGGATCTGCTTCATCCTGGGCGCCAAGATCATCGGCACCGGACGGGCTGCCATGATCACCACGGTCGAGCCGCTCTTCGCAGTCCTGATGGCCTCTCTCTTCTTCGGTGAGCACCTGGCCCCGCTGCAGTGGTTCGGTCTGGCGCTGGTCTTGCTTGCCTTGGCCGCATTGGAGAGCCCAAAGCGCTGGCGCGAGCGTTCGCGGCATAAAACCAGCTGATACCAAGGGAAGAGAATGGACGCCGGTTTCACCGCTATTCAAGTGATTGCCTTGGTAATATCCGCGTCCGGTCGCAGGGCCTCATCGTCGAAGCGCGTCTGATGGCCATCGGGTGCAAGTATCATCGCAACCGCACCATCGCGCTCCACCCAAGCACCTTTGATTGCCACCTTCCCCACCAAGCTCTCGTCCTCGAAAAGACGCGCGCCGGTCACCGGGTCGCGCCAGTCCGGAGCTGGAGAGTGCTCGCGCAGCCAACCTGCAGGATGATGCGTCACCGCACCGTCCTGCCAGGTGATCGTTAGCTCGTCTGAGCTAAAACTTATGGCAAGCGCGCGGATGTCGCCTCTCCGGGAGAACCTTGCAGCTTTCGATCAAACTTTACCCGGCCTAAAGCCATACGAAGTCCGTGGCCGTAAGCAGGTTAGCCGCGGTGACGCCATCGACCAGGAAGGCCTGGTCGACATTGCCGTCGCCATCCTGGTCGACCTGTATCTGCCGCGCCCCGGCAAAGCGAGCCTCCGAATTGCCGCCGCCGGAGAAGGCGGCCGCACCGATGTAGGCGAAACTCCCGGCCTCCAGCCCGGTGTTGAAGACAATCTTGTCTTGGCCATTGGCCGCGTTCGCCGACACGCCATCGAAGTCGCGGATGATCGGACCGCCCGAGCCAGCCGTACCCAGCGAACTGCCGTTAAAGCGGAACTCGTCCAAACCTGCGCCGCCGAAGGCCACGTCGCCGGTGCGGATATGCAAGGTGTCGGACCCGCCCTCGCCATCGAAGCGGTCGGCACCCAGCCCGCCGAAGAGCTCGTCGTTCCCGCGGTCGCCCATCAGCCTGTCATCGCCGCTACGCCCCTGCAGGGTATTGGAACCGGTATTGCCTTCGACGGTGTTGTCCAAGCCGTTTCCTGCACCGTCGATGTTGCCGAAATCGACCTCCATCCGCAGATTCTCCACGAAGGCCGACGCCGAACCGTCGGGCAAGGTGTAGTCGACCTCGGCACGCACCAGATCCACGCCTTGACCCGAGAGGTCGCGGACGCGGTCGGCAGACGAGGTCACGATGAAGGTGTCGTCGCCGCTGCCCCCGGTCATGGTGTCGGTGCCGCCATTGGCGTTCAATCGATCGTTACCGCTCTTGCCCATCAGCACGTTGTCGAAGGAGTTACCCAGCAACAGGTCGTCGTTGGCGTTCCCCACGAGGCGTGCCTCACCGGCCGACCTGATGATGATCGCGCGCTCGATCATCACCTCAGAGGCGGTGCCCAGTGTGTAGTTCGATGCGTTGTCGCGCAGCACGTCGAAACCACCACCGGTGCCATCAAAAATAACGTCCTCCTTGATATCGATGATGAAGGTGTCGTTGCTGGCTCCCCCATAGGCGGTGTCGGCACCCGATGCTCCATTCAAGCGATCCTGGTTATTGCCGCCGAAGATAGTATCGCTGCCGCTGCCGCCGACAAAACGATCCTGACCTGTATCTCCGTAGAAGAGATCCACGCCGGTACCGCCGAACATGGTGTCCTTGCCACTGCCGCCGATGATCGTGTCGTCGCCGTCCTGACCACGGATCTGGTCGTTACCATCGTCGCCCTTCAGCAGATCGTCGCCGCTGAGAGCGCGAATGTCGTCGTTGCCGCCGGCCCCGGAAAGGTCATCCGCGCCGGTAAAGCCGGTCATGCTGTCGCCGGCGCTGCTGCCCACCGCAGAGAGACCCTCGACCGAGATCAAGGTGGCACCGGATGCCAGGGAAACGCCGGCTGCAAGAGCCAGGGTATCCGTGCCACTGCCACCGTCGTAGGTCTCACCGGCTTCCGACTCGCCGGCACCGACATCGAAGCGGTCGTTGCCCGACTGGCCGCGTAGATTGTCGAGTCCGCTGCCGCCCGCTAAGCTGTCGTCGCCACTTCCTCCAAAAACGCTATCGTCACCCGACCCCCCTGCGATCGTGTCTTTACCGCTTTGGCCGATGAGAAAGTCCTTACCGAAACCACCAAACACCTGGTCATCGCCATAGCCGCCGTAGGCGACATCGTCCCCGGAATCACCGAAGACCCTGTCGTTCCCAGTGCTGCCGCTTAGTCGCGAGTCACTTCCGCTACCGCCATAAAGGGTGTCCTCTCCTGCCTCTCCCCAAAGGAAATAATCATCGCCATCGCCGCCATAGATAAGATCATCATCGGTGCCGCCCAAGAATGTGGTGTCCGTATCATCGCCGCCGAAGAGCGTATCATTCCCGTCACCACCGAGAAATGAGATGTCGATGCCGGTGTCTCCATGCATAACGTCGTCGCCGGCCTCGCCCAGGAACTTGGAATCGTCCCCCTCACCACCATAGAGGTGATCCTTACCGGATCCGCCCTGCATTGAGGCATCGTTGCCGACCCGTCCACTCAAGGTGTCGGCGCCAGTATTGCCGACGAACCGGTTGTCATCGCCACGGCCTCCGAAGATCGTATCGTTGCCGACGCCACCAATCAGAACACTATCGTCGCCATCGTTACCGCCGAGCAGATCGTCGCCGTTGTCGCCGAAGAGAGCATAGTCAGCAGCGGACCCACCAGTCAGTGTGTCGTCACCGTAACTCCCATAGAAGCGCGCATCTTCGCCCGATCCACCGTCAATTGTGTCATTCCCCGTCTTACCGAAAAAGCGGGTGTCCATCCCGGTCCCGCCGAACAGCTGATCGGCACCGTCTCCTCCATCAAGGCTGAGGTCGTCACCGTCGCCGCCAAAGACCGTATCGTCTCCAATACCGCCGTTCAGGATGGTGTCATTGCCAGTGGCGCCGTAAACGCGGTCGTCACCGTCGTAGCCTCGCACATCGACATCGTCACCGTCGCCGCCATAGACCAGGTCATTACCTGACCCGCCGCTAACGAGAGTGTCACTGCCCCCCCGACCGTCCACACGGTCGTCGCCGCTGTTGCCCAAAAGCTGTCCATCGTCGCCACCGCCGCCGAAGATCGTGTCCGCGCCGTCGTCGCCAGAAAGGAAGGAATCGTCACCGTCGTTGCCACCCAGGGTGTCGTCGCCGCTGCCGCCTGAGAGCAGCGAGTCGTTTCCTGACCCCCCGGTGATCGTATCGGCCCCCGATCCTCCGAGAAAGGCACCGCCGACGCCGCCATCGGCACCAGTACCTCCCGTGATGACATCGTCCCCAAGGCCACCGTTAAGGCCCCTGTCATCTCCCTCATCGCCAGAGAGGCTGTCGTCGCCCGCACCGCCCCTCAGATCAAAATCATTGCCAAGGCCGCCGAAGACGCTGTCGATCCCGGAATCGCCGGAGAGGAGCGTGTCGTCGCCAAGGCCTCCATAGATGCTGTCCGCGCCCGACCCGCCGTAGAGTTGGAAATCCCCCCCGCTGCCACCATAGAGCCGATCGTTCCCCGTATGGCCTACGATCGTATCGGTGCCACTGACGCCGAAAAGCTGGTCGTCGCCGCCGTAACCGAGCATGAAGTCGGCGGCTGAGGTTCCTGTGAGGCTGTCGTTGCCAGACGTGCCCGGTATAATTGCCATGATGCAAATCCCTGTTGGTTTGGCGCCTACTCTTCAGAGCAAACCGCCATGTTATGCGTTCAAAGAATTGAAAAAGCATCGTATTGATCGATGCAATCGCAGACCACCAACTAATCGTAACGGCGGTCCATTTCGCTGTTCCAACCCCCTGAACTCCCTCTTGGGGCAAACCTAGGCGAAAAGCAGCGTGTTTCCTAGTTTCAAATCTAGAAAAGAGTCACTTTTATTTGCAACTAAAAAGAATTTCATTGGCAAAACAAGGAGAGATCCTGAGGAAGGGCATCCGATTCCCTATCGCGATAGCCTAGTGGCCCGATCCGAACGCTTGGATCCCACGCGTTCGGATCGGGCCACTAACTTTTTGATCTGGTGGGGCAACTTATCCAGGCGGATGGGAACCATCCCTCTGGGTTGCACCACTAGAGCCATACGAAATCCGTTGCAGTGAGCAAGCCTGGATTGGTGACGCCGTCTACCAGGAAGGCGTTGTCGACCGTGCCGTCGCCGTCCTGATCGACTTCAATCCGGCGGGTGTCGGCGTAGCGTGCCTCCGAGTTGCCGCTGGCAGAAAAGGCGGCGCCACCGATGTAGGCGAAGCTGCCGACCTCGATGCCGGTCGCATAGACCAGTTTGTCTTCGCCATTGGCGCCGTTTACCAGTTCGCCATCAAAATCGCGGATGATGGGATTGGCCGGGCTAAGTCCGCCCAGGGTCGAGGCATCGAAGAGAAAGCTGTCCATGCCGGAGCCACCGAAGGCCACATCATTGGCGCCCATCGCCATGGTATCGGCCCCACTCTCGCCGTCGAAGCGATCGGCCCCCTGACCGCCGAAGAGGGTGTCGTCACCATCGCCGCCGATCATCCGATCGTCGCCCTGGTTACCGGCCAGACGATTGTCGCCCGTGTTACCCTCGAGCGTGTTGTCCAGTGCGTTGCCGGTCCCGCGCAGGTCGCCGAAGCCCGGTTCCAGGCGCAGATTCTCGATGAAGGCATCAGTGCCGCTGGGGAGCGTGTAATCCACCTCGGCACGCACCAGGTCGGTCCCCTGTCCCGAGAGATCGCGCACCAGGTCGGCCGTGCTGGTGACCACGAAGGTGTCGTCGCCACTGCCCCCGGTCATGGTGTTGGTGCCGCCGTCACCGGCGTTCAGGCGGTCGTCGCCGCTCAGACCTAAGAGGGTGTTGTCGAAGGAGTTGCCGATGATGAGGTCGTCGTTGGCATTGCCGACCGCCACTGCAGCGCCGGCCGAGCGCACCACGCTCACCCGCTCGATCATGACCTCGGCCGCCGTGCCGAGCGTGTACTCGGCGGCATTGGAGCGCAGCACGTCGTCGCCCTGACCCGTCCCGTCGAAGACGCGGTCTGTCGAGGTCTCGACGATAAAGGTATCGTCGCCACGGCCCCCGAAGGCGGTGTCCGCGCCGGAACCTCCGTTCAGGCGGTCCTGGTTGCGCGCGCCGAAGAGGAGATCGCTGCCGCTACCGCCGACCATCTGATCGGCACCGGTGGCGCCGTACAGCAGGTCGTCATCGTCGCCGGCGAAGAGCGAATCCTTGCCGCTGCCGCCGAACAGCATATCGTCGCCGGCCTGACCGCGCAGGCTGTCGCCGCCGCCCAGGCCCTTCACCAGATCGTCGCCGCTGAGCGCACGGATATCGTCCGCTCCGGTGCCGCCGACCAGGAAGTCGCTCTCAGGCGTTGGCACGGGCAGGCCGTCGATGATTGTCTCTATGGAGATCAGAAAGGCCGCGCTGGCTGCCGCCGTTCCGCCGAGGATGAAGAGCGTATCCACGCCGGAACCGCCGTCGATGATCTCCAAGGGCACGAGTTCGCCTGGAGCAACGACAAAAACATCTGCTCCACTGTCGCCGTAAACGAAGTCCGAACCGCTGCCGCCGGCGATCACATCGTCGCCGTCGCCGCCAAAGAGGCTTCGATCGTCGCCGCTATCGCCCAGCAGCGTATCGTCGCCCAGACCGCCAAACTGAGTAGCGTCGTCTCCGAGCCCGCCGGAGATGACGTCTGCGCCAGTGTCACCCGCCAAGCTTTCGTCATCCCCGTCGCCAGCGAGGACACGGTCCCTGCCGCTGCCCCCGGAAAGATCCTCGTCTGCCCCATCTCCTCCGTAGAGGCTATCGTCGCCGTTCTGCCCGGAAACCCTCTCATCGTCACCCTGGCCGGCGTAAAGCAGATCATCGCCGTTTCCACCTGCCAGCAGGCTATCGTCGCCGGAGTCGCCGGCTATGCGATCATCGTCACCGCCACCCGACAGGCGCGAGTCGTTTCCACTGCCACCATAAAGGCGGTCGTCGCCTGTCCGCCCTCGGAAGTAGGAATCCGTATCGGCCCCACCAAAGATCTCCTCGTCCCCACTTCTACCAAAGATCTGTGCATCGAAACCCTCCCCGCCATAGAATCGACCATCGATATCAAGAGTCACATTTCGATCGTCACCCGAACCGCCAAAGACCAAGATACCTCCAAGCCGTGTGTCATCTCCACTCCCGCCGAAAACGGTATCGCCCAACACGACCGAATCATTGCCAAGCCCGCCATAAACCAGATCCACTCCGTTTCCACCTATGAGGAAGGAATCGTTCCCAGAGCCGCCAAAAAGCGTATCGTCACCATCCCCGCCGAAAGCAGTGTCGAACCTGCCGCCCCCGCCGAACAAGAGATCCTCGCCATCGTCGCCAAAAATCCTGGTGGAATCCCCTTGCATATAGATGCTATCGTTGCCGCTACCGCCGGAGATGTATCTATTGTCGGCAGCTTCACTGAGAATGCGGTCTGCTCCGCTGCCGCCGAACAAGGAGCGGTTTTCGGCAGCGCCGCCCTTGATGATGTCGGCCCCGTCTCTGCCGAAAAACCTGTAGCCCACGCCCTGGTCGCCATAAAGGCCGTCATTCCCCGCACCGCCGAAAAAAGACAGGTTGGTGCCCGAACCTCCGTAGAGACGGTCGTCGCCGGACTCTCCGCGTAGAACGCTGTCATCCCCGGCCCCACCCGCGATGTGATCGTCGCCTGAGCCCCCATAGAAACTCAGATCGTCGCCGTCGCCACCGAAGAGACTGTCCGCGCCGTTTCCACCAAAGACCATCTGGTCGTCGCCGTCGTCACCGTAGATGCGGTCGCTATTAGCTGCGCCGTAGAAGAGGCTGTCGGCATGCCCTCCCCCGAAAAGGCGGTCGGCGCCCGCATCGCCATAGAAGCGGCGGTCAATACCGGTGCCGCCGTAGAGACGGTCGTTACCCTCGCCGCCCAGGAAGCGCTCGTCTTGTCCGGCACCACCAAACAGGCTGTCCGAGCCGCTGTCGCCGAAGAACAGCCTGTCGTCGCCAAAGCTGCCATAGAGCAGGTCATTGCCTAACCCTCCGCTCAGCCCAGCGTCATCGCCCGATCCACCGTAGAGGCTGTCGTCGCCATCCAGACCATAGAGCCGGTCGTCACCGCTGAGACCGTAGATGCGGTCGACCGCGTTGCTTCCGGTCAGCGTGTTGTTCTCGCCGGCAGAGCCGAAAATGACGGCCATCCCTCGTGCCTCCTCCGAGTCGGCAGTCCGCATCCCGCCTGAACTTATCTGCCAGACGGGATGCTAGACCTAGATTTCACGTGGGAGTAGCATCGCACATGAGGGAGCGCCAGTAAGAATCCGGCATAGACCGACACCAAGCTGACAACCCGTCAAAGAGGGACTACACAAAGGCTCCAGCAAGCTCTAGACAGCGGTGCGGTTGCGCAGCAAAAAGCCAGCTGGCTTGATCCTGAAAAGTCCGGCGAAGTCCGCGCTAGCAGCCTCGCCCCAGGCTGGACGGTAGGTGTATTCCACATTCACTCTTGGCGCTGTCCACCCAGCGCCCCGAACGTAAACCCGCGCCCTCCTCCGGCTGCCTCGTACAATGGCGGCAACCGATCGAGGTATAGCCTTGCTCCGCCAAGGGGTGGCGCGGCAGAGCGGCCGTTTCCATACGTTCTTCGATTGCCGTCTGGCTCCAGCAGGCCAGCGGATTGACGCGGATGCGCCCATCGAAGGCTTCGAAGAGAGGCACCTCTGCCCGCTCGCCACCGTGCACCCGCTTGCGGCCGGTGAGGATCACCTCGAATGGCTGCAAGACCTCACGCAAGGGGACGACCTTACGCAGGCGGCAGCAGGCGTCGGGATTGCTCTGCCAGAGGTTGCCGCCGGGGTCGATGGCGGCCAGCATCTGCGGATCCGGGCGGATCTGGCGCACATCGGTGAGGCCGAAACGGCCGATCGCCAGGTCACGGTAATGGAGCGTCTCGGCAAAGTGCTTGCCGGTCTCCAGAAAGATCACCGGTGTCGCGGGCTCGGCGCGCGCGACCAGGTCGAGCAGCAGCGCGGACTCCGCGCCAAAGGAGGTTATGAGCGCAATACGGCCCCTGAAGGCGCCTCGGGTGAGCGCCGTTACGAGATCTTGGCTCGTCAGGCTGCCGTAGTTTGCGTCCAGTTCCTCCGCGCTCGGCAGTTCGGAGGCTGGCATGGACCTAGCCCCCGGCGCCGGCCACCAGGCGGGCCGGCGGGACCACGATGCTCACGGGTCGTGCCATCGCCTGATCGAGGTCGGCGATCAAGTCGGCTGGATGCTCCAGCCCGACCGAGAGGCGCACCACGCCGTCGGTGATGCCCACCTCCAGGCGATCCTCCGGCGTCAGCTTGGAGTGCGTGGTGGTCGCCGGATGGCAGGCCAGGGACTTGGCATCGCCCAGGTTGTTGGAGATGTCGATCAGACCCAGGTTGTCCAGCAGGCTGAAGGCCGCCTCTTTGCCGCCGGTCAGCTCGAAGGTCACGAGACTGCCGAAGCCCGTCATCTGGCGCTGCGCCAGCTCATAGTGAGGATGGTCCGCTCGGCCCGGATAGCGCACCTGGCGCACCTGCGGCTGCTCGGCCAGCCAGTCCGCGATCGTGGCCGTGCTCTGGCTCTGCCGCTCGACGCGGAGTTCCAGAGTCTCCAAAGACTTGGCCATGACCCAGGCGTTGAAGGGGCTGAGCGAGGGGCCGGTGTGACGATAAAAGGGGATGAAGTGATCGCGCATGAAGGCTTCCGAGCCCAAGACTGCACCACCCAGACAGCGCCCCTGCCCGTCGATGTGCTTGGTCGCCGAATAGACGACGACATCGGCCCCCAAGGCCAGGGGCCTCTGGTAAAGCGGTGTGGCGAAGACATTGTCGATCACCACGCAGGCGCCTGCCTGATGGGCCAGGGCGGAGACCGCGGCGATATCCACCACCTCAAGCATGGGGTTGGAGGGCGATTCCAGGAAGACGGCCTGGGTCGGCACGGCCAGCGCCTCTGCCCAGGCGGAGAGGTCTCCGCCGCGCACCAGCACCGTCTCGATGCCCCAGGTCGGCAGGACCTTGCTCACGATGTGCAAGCAAGACCCGAAAAGCTCCTGCGCTGCCACCAGCCGGTCGCCGGCCTTCAGCTGACAGGCCAGCGAGGCGAAGACCGCCGCCATACCGGTGGCCGTGGCCCGACAGGCCTCCGCCCCTTCAAGCGCAGCCAGGCGCTCCTCGAAAACGGACACGGTCGGGTTGCCGTAGCGGGAGTAGATGTAGCGCTCGCTTTCGCCCTTGAAGGCCGCCTCGGCCTCGGCCGCAGAGCCGAAGACGAAGCCGGAGTTGAGATAAAGCGCCTCGCTGGTCTCCGAATGGGGACTGCGATTGAGGCCATGGCGTACCAGGGTCGTCGATTGCCCCTCGGGGCGGTTCGCCGGCGTAAAATGCTCGCTCATTGTTCTTGTTCTTCCTGCTTGGAGGGAAGGAAGGCGGGCAGAACCAAGGCCTGGGCCACGATGGGCCCCTGGCTGCCGATCGCAATCGCCGGGCTGCCCCAGAGGACATAGCCCTGCTTCAGGGCATCCGAGACCCGCAGACAAAAGGCGGCATCATCGGGTCCTGTCAGCAGACGATAGGCTTTGCGTTCCTCGGCCATGCCGCGCTCTTCCTCTTGCCCCGACTAATATGCCCAGGAGCCCGCCGCCGGTTGTTCGCCGGCGAAGGCAACATGGGGGGACAGGACCGCATCCCGATCCTGGCGCGCACCCTGTTCGGCCTTCTGATAGAAGCCCTGATAGCGCGCCGTGGCGGCAAGCCAGGCCTCGGCGGCCGTCTCGTCGGCGACCTCGTAGGAATCGAAGCCGCAGCGATGCATGTTCAGGAACTGGTCCTGCAGCACATTGCCGACGGCCCGCAGCTCGCCGGTGAAGCCGTAGCGCCTGCGCAGCAGACGGGCTTGCGAGTAGGCGCGGCCATCGGTGAACTTGGGAAAGTCCAGCGCGATCAGCTGAAAGCGATCGAGGTGGGGGCGTAGCTCCTCAAGGGAATCGCCGCCCTGCAGCAGCAGACCCAAGGGCTGGTCCCAGTGCCGAAGCGTGCCGGCCAGGCGCTGCCACTCTGCCCAGGTCAAGAGCAGCGGGCGGCCGAGAGGAAGACTGTCGTTCTCAATCCGGACCCAGGAATCGGACTGAAGCGTACCGTGCTTAACGAGTGCCATAGAGCTTCTCCTTGAAGGGTTGGATACCGATGCGTTGATAGGTGTCGAGGAAGACCTCGCCGCTTTGGCGTTGGCCACGGTAGGTCGTGACGATGGTCTCCACTGCGTCGACCACCTGGTCGTAGGAAAAGGCGGGGCCGACGATCTCGCCGATGGCGGCTTGCTCGTCGGCGCGCCCGCCGAGCGTGATCTGATAGAACTCCTGACCCTTCTTATCGACGCCTAGGAGCCCGATGTTCGCCACATGGTGATGCCCGCAGGCATTGATGCAGCCGGAGATGTTGAGGGTTATCGGCCCTAACTCTTCCACCAGGTCACGATCTTGGAAACGCTGTCCGATCCGCTGAGCGACAGGGATTGAGCGCGCGTTTGCGAGGTTGCAGTAATCAAGGCCCGGGCAGGCGATCATGTCGGTGATCAGACCCAGGTTCGGCGTTGCCAGCTTTGCCGCGACCAGTGCCTGCCAGACCGCGTAGAGATCGGCCTTGCGCACATTCGGCAGCACCAGGTTCTGCTCGTGCGCGACCCGAATCTCAGCGAAGCTGAAGCGCTCGGCCAGGTCGGCAACCACGTCCATCTGCTCGGCCGTGGCATCGCCCGGGATGCCGCCTTCCGGCTTCAGCGAGATGACCGCGATGGCATAGCCCTCTTGGGCATGGGCGAAGCTGTTGCAGCGCACCCACTGGGCAAAGGCCGGATCCTTGCGCTGGGCGGCGACAAAGCCGAAGTCGATCGGCTCCGCGGTCTCATAGACCGGCGGCGCGAAGTAGGCCGCGATGCGCGCGACCTCGCTCTCCGGCAGCTCCAGTTCCCAGCCCTCGCGGATCGAGGCCCACTCGGCTTCGACCAGGCGGCGGAACTCGGCAATGCCGACCTGATTGACCAGGATCTTGATCCGCGACTTGTAGAGATTATCGCGCCGGCCCAGCATGTTATAGACGCGAAGGATCGCCTCCATATAGCTGATCAGATGCTCGCTCGGCAGGAAGTCGCGCACCGTCTTGCCGATCACCGGGGTACGCCCCTGCCCGCCTCCAACCACGACCTCGAAGCCGGGCGCGCCCTTATCGTCGCGCAGCATACGCAGTCCGATGTCGTGCACCTTGATGGCGGCGCGATCGTGCGGCGAACCGGTGATCGCGATCTTGAACTTGCGCGGCAGGAAGGAAAATTCCGGGTGCAGGGTCGACCACTGGCGCAGAATCTCGGCAAAGACCCGTGGATCGGCGATCTCGTCGGCGGCAACACCGGCATAGGCATCGGCGGTCACGTTGCGTATGCAGTTGCCGCTGGTCTGGATGGCATGCATCTCGACATCGGCCAGCGAGTCCAGAATGTCCGGTATGTCGACCAGCTTCGGCCAGTTGAACTGGATGTTCTGGCGGGTGGTGAAGTGCCCATAGCCGCGGTCGTAGGTGCGTGCGATCCAAGCCAGACGGCGCATCTGTGTCGACGAAAGCGTGCCGTAGGGGATGGCGACGCGCAGCATGTAGGCGTGGAGCTGCAGGTAGAGGCCGTTCATCAGGCGCAGCGGCTTGAACTGCTCTTCGGTGAGCGCGCCGGAGAGGCGGCGGTCCACCTGCTCGCGGAACTCTGCAACACGCTGGCGGACGAAGGCCGCATCGAATTCATCGTAACGGTACATGGCGCTTAACCCTCTGCTCGGGCGTTGGCGGTGGCGGGCCGGTTGGCGGGTATGTCGGTGCCAACGGTGGGACCGGCGGCGCGGATGATCTCGCGCTGGCCCAAGGGGCGCGGTCCTGCTGGCTCGCGGGCGACGGCGAAAAGGTAGGGTCCGACGATCAGCTGGCCGCTGACGGCACGGGCAGCCTCGCTCTCGAGCAGCTGGCAGGCCTCGGCATCCTCGGCGACAGCGGCCTGGGCCAGACTCTCGATCCAACAGCCCTTCGCGTCCAAGTAAACGACGGCTCCATCATCCAAGCGATTGGCGGTCATGACCTGCGCTTTCATCCTGTCCTTCCCGAATTAAGAGGCGGCTTGCTGCAAGCCGGGCTCCAGGGCCTCGGCCCCGCGTCCCAGGCTTACGACCGCGCCGACGATCAGAAGTGCCGGACCCTCGAGGCTTTCACGGCGCAGCAGCGCGCCCAGATCGCCCAGGGTGGCGTAGAGGGTCCGTTGATCGGCCCAGGTCGCGCGCTCGATGACGGCAACCGGGGTCGAGGCAGGGCGTCCGGCAGCGATGATCCGCTGCGCCAGTCGGTCGGCGACCGAGAGGCCCATGTAGATGGCAAGCGTGCCCTTGCCGGCCAGAAGGGCTGGATCGAGATCCGGCTCGCCGTCCTGACCATGGCCGGTCAGCACCGTGCAGGCCTGCGCCAGGCCACGATGGGTCAGGGGGATCTCGGCCGTTGCAGCGGCACCCAGAGCCGCGGTGATGCCCGGCACCACGTCGACCGCAATGCCGTGCGTGCGCAGAAAGGCTAGCTCTTCACCGCCGCGACCGAAGAGGAAGGGATCGCCGCCCTTGAGGCGCACCACTTTCAGTCCGCGCGCGGCGTGGACGCGCAGCAGCTCCAGGATTTCGGCTTGCGACTTGGAGTGTGCGCCCTTGCGCTTGCCGACATCGATCCGCTCGGCGTCGCGGCGGACATAGTCGAGAATGGTGGGGCCGATCAGTGCGTCGTGGATCACCACGTCGGCGTCCTGCATCGCGCGCAGGGCCTTCAAGGTCAGCAGGTCCGGGTCTCCGGGTCCGACACCGACCAGCCAGACCTGGCCCTTGGGCGTGGCCTCTTGCCGACAGTTGACAAGGCGCAGCATCTCCTCACTGGCCTCGGCCTCGCGGCCGGCCAGAACCTTGGCGCCGACCGGGCCGTCCAAGACCTCTTCCCAGAGCTGGCGGCGTGCATTGCCCGCAGGGTGCGTGGCGGCGACAGCAGAGCGGAAGCGCTCGGCAAAGGCGGCCAGCCTGCCAAGGCCTGAGGGCAGCAGCGCCTCGATGCGCTCACGCAGGCGGCGCACCAGGACCGGGGCGCCCCCGCCACTGCCAATGGCAACGATGATAGGATCGCGGTCGACGATGCCGGGCATCACCGCTGTTGAGAGGTCCGGTCGGTCGACGACGTTGAGGGGAATGCCCAACCCGGCGCAGGCGTCCCGAACGGCTGCCGCCTGCTCGGTGTCGGCAACAACGGCCAGGGCCGCATCTCTCAAGAGGGCGCTGTGGAAGCGGTCATGCCGGTGATCCAGGCTGCCATTACGAGCCAGTTTTGCCAGCTCATCGGTCAGGCTCGCCGCGCAGAGGCGGACCTTTGCACCGGCGCGCAGCAGCAAGCGCACCTTGCGTGCTGCGGTTTCGTCTCCGCCGACCACGACGACGGGACGTCCGGCCACATCGATAAAGAGGGGTAGATACTTCATCGCCCGATCCTCCAGGTGGAGGCATCAAGGGCGCGTAGCTCTAATGAGCACAGAGTCAAGACGACCTCCACAAGCACTAGGGCCCACGGAGGTCACTCCGTGGCGCTTTAGCGATTGATGACGCGGTCGCAAGCTGCCCAATCAAATGTCCGCGTCCCGTCCGGGAAGGGCCGTCAGGCTTTTCGCCTTCTGACAAGACTGCAGATAGGACAGGTCGCCCCCTCGATGCAAGCCCTGTTTTTGCGACTTACGTAAAAGTTTTTGTGCGTGCCCGGATCAAACGCATACCAGGAAAAGTCTCAAAAACGAGCAGAAGTGTCGCTTTGCGTGCGACAGCCTTACGCCCGCGTAACCCTTTTCATGGATGCCGCTGTGCTGTTAGATCAAAGCCCCTGCCACATCTTGCCCTGGAGCCCCCTCATGCCCGATGGCGCTGCGCCCGATCGCCCAATTGCCCTATCGCTGCCGCCATCCGATGAGGTCAAAACCAGCACCTGCTACATGTGTGCCTGCCGCTGCGGCATCCGGGTTCATCTAAAGAACGGCGAGCTTCGCTACATCGAGGGCAACCCCGATCACCCGGTCAATCGCGGCGTGCTCTGCGCCAAGGGTTCGGCCGGCATTATGAACCAGCTCTCCCCGGCCAAGCTGCGCAAGCCCTTGAAGCGGGTCGGCGAACGCGGCTCGGGCGACTTCGTGGAGATCGAGTGGGACGAGGCGATGACCATCGCCACAGACCGCCTGGCGAAGATCCGCGAAAGCGACCCCAAGAAGCTGGCTTTCTTCACCGGTCGCGATCAGAGTCAGGGCCTGACCGGTTGGTGGGCCAGCCAGTTCGGTACTCCGAACCATGCAGCCCACGGCGGATTTTGTTCCGTCAACATGGCGGCGGCGGGGCTTTACACCATCGGCGGCGCCTTCTGGGAGTTCGGCGAGCCCGACTGGGAACAGACCAAGATCTTCCTGCTGTTCGGCGTCGCAGAGGATCACGACAGCAACCCGATCAAGCTGGGCCTGGCGCGCCTGAAAGAGCGCGGCGCCAAGATCGTCTCGATCAATCCCGTGCGCGGCGGCTATTCGGCAATTGCCGACGAGTGGATCTCGATCACGCCGGGCAGCGACGGTCTCTTCATCCTATCGCTCTGCCGCGAATTGCTGCGGGCCGGCAAGATCGACGTCGAGTTCCTGGCCCAGTTCAGCAACGCCGGCCATCTGGTGATCGACAAGCCGGGTTCGGATACACACGGCCTGATCGCCAAAGACGAGCATGGCGCACCGCTGATCTGGGACCGACTGACCGACCTGCCGGTCGCCTTCCCCGGACAGAACGTCTCGCCGGCGATGAAGGGCCGCTTTACCTTGCCCGATGGCCGCGAGGTCGTGCCGGCCTTCGAACTGGTGGCGCGCCGGCTGAGCGAGGACCAGTTTGCCCCCGAAGCGATCACCGCAAGGACAGGCGTGGCCCCGGAGACGATCCGACGCCTGGCGGCCGAGCTGGCCGAGGCCGCCTTCGAGAACGACCTCACCCGCGAGGAGGAGTGGGAAGACGGCTGGGGCCGCAAGCACAGCAAGGTGATCGGCCGGGCGGTGACGGCGCATGCCATGCGCGGTGTCTCGGCCCATGCCAACGGCTTCCATACCTGCCGCGCCATCCACATTCTTCAACTTTTGCTTGGTGCAATCGACCGACCGGGTGCCTGGCGCTACAAGCCGCCCTTCCCGCGCCCGACACCGCCCGGCCAGAAGCCGACCGGCAAGCCGCATCAGGTGGTCCCCGGCAAGCCGATGCCCGGACCGCCGCTGGGCTTCGTCACCGGCCCGGAAGACCTGCTGCTGAACGCCGAGGGTGGGCCGCAGCGGATCGACAAGGCTTACTCCTGGGAGGCGCCGGTTGCCGCCCACGGCCTGATGCACATGGTCATCACCAATGCCTGGAAGGGCGATCCCTACCCGATCGACACGCTCTTCCTCTACATGGCCAACATGGCCTGGAACTCCTCCATGAACACCAGCCGTGTCGCGGAGATGCTGACCGACAAGGACACCACGACCGGCGACTACAAGATTCCCTTCATCATCTATGCCGATGCCTTTGCCTCGGAGACGGTGAACTACGCCGATCTGGCGCTGCCCGACACCACCTATCTGGAGCGCTGGGACTGCATCTCGCTCTTGGATCGGCCGATCTGCGATGCCCATGCGGCAGCCGACGCGATCCGCCAGCCGATCCTCAAGCCCGACCGCGATGTGCGCCCCTTCCAGACCGTGTTGCTTGATCTGGGTGCCCGCCTGGGCCTGCCCGGCCTGGTGAACGAGGCCGGCGAGCCCCGCTATCCCGGCGGCTATGCCGACTACATCGTCAATCACGAGCGCAAGCCCGGCATCGGACCGCTGGCCGGTTTCCGCGGCGCCGACGGTCAGAGCCGCGGGCGCGGCGCGGTCAACCCCAAGCAGCTGGAGCGCTATATCGAGAACGGCTGCTTCTGGCAGGAGCCGATTCCGGCCGACGCACAGCACCACCGCTTCGCCAATCAGGCCTATCTCGACTGGGCGCTGGAGATGGGTTTCATCGAGAGCCCGGCACCGATCTTGATGCAGCTCTACAGCGAGGTCCTGCAGCGCTTCAAGCTGGCCGCCGAGGGTCATGGCGAGGTGCAGCCGCCGGACCAGCTGCGCGATCGCATTAAGCGAGTCTTCGACCCCCTGCCCCTCTGGTATCCGCCCTTCGAGGATGAGAGTAATGACGAGGCAGCCTATCCGCTGCACGGCATTACCCAGCGTCCGATGGCCATGTACCACTCCTGGCACTCGCAGAACGCCTGGCTGCGGCAGATCCACGGCGCCAACCGCCTCTATATTCCCAAGGCCCTGGCCGAGGCGCAGAACATAGCCGACGACGACTGGGTCTGGGCGGAGAGCCGCAATGGCAAGGTCAAGGCGCAGGTCCGGATCATGACCGCGCTCAACGACAAGACGGTCTGGACCTGGAACGCCATCGGCAAGAAGCCGGGTGCCTGGAACCTGGATCCCAAGGCACCGGAAGCCACCCGCGGCTTCCTGCTGAACAACCTGATCGACGAGTTGCTGCCCGAACAAGGTGGCTACCGCTACGCCAACAGCGATCCGGTCACCGGGCAGGCCGCCTGGTACGACATGCGCTTGCGTGTGGTGAAGATGACCGAGGCCGAAGCCCGCAACGCGGACAAGGCTTCGGAGGCCGAGCTGAAACCGCCGCCCGGCTTGGCGACCCCCCCCGAGCGTCTGCTCTACCGAGGCGGCAACAAGGGGAGTGACAAGGCATGACGTCCCTTCCCACAAGCCCAACGGAAAAGCGCCTCGGCCTGGTGATCGACCTGGACACCTGCGTGGGCTGTCAGGCCTGCGTGGTCAACTGCAAGGAATGGAACACCGGCGGCTATCCGGCGCCCTTGAGCGACATCGACCCCTATGGTGCCAATCCGACGGGCGCCTGGCTGAACCGCGTGCATGCCTTCGAGGTCGAGCCGGACGTCGGCAGTCCGCAGGTGGTCCATTTCCCCAAGTCCTGCCTGCACTGCCAGGACGCGGCCTGCGTCACCGTCTGCCCGACCGGTGCCTCCTACAAGCGCGAGTCGGACGGCATCGTGCTGGTGGACGAGGATCGCTGCATGGGCTGCGGTCTTTGCGCCTGGGCCTGCCCCTATGGTGCGCGCGAGATGGATCCCGGCGTCGGCGTCATGAAGAAGTGCACGCTCTGCGTCGACCGCATCTACAACGAGACCATTGCAGAGGAAGAGCGCCTGCCGGCCTGCGTGCGCACCTGCCCGGCCAAGGCGCGTCATTTCGGCGACCTAGCCGATCCCTCCAGCGACGTCTCGCGCCTGGTGGCCGAGCGTGGCGGCATGGATCTGATGCCGGAGATGGGCTATCGCCCGACAAACCAGTATCTGCCGCCACGCGCGCGCCGCGAAGGCTGTAGTTCCCAACCTGCCAAGGCCCTGGAGACCGCCAATCCCGAAGGCGGATTCCTGGCCTGGCTCGACCGCATTCTGTCGGACTGACCGCCATGCATCCCGCTCCCTCCGTCATCGCCTTCACCAGCCTCAGCGGCGCCGGTTACGGTCTGCTGTTCCTGCTCAGTCTCGGCAGCCTCTTGCGGTTCTCCTGGGCCGACGACCGGGTCGTGATGGGCGTCGGTCTTGCCATCGCCCTGGGTTTCATCGCCTTCGGCCTGCTGGCCTCGACACGGCATCTGCGCAGGCCTGAGCGGGCGCGCTATGCCTTCAGCCAGTGGCGCTCGTCCTGGCTCTCGCGCGAAGGCGTCCTGGCTGTCGCCACCTTTCTGCCGGCCGGACTGCTGTTCCTATCGCTGCCGCTGCTAGGCTCCAGCGGCTGGTTCACCCTGCTCTGCGCCCTGCTGGCCGGGGTTGGGTCTGTGGCGACCGTCTTTGCGACTGCGATGATTTACGCAAGCCTGAAGCCGATCCGGCAGTGGCATCATCCCAAGGTGCCGCTGGTCTATATGCTGATGGGCTTGGCGAGCGGTGCGGCAATGCTGGCGGCTCTCCTCTCCTTCGCAGTCGGCGGCAGCTGGGCCAGCTTTATCGCGGCCCTCATCCTGCTGGCTGCTTGGGTCCTCAAGCGGCTCTACTGGAACGACATCGACACCATGAAACCCTTCTCGACTATGGAGTCGGCCACCGGTCTCGGCCGCATCGGCAAGGTGAAACTGCTGGAGCCTCCCCACACCGGCGAGAACTATCTGTTGTCGGAGATGGGCTATCGGGTCGCGCGCAAGCATGCGGCCAAGCTGCGCCTCCTGGCTCAGGCCATTGCGCTCTTCGCCGTTGTGTTGCTTGTTATCGCAGGGCTTATCGGCAGTGGCTGGGGACAGCTGATTTTTGCGTTTCCTGCTGCTGTCATGGCCCTGGCCAGCATCGCGGTCGAGCGCTGGCTGTTTTTTGCCGAAGCCAAACACAGTGTAACGCTGTACTATGGCAAGGCCGCCTAGAGCGCTGTTCGGGGGTTTTTGAGGGGAAACCAGGCCGTGGAGAAGATCATTCACCTGACGGACACGCATCTCGTGGCCCCGCCACGGCGTCTCTATGGTCTCGATCCCTTTGCCCGCTTCCGGCCGGCCATCGATGTGATCAATGCCCAGCACGGCGATGCCAGCGGCGTCTTCATCACCGGCGATCTCACCCACTGGGGCGAGGAAGAGGCCTATCGGGCGCTCAGGGTCGAGCTAGAGCGCCTGACCGTTCCTTACCACCTCGTCCTCGGCAACCACGACCAGCGCGGCCCCTTCTACGCGGTCTTCCCGGAGCTGCAGCAGGGCGACTCGGGCCTGCTGCAATATGAGGTCGCCATCGAGCACGGTATCTGCCTGATGATGGACAGCGTGATCGACGGCACCCACGCCGGCGCCTATGACGAAGAACGCCTGGAGTGGCTGAAGGAAAAGCTGGCGGACCACACCAACACCGACATCTTCGTCTTCATCCACCATCCCCCCTTCGACCTCGGCATGCCGGCGATGGATCAGCTGCGCCTGCACGAGGGATCCAATCGCATGTCGCGCCTCTTGCGTCGCCACGACCGGATCAGGCACCTCTTCTTCGGACATGTCCATCGTCCGATCGCCGGGTCATGGAACGGGATCCCCGTGTCGTCTCTGTTCGGCACCAACCATCAGATCGCTCTGGACATGTCCAATCCCGAGGATGTCGGCGGCAGCCACGAGCCGCCTCAGTTGGGCGTGGTGCTGATCGATGGCGGCTCCGTCATCGTGCACATGCAGAACTACAGCGATAAGGGGCCGAGCTTCTCCTTGGATGCGCCTGAGGCCGAGGCGGCTCAGTCGCCCGAGGATCTGCCTCCCAGGTAGCCGATCTGGCGCATGAACTCTCTAAAAAGATAGAGAAAAAACCAAGCACACCAAAGGCTTGGAAGCAGAATATGCAGCCATGTCAGAGGGTCGCCAAAACCCAGGGCTGCCGCATCGGTCCAGCGCCGGAACACGATCATCGTGGCGATCAGGAAAGCGATCTGCAGGCCGCTGGCGATCATACCGGTTTCGATGTAGCTGCGCTTGTGCAGCCTCGGCGCACGCCAGGCGAGCCACAAGAACAGCAGCAAGAACAGCAGGTCGGGAATCCACATAAAGGTCAGGGCGGCTTCCTGCACCGGCAATCTGGTCCCCGCCGCCAGAGAGGTCGCGTACAGCAAGATCCGCCAGAGTGCCATGGCCGCAGTCACGATCGCGCCGCCGCGCACGATCCATAGAACTGCGTTTCCTGGCTGTCCCGCATTCTGGGTGGTGGTGTTGCTCGTCGTCATAAGGCATAGCTCTGCCCTGTTGGCTGCCTTGCTGGCAAGCCCGGCGCACGACGATGTCCCGATGAAGGGCGATAGGAAGACGCCGCAGCCCTCAAGGCGTGCGACGGATTTGGAGTAGAGACTCGCTTTGACGATACCGCTGAGCGAACCCCAAGACAGCCACCCTGCGATGCATTGGGCCTTCCGTCCCAGCAGCTTCATTCTGGCGATTGCCGTGTTGCAGGTGCTGCACGCCGTGCTGCGTCCGCTTCTGACCAGCACGATCGGGAATGACAATACAGATCAGCTGTTCTTCGCACAGACGCTCTCGCTGGGCTATGCCTACGAGCAACTGCCGCTCTACACCTGGATTGTCTGGGCTGTGAGCCAGCTTCTCGGACCCTCGGTGGTCACCGTCGGCATCGTGCGCTACGCGCTCGTCTTCCTGATCCATCTTTTTGCCTACCTGGCCGGGCGCCGCCTTATCGCCGATCCGCGCCTGCAGATCGCCTGCGGCTTCTCTCCGCTCTTGCTCTATCCGATCGGCTGGCGGCTGCATGAGGCCGATACCCTCGGGGTCTTGGCCTGCGTCATGCTGCTCGCGGCGACCTGGAGCCTGCTCAGGTTGCTCCAGCGCGGCCGGCTCGGAGACTATCTGCTGTTTGGCCTCTCTATCGGTCTGGGCCTTCTCTCCAGCGGCTGGTTCGCCATCGGCGCCGTCGGTCTGATCCTGGCTGCCCTCCTGGAGAAGAGCGGCCGGCAGCGGCTCTTGGCCTGGCAGAGCCTCCTGGCCTTGCTCATAGCCGTGCTGGTGATACTGCCAACCCTGCTGTGGGCCCTGGATGCCGGCCAAGCCTTCTGGGAACAGGTCTCGAACCGTCTGGCCGACTGGCACAAACCCGAAGATCTCAATCCCTGGTATGACAGGGCCTGGTTCGGCTTCGTGAATCTCTTCGTCGGCAGCTTCCCGGTCTGGCTCATTCTGGGCCTGCTGTTCTTGCCTTCGCTGCGCCCGCTGCCGCGTGGCAGCCTCCAAGGCGGCGGGCGGGTCCTGCTGCTCTACGCCGGCTTGCTGCTGTTGCTGTCGCCGCTGGCAGCCCTCCTCTTCGACATTCACAAGGCCCATCAGTTCCGGCTCTATCCCCTGACCCTGCCCTTGCTGCCGCTGTTCTTCCGTCGCCTGGAGCTGCACGGGGTCCACCGCACCGCTCTGCGCTGGCTCTTCATCCTCTATGCCGTCTTCATTCTGGTCGTCATCCAGGCCCGCTTTCAGCATATCGAGGCCGGGCCGGCCTTCTGTGCCAAGTGCCGAATGCAGACACCCTACCCGGTGATGGCGCAGGAGCTGGGCGCCGAGGGCTATCGCGGTGGCGGTACGATCGTGGCCGGCGACATCCACATTGCGGGCAACTTCCGCACGCGCTTCCCCCATGCCCGCATCCTGACCCCGCGCTATCCGGAAGTCCGCCCGCCCTTGAACGAGTCCAGCGGCCCCTGCCTGGTGGTTTGGAACGAAGAGGCGAACGATCGCGAGGTTGGGGACCTTTACCGCATGCTGGCCGGGCTGGGCGTGAGCTTGCCTCCGCCCGAGCAGGCCGAAAGCCATGTCCTGAAGATTCCACTGCCGGCGCGGATCGATGTACCGCAGAAGCAGGTAGAACTGCTGTCGTTCCTGCTGCCGGACGGTGAAGGCCGCTGCCGATGACAAAGCGCATTCTGGTCGTGGGTCCGGCCTGGGTAGGCGACATGATCATGGCCGGCAGCCTCTTCCGCCTGCTGAAGCGCGAGGATCCCGAAGCCGAGCTCACGGTCGTCGCACCGCCGGCAACCGCGCCACTGCTCGCCTTCATGCCCGACGTGGACCGCTGCGCGCGCCTGGAGGTCCGCAGCGGCCAGGCCGGTTTGACAGCCCGTTGGCGCCTGGGCCGCGCGCTTGCCAAGCAGCGCATCCAGCGGGCAATCGTTCTGCCGCGCAGCTGGAAGTCGGCCTTGGTCCCCTTCTTCGCCGGCGCCACGCACCGGGTTGGCTATGGCGGGGAGTTCCGCTGGGGCCTCTTGAACGAGCAGCGCAGTTTCGACCGCAAAGCCGTGCCGCGCAGTGTCGATCGCTTTGTCGCTCTGGGCCTTCCAGCGGGCGCCATGATCCCGCCCACACCAAAACTGCGCTTTGCCGTCAGCGTGAGCGAGCAAGAGGCCTGTCGCCAGCGCTTCTCGTTGGAGACGTCTTCAGGCAAGGTTCTGGCGCTCTGCCCTGGCGCTGCCTATGGCCCGGCCAAACGCTGGCCGGCTGAGCACTTCGCCGCCGTCGCCGCAGCCTGGGGCGCCGAGGGCGGACAGGTCTGGGTCTTGGGACAGAAGGACGATCAAGCGGCCGGCGCAGCCATCGCAGCCACCGCGCCGCAGGCTGTGACCGACTTCACCGGCCGCAGCACACTGGGTGACGCCGTCTCTCTTCTCAGCCTTGCCGATCAGGTGGTTAGCAACGACTCCGGCCTTATGCATGTCGCAGCGGCCCTGGAGAAGCCGCTGGTCGCGCTCTATGGCTCCAGTACGGCCGAAGAGACGCCGCCGCTCTCGGACAGCGCCACGGTTCTGGGTTTGGACCTCTCGTGCCGTCCCTGCCATCAGCGGACTTGTCCTCTGGGTCATCTGCGCTGCCTAATGGAGCTCTCTCCTGCTATGGTCCTGGACGCGCTGCACAGCCAAACGAAGGGCTAGACCTCCATCCCCATGCGCCTGCTGATCGTCAAGACCTCCTCCATCGGGGACGTGCTGGATACCTTTCCGGCGGTGTCCGATGCTGCGCGCCAAGTGCCGGGGATCGAGATCGACTGGTTGGTCGAGCAGGACTTTGCGCTGCTGCCGCGCCGGCATCCCAAAGTCGCCAACGTCCTGACGGTCCGCTTTCGCTACTGGCGGGCGCGTCCCCTGGGCTGTCTCCTGCGCGGCGCCCTTCGCGATTTTATCAAGGAAATCAGGGCCGAGCCCTACGACCTTGTGATCGATGCGCAAAGCCTGTGGAAGTCGGCAATCATGGGGCGCCTGGCGCGCGGCCCGCTGCATGGCTATGCCTTCGGCTCGGAGCGAGAGCGCTTCTCGCCGCTCGCCAACACGATCCGCCACGCCGTCCCCATCGAAGAGCATGCCGTAGAACGCATCCGCAGTCTCTTCGCAGCTTCCCTGGGTTACGAGAAGCCCCTCACGCCGCCTGAGTTCGGCTTTCCGAAGGCGCGACCGGCCGAGCGGCCCTACCTGGTCTTTCTGCATGGTGCCGGCTGGTACTCGAAGCGCTGGCCGGTGCCGCACTGGCAGGCCTTGGCGCGGCTTGCGGCGGCCGAGGGCCTGCATGCCTACCTTCCCGGTCATTCCGGCGAAGATCGCGAGCGGGCAGCTGCCATTGCCAGCGACAGCCCGGCAGAGCCGCGCCACACCAAGACCCTGGACGAAGCCTGGGATCTGATCGCCGGCGCTAGCGGCGTCGTCACGTCCGACACCGGCCTGGGACATCTCGCCGGTGCCTTGGGTGTGCCGACCGTCGCCCTCTACGGTCCCAATTCGGTTGGGCGATCCAAGACCCTGGGCCCCAACCAAGCGCACCTGGAAAGCGAGATGGACTGCGCACCCTGTCTGAAGCGGATCTGTCCGCTGCGCGATGACCGCAAGCTGCCGGGCAAGTGTATGGAGGCCTTTGAACCACAGCGTGTATGGACGCTGCTGCAAGGGGCCATGCAGGGCTACGGCGCGCCCAATACGACAAGAGTGGCAGAGAGAAAACCGCTTTAGCGCTCGGCTAGACCAAGATGATCGCAGATCGAAACGACCCGCGGTCTGAATCTTGGTCTACTTTCAAACAAATAGAGTGCGATTCAGACGATAGATCGATTCGATCTATCGTCATCGCGCTCTAGAAACTGGCCCTTCGGAGACGCTCGCTGGTCGACGAATCGAGCTGCCTCTCAAGAACCCTCAGCCCGTCAACCCCACCTAGGACAAGCGTGCCGTGATTGCCTGGCGCAGAAGCCTGAGGTCCCGGTGGACCTCCTCCAGGGCGGCCCGCAGACGCTGAGCCTCTTCCTTGTCTTCCGATCCAGCAGGAAGTGCGTCGAACAGCGGGGCCGCTGGAGGTTGTGCGGCAGGAGGATCCGCCGCTGGAGGTTTCGCCGCAGGAGGCGTCGCCGCTGGAGGTTTCGCCGCCGGAGGAGTTGCCGCTGGAGGAGTAACCGCTGGAGGAGTAACCGCTGGGGCTTGCGCTGCCGTCGGCTCGACTGCAGGCGCCTCGGCGACTGCCACCGGCGCCTCTGCCTTCTCTGCGGACTCCTCCGATCGAACGTCGCTCTCGGCCCCGGTCTCGTCCGGCGCCACCTTCGAGGGAGTCTTGGCGCCACCCTTCTGGCTGAGCGAGCGCTTGGCGCCCTTGATGGTGAAGCCTTCCTGATAGAGCAGATCGCGGATACGGGTCAGCAGCTCCATATCCTCGGGCCGATAGTAGCGTCGTCCGCCAGCCCGCTTCAGCGGCTTCAGCTGGGAGAACTTTGTTTCCCAGAAGCGCAGCACATGCTGCGGCACACCCAGTTCCTCCGAGGCCTCGCCGATCGTGCGAAAGGCCGAAGGTCCTTTTCTCGTCGAGCGTGCTGTCTTCGTGTCCCCAACTCCCCCGCTTTGCTCAGTTGTCACTATCCACGGCCTCCCGCTCTCCGGCGCCTTCGTTGATTCGGTCCTTCAGAACGTGCGACGCGCGGAAGACGAGAACCCGGCGGGGCAAAATCGGCACTTCTTCGCCGGTCTTCGGGTTGCGGCCAATGCGCTGTCCCTTCTCACGAACCAGAAAAGTCCCGAAAGAAGAGATCTTTACCGCCTCTCCCTCTACCAGCGCGGTCGTCATCTCTTCCAAGACCTCTTCGACCAGAGCCGCCGACTCGTTTCGAGACAGGCCAACCTCCTCATAGACGGCCTCGGTCAGCTGCGCCCTCGTCACCGTGCCATTCTGCATTTGCCCTGCTCCTTCGCGCTTGTTTGCTTCTTATGACGGAAGCTTAACGCGAAGCAAAAAACTAGGTCAAATCCGATATTTATAGATTTGACTTCAATTCGTCAGCCAAATCCGACTCTTGTCATCGTTTGAGCGATGCAGGCGGCGTTCGAGCGCCTACCAGCGCAGCAGCGCAGAGCCCCAGGTGAAGCCACCGCCCATGGCCTCGAGCAGCAGCATGTCGCCTTCCTTGATGCGCCCGTCGCTGATGCCGGCATGCAGCGCAAGCGGGATCGAAGCGGCCGAGGTATTAGCATGTTTATCGACGGTCACGATCACCTGATTCATAGGTAAATTCAGGCGCTTAGCCATGGCTTCTATGATTCTGATGTTGGCCTGATGCGGCACCAGCCAATCGATATCGCCGGGCGTCATGTCATTCGCTTCCAGCGCCGCATCGATGGCCTCGGCCATGCGGGTCACGGCATGCTTGAAGACCTCTCGTCCCTCCATGCGCAGGAAGCCTGTGGTGCGTGTCGAGCCCGGGCCGCCATCCACATAGAGAGCGTCGTGGTGATCGCCGTTGGAATAGATATGGGTCGAAAGAATCCCACGCTGGGCCGCACCGTTCAGCGGGACGGCTTCAAGCAAGAGGGCACCGGCGCCATCGCCGAAGAGAACGCAGGTCGAGCGGTCGCTCCAATCGAGGATCCGACTGAAGGTCTCTGCGGCAACCACCAGCACCCGTTTTGCCTGGCCGCAACGGATGAAGTTGTTCGCGACCGAGAGCGCAAAGATGAACCCGCTGCAAACGGCCTGCACATCGAACGCCGCTGCCGAACTGGCACCCAGCTGTGCTTGAATGCGCGTGGCGGTGGCCGGGAAGGTTTCGTCCGGGGTCGCGGTCGCGCAGACGATCAGGTCGACCTCTTGTGCACCCACACCGGCAGCGTTCAAGGCTTCGCGTGAGGCCGCAACGCCGAGATCAGAGGTAAACTCGCCCTCGGCTGCAATGTGGCGCTGGCGAATTCCGGTACGCTTCTTGATCCAGCTGTCGTCGGTGTCGACCATGCTGGACATCTCGGCATTGGTGATCACCCGCTGCGGCAGATAGGCACCGCAGGAGAGCACTTTGGCGGCATAGGCCATCAGTTGGCGACCGCCCGGGCCGCCGTAGCCAACTGCGTTGCATGTTCACAGTCTTTTGCGATGGTATCGATCACGCCAAACTTCACCATATCAACAGCCACGGACACGGCATGGGCGAAGCCAAGGGCATCAGTCCCACCGTGGCTCTTCACAACAATGCCGTTCAGGCCCAAAAACACCGCCCCGTTGTAGCGCCTGGGGTCGAGTCTCTTGCGCAGCTTCTGCATTGCTTGTCGGGCCAAGAGATAGCCGAGGCTGGCGAAGATCGAGGAGCGAAAGGTGCGATTGAGGAATTCACTGATCAGCTTGGCCGTTCCCTCGGCCGTCTTCAGCGAGACATTCCCGGTAAATCCGTCCGTCACGACCACATCCACCGTTCCTTTGGACAGATCGTCGCCTTCGACATAGCCTTTGAAACCCTCGGGATCCAAAGCTGCCAATATCGTACGGGCCTCCTGGATGGAGTCGTGCCCCTTGATCTCTTCGGCACCGACGTTCAGCAGCGCATGCGTCGGGTCGGGCAAACCCAGCACCGCGCGCGCGAAGGCCCGACCCATGATGGCAAAATCGACCAGGTTACGAGAATCGCAGCTGACGTTGGCGCCCAGGTCCAACATCACGCTCTCGCCGCGCTGGGTTGGAAAGAACGAGGCGATCGCCGGACGGTCGATCCCGGGCATGGTCCGCAGCGACAGCTTCGACATCGCCATCAAGGCCCCGGTGTTGCCGGCCGACACGACTGCGTCGGCCTGCTTGTTGCGCACCGCATCGATGGAGAGCCGCATGGAAGAGCGCCGGCCGCTGCGCAGCGCCACCGAAGGCTTGGTGTCGCTGGCCACGACATCGTCGGTGTGCACGATCTCGCTAACCTCGGCCAGCTTCTTCAGCCGATCCAGGTGCGGGCGAATTTCGGCCTCGCGTCCGAACAGGAGGAAGCGCGCTTCGGGATGGCGTTGGCGGGCCATATTGGCGCCGCGCACGACGATAGCAGGCGCCTTGTCGCCCCCCATCGCGTCCAAGGCTATGGTCAGTTCGGCGCTCACCTCGCTGCTATCGTCCTCGTCTATCGCGGTCCGCGTTTCGCGGCAGTCTAGACTGCCGCGGTCGCAGGATCACGCTTTTCCTCAAGGCCGGGTCGGATCCGAAAGAGCTTTCGGCGCAAAGCCGAAGCCGGCTCGCAGCTAGCGAACCGGCTCTATCCTGCTCGTCCGTCCAACAAACTGCGGCTCTAGCTGCCAACCAGGAACAGGGTCGGGCTAGGCGGCCTCGACGCTGTCGACGACCTCTCGGCCATCGTAGAAGCCGCAGGCACCGCAGACGTGATGCGGACGCTTCAGCTCTCCGCAGTTCGCGCACTCGGCGTAGGAGGCGTTGGATAGGGAATCGTGCGCGCGACGCATGTTTCGGCGCGATTTGCTGGTTTTTCTTTTCGGAACCGCCATCAGACTGTCTTTCTTGCTAGCAGGGACGCGCGCCCACATGGCGCAGCCATCGATAAGGCGCGCCTAAATAGCGGAAAGACTCCGCTTCGGCAAGCCGTGTCTCTATGCACCTAGGCATTGGCAGAAAACTGTCAAGGGCCGGCCCGGCCCGAAGAGCGCAGCGCAGAGCCACCTGGCCCCAATCATTGCCCAATCATTGCCCGGTCATTGCTACCCTTGGCCCTCGCCATCCTGACCGGTCGCTGTGCCAAGCTTAGCCAACACCGCAAAGGGGCTGGTCTGCTTGTCCCGAGCCGAATCCGGCAAGGCCGCATCGGCAGCGCGGGGATAGGGATCGAGAGCCAGAGAGAGCTGCTGGGCAACCTCCTCGCCAAGATCCAGGCCTCCCTCCGGCAGCGTTTCGGGGGCATCGGGGTCCAGCCCGTCCTCCTCATCCTCCTCGCTCACCGGAACCAGTGTATAGCTTTGCTCGAAGGTTTCGCTCACCCGCTGCTCGACCGGTGCCAGTGACACCACGCAGCTCTGCGTCACCTCTGCGTCGAGCTTGCCGGTGATGGACACCAGCTTCGCCGCCGGATCGGCCGCTATGGTAAGCCGTGCCGTCAGGCGGTCGATCGCGCGCAATCCCAAGCGCTCGGCCAAAGCCCTGCGCTCTTTCGCACCAGCCTCGATCTCGACATGCTCCTGGCCTGCCCCAAGCTTGTCCAACGCATAGGGTCTGGAAAACTCAAGTTCATCCGACATGCTGAGCCATCCCCACGCGCGGTTCCGGGAAGTCGATCCTGCCTTTGGCAAGACGGGTCCAGGCTTGTTGCGCGAGCTCGCCATCGGCTGCCCTGACATAGGCCGCCAGGTCGGCCAGGACTGCGTCGCTGGCCTCGGTCGTCCCGAAGAGATTGCGCGACAGCACCTCTTCCAAGCGGTCCCCCTCACCGTCGAGGGCCGCCTCGTAGGCGACGGAGCGGCCGTAGTAGCCTTCGATCATACGCTTGACGCGACGTCCGACGCCGATGTCGGACGCACCTAGCTCTCGCAGGTTCAGGTCCATGTCGGCGAAGAAGATTTCGGTCAGATCCTGGCCCAGAGCCTCCGAGGCCGCGCCCTCGCGTTTCAGGCGGCGCATGGTCAGAAAAATGTGCAAGGTGATCAGGTCGAAACGACCGTCGACCGTATCGGGCACGGCCAGATCGCTATAGAAAAAGGGCAGTCGCCCCTGCATGACGATGGCCTGATAGAGCTCTAGGCCCTCGTCAGAGAAGGCTGGTTTGCGGAGAAAGCGCTTCAACACGGTCGGTCGTTCCACGAAAAGAGGCGGGCTGTGCGATTGTTTCGGGGCCAAATCGCCCCTCCACTCTTGAAGTGACGCGCGCATTGGGGATATGCAAGCCTTAGCCTTGCGATGAAGGAGGAAAGGCCAGCGATGACTGTGCCTGCTGCGGCAATCAAGGCCCTAATGGGCATTATCATGCTGCTCTTCGTGGCCGCTTGTAGCCAAGAGATCACGGTGCGCGGCAACGTCGCCGATCCGGACGATGTCGCTTCGATCGAACCTGGCATCACGACCCGCTCGGAGGTTGCCAGGCTCTTGGGATCGCCCTCGACAGTCTCGAGCTTCCGCGACCGCACCTGGTATTACATCGGACAGAAGCAGACGAAGTTTGCGTTCCTCGACCCCGATATCCTGGAGCGCTCGGTCCTCGTCGTTCAGTTCAACGACCTGGGCACGGTGGAGGACACCAAGCTCCTCACCCTCGAAGACGGCGAGTATGTGGAGATCGTGAGCCGCGAAACCCCGACAGAAGGGCGAGAGTTCGGCCTTCTGGAACAGCTGCTTGGCAATATCGGTCGCTTCGATGCGGAGCCCGGCGGAGGGGGCGGAGCGTCAACTGGCGGCAGCCCGGCGCCAGGCGTACCCGGTCTCTAGAGTCCCAAGGGTCTCTCTTTGGCGACCTCGCGGCGATAGCTGGCCGGACTGTGTCCCTGCTCGCGCTTGAAGGCACCGGCAAAGGCGACCTCCCAATCCTATCCGATCGGAGCCAGGCCCGTCGTGTTACGGATTCGCTCGGCAAAGCTGGATCGCGACGGCCTGCGTCTTGGCGACACCCTGTTCCTTTTCCGACTATGCCGACGGTCGCATCGACCTCACGCCAGTCGAGTAGTCCGCGCCTATCCGCCCTTGCGGCGATCCGTTGGCAGCGCTCCGAAGAGGCTCTGCCGAATGGATCGCCACAGGTCGCGCTGGTAGGCGGCAAAGGCGGTCGGATCGTAGCTAAGGAAGCGCAGTAGGATCCCGGCGTCATCCGGCAGTCGGCTGGAGGCGGCATAGACGTCGGCTCGCTCGACTGCAGGAAGCGCGATGTCGGAAGGGCTGGAGGAGCCGAAGAGCAGCCAAAGCTGCCCCGACGCGCAGGGCATCCGCCCCGAAGCCGCCTCTAAGGACTTAAGCTGCGCCGGTGTCTGTCGGCCTCTCTCGCGCACCCGCAGGCGCCGGCTGCCGTCCCGAAGCTCCAGTGCGCTTGTGAACCGGCTGAAAGCCGGAGAGCTGGCTTCCGGATGCCAGGTCATGCCATCGCTCAGGATGAGTATTGCACCGGCTTCTAGTGTCACCGAAAAACTCTGCTCCAAACCACTGTAAGGAAATAAAATAACTGGATCTAGAACCAACTCAAGATAGCTATCTCGGGCAAGCGAAAGGGCCCAGTTCGATAGGGAAGCGGCACCGCCAGGCGTTCCATGGATGACCTGAGCGCCTTGACTGGTTACATGCGCGGCTGCCTCGGCTTCCAAGGCGATCGACTGCCGGAAACGATCGCCGGGCAGCAGCAGGCCGCTGGAAGACTGCGGGATCAGGCTGGCCATGCCGCTTGGCGCCCGGTCGATCCAGAAGGGTCGTGTGAGCGACCAGGGATAGCGTGCATAGCGGCGCGAGAGACGGGTGATGCCGGCAGCGTCTGACGCAAAGCCAAGATCCAGGTTGGCGCGAGCCTCGACGGCTGCGCTCACCGCAGAAGGTAGCGCTGCGATAGCGGAACCTCCCTCACCGGCTCGCACATCATCAGGCGTCCGTCGGCGCGCACCTCGAAACTCTGCGGATCCACCTCGATTGTCGGCAGGGCGTCGTTGCGCACCATGTCGCGCTTGCCGCGTCCGCGCACGCTGTCGATCTGCAGGAAAGGCTTCGCCACGCCCAGTTTGCGGTGGGTGTCGGCCTCGACCGCCAGGCTGCTGACGAAGGTGACTCCCAGATGCTCCTTCGCCTTGCCATAGCATCCCCACATGGGGCGTTGGATCACCGGTTCGGCGCCGATGTGACTGCCGTTGCCGTCGCCCATGGAACTCCAGACAATGTCGCCCGACTTGATAACCGCGAAAGGCTTGAGGCCGAAGCTGGCGCGTGGCCAGAGCACAAGGTCGGCCATCTTGCCGGGCGTGATGGAGCCGACATGCCGATCGATCCCCGCCGCGATCGCCGGATTGATGGTGTACTTGGCGACATAGCGCAGGATGCGCTCGTTATCGGCCCTTGCGGTCTTCTCCTCTGGCAGGCGACCCAGACGATCCTTCATCACGCTCGCCAGCTGCCAGCACTTCGCCAGATTCTCGGCCAGGCGGCCCATGCCTTGGGTATCGGTGGCGAAGATCGAGATCGCTCCCATGTCGTGCAGCAGATCCTCGGCCGCCATCGACTGCGCACGCACCCGCCCCTCGGCGAAGGCCACATCCTCCGGCAGTCCGTAATTCAGCATGTGGCAGAGCATGGTCATGGGCACGCCCTCCTCCAGCGCGCCCGGCGTGAAGGGATTGGTCGGGTTGGTCGAGGACGGCAGGACGTGCGGCTCGCCATTGACCTTCAGGATGTCGGGCGCATGCCCGCCCCCTGCCCCTTCGACGTGATACATGTGCACGGTGCGGCCCTCGACGGCACGAAGCGTGTGCTCGCAGAAACCGAACTCGTTGATCGTGTCGGTGTGAATATGGACCGAGAAGTCGTGCTTGTCGGCGGCCACCAGGGAGCGATCGATCACCGCCGGGGAAGCACCGAAGTCCTCATGGATCTTGACCCCGAGCGCACCGCCGGCGACCGATTCCTCGATTGCCGCGACGTCCGAACAGCCGCGCCCCAGGAAGCCGAAGTTCAAGGGAAAGCCGTCGCAGGCACGGATCAGCATTCCCAGAACATTGGGGCCGGAACAGGTGACGTCGAAGTGCGGGCCGGGCGACATGCCCAGCATTGTCGTGGTGCCGCCGGCCAGCGCGTGCAGCGGCTGCTCGGGCGAGAGGAAGTGGGTGTGCGCTTCGATGCCGCCCGCCGTCACGATGAAGTGGTCGCCGTGCACGACCGTTGTGTTGGGGCCGCAGCGCAGCGCCGGATCCACGCCGTCCATGATGTCGGGATTGCCGGCCTTGCCGACCCCGACGATGCGCTCGTCGCGGATCCCGATGTCGGCCTTCACGATGCCCAGAAAGGGATCGATGATGGTGCAGTTGTGCACCACCATGTCCAATGCGCCAGAGGCATAGGTGCCGGTGGTCTGGAAGCCCTCTCCGTCGCGCATGGACTTGCCCGCACCGGTGGTCAGCTCGTCGCCGTAGCGGGTGAAGTCCTTCTCGACCTCGGCCAGCAAAGAGGTATCGGCGAGGCGAAAGAGATCGCCGGTCGTAGGACCGTAGAGTTCGGCGTAGGCCTGTCGGGTCAACTTTGCCATCGCCCTTATGCCCCCCGATAGCCAAGCGCACGGGCTTTCTCCAGCGCCGCTGCGCGCACCGCCGGGTCGGCCACATCGCCGTCGGTCAGTCCGCCGAAGCCGAAGACGTGCCCGCTGCCGCCCATTGCCACCAACGCGACCTGCTTGGCGATACCCGGATCGAAACGCAGACCGGTTCCCGAGCCGGCATCGAGGCGGTAGCCGAAGGCCTTGGCGCGATCGAACTCCAGGTCCGGATTGACCTCGAAGAAGTGGGCGTGACTGCGCACCTGCACCGTTCGGTCGCCGCGGTTCACCACTTCCAAGGTGATCCGATCGCGACCTTCGTTGATCTCGATCTCGCCCTCGGCCGGGATCAATTCGCCGGGGACCAGGTCGCCAGGCCCCGGATCGATGGGAGAGAAGAGTGTGACCAGCTTGGTCCCCTCCGGCAGCAGCACCTCGACCGAGATCACCGGCGTCATCGCGCCGACCCCCGGCTGCACATCCTCCGGGCCCAAGAGACCGTGCCCCAACTCGACCAGTTCCGGGAGCGACAGGCCCTTGCGCGCCGCGGTGATGACCTCGTCGCAGATCAGGGCGACGGCTTCCGGCTGACTGAGCCGGATGCCTTCGGCGCGATAGCGCCTGGCCAGCTCGGCAGCGGTGAAGATGGTGAGCCGCTCCAGCTCGGTGGGTGAGAGATTCATGGGATGGCTCCTCTGTTCCCGAACCGCCCCACCCGCACTCCAGTCCTAGGGAGCGAGGTAGCGCAGCAGCATCGGATCGTCGCGTATCGTGTCGGAGGGGCCCTGCAGCGCGAACTGGCCGCGATCCATCACATAGGCGCGGTCGGCAACCCGCAGGGCCAGCTCGACATGCTGTTCGACGATGATGATGCTCATCGTCTCGCTCAGCAAGCGTAGGCGTTCGGCGATCTCTTCGATGACGCCGACCCACACACCCTCCGTCGGCTCATCCAGCATCAGCAAGCTGGGCTCGCCAAGCAGCGCCCGGCCAATCGCCAGCATCTTCCGCTCGCCACCGGAGAGGGTGCCGGCCTGCTGGCCCAAGCGCTCGCCCAGCTTGGGAAAGAAATCCAGCACCATGTCGATGCCGGACTTGTCCTTCTTGGTGACCGCGCCCAGCAGCAGATTCTCACGCACCGACAGGCTGCCGAAGACTGCTTGCTCCTGCGGGACATAGCCCATACCGCGCAAGACCCGCTTCTGCGTATCCAGCCCGGTTGCTGCATGACCATCGAAGTCGATGGAGCCGCGCATCGGTTTGATCTCGCCGATCAGGGTTTTCAACAAGGTGGTCTTGCCGGCGCCATTGCGGCCCAAGACGGCGATACCGCCATGCCGCCCGGCCTCAAGCGACACGTCGAAGAGGACTTGGCTACGGCCGTAACCTGAGGAGAGTCCCTCCACTTTGAGCAAGGGCGCATCAGACACGAGTGGTATAGACCTCCTGCACCTTCTCCGATCTCTCGATCTCGGCCACGCTGCCGTCGTCCAGGACCTTGCCGGAATCCAGCACCGTCAGGTGATCGCAGATGTCCTTGATGAAGTCGAGATCGTGCTCGACGATCACCAGGGCGCAGTGCTCCTTGATCGGCATTAGAAGCTCGCCGGTGACTCGCCGTTCCTCAGGGCTCATGCCGCCGGTCGGCTCGTCCAGCAGCAGCAGCTTGGGGTTCTGGGTCAGCGACATGGCGATCTCCAGCCACTGCTGCTCGCCATGGCTCAGCTCACCGGCCAGGTCTTCGGCCTTGTCGGCCAGTCGGAAGCGCTCCAAGGCAGCGATGACCGCGCCGGCCAAGCGCTCCTTGCTGCGCGAGCGCAGCAGGTTCCAGATCGACTGGTGCGCCTGGATCGAGAGCAGCACGTTGTCGTAGACAGAGAGCTCGGGCAGGACGGCGGTGATCTGAAACTTCAGGCTGAGCCCCAGTCGCGAGCGCTCCGAGGGGCGGGCACGGGTGATGTCGGTGCCGTCGAAGGTGACGCTGCCCTCGTCGGCGAAGTGCGCGCCGGCAATGGCCTTCAGCAAGGTGCTCTTGCCGGAGCCGTTGGGCCCGATCAGGCCGTGGAAGCTGTTGGCGGCGACGGTGACATCGATGCCATCGAGAGCGCGCAGTGCACCGAAGGTCTTGCCGACCCCGCGAACCTCAAGCAGAGCCACCGCGGCCCCCTTTCGGTACCTTGCCGAAGGTGCCGATCCGCTCTCTGTCGCTGACAACGAAACCCAGCAAACCGGCTGGCTTGTAAGCCACGACCACCAGCATGATGACGCCCAGAATGACCGGCCAATAATTCTTGAGCTCGTCCTGATCGGAGAGCACGAAGGCGATGACCTCGATGGCGCCCACCCCCAGGATCGGCCCGATCAGGGTGCCGAAGCCGCCGAAGAGGGCATAGAGCACGGCGAAGGTAGACAGGCCGATGCCCATGCTGGCCGGGCCGATGAAGCCCTCGTGGTGGGCATAGAGGCTGCCGCCCAGACCGGCCAGCATGCCGGCGAAACAGAAGACCAGCGCCTTGAAGGCCTGAACGCGGTAGCCGAAGAATGCCAAGCGTTCTTCGTTCTGCCGCATCCCCGCCAGCACCAGACCGAACTGAGAGCGCACCAGCCAGCGGCTGGCCAGATAGCCCAGGATCACAAAGCCCAGCGCGATGTAGTAGAAAAGCTGTCCGGGCTCGATCTCGAAGCTGCCGAATTTCAGGAAGTCGTAGATCGACATGCCATTGCCGGCGCCTACCCACTGCCAGCCGGCGACCATGCGCTCGGCCGCGTAAGACGCGGTCAAGGTGCCAAGCGCCACGAAGATGATGGTCGGCGTGCGCTTGCCCAACAGCAGGAACCAGCCAATGAAGAAAGAGACCACCAAGCCGACCAGCATGCCAATCGGTACGATGCCCCAGATCTGCAGGAAGTCAGCCTTGTTGGCCAGCAAGGCGATGACATAGCCGGACATGCCGAAGAACAGCGCTTGCCCGAAGGTCATGATGCCGGAATAGCCCCAGCAGAGATCGAAACTGAGGGCCAACAGGCAAAGCAGCAGCATGCGGGTGGCGATGATGGTGTGGAAGTCCGAGGCAAAGCTCGGCAGCACCAGAAGGAAGAGCAGCAAGAGGCCTTCGATGATGGGGATGACGCGCACCACGCGCTGGCGCGCCTCGCTGCTCCGGTCCATTGCTGCCATGGGTGTCTACACCGCCTTGCTGGGTCTTCGAAAATGGCAGGCCCGCGCAGCCGTTGGAGACTGCGCGGGCCGTCTGATCAGGTCTTGCCGCACTCGTCGGGATCGACCATTTTGGCTTCCGAGATGATGTCCCATTGGCCGCCCTTGGCGCGACCGATGTACATGTTCATCGCCACATGACCGCTGCCCGGGACCACCTTGGCAGGTCCACCCGGCCCCTCGGGAATGGAGGCCGAGTCCAGCGCCCCGGCAACGGCATCGCGCGCCAGATCGCCGTTGGTGGCGATCACCGACTGCTCGTAGAGCTTGATGCCGCGATACATACCGGTCGAACCGGTACCGGCCGAGAAGAGGTACTTCGTATCCGGGAACATCTCGGCATACTCTTTCAGCAGCTGCTCGCTGAAGGGATCCTTCACGGTGTGGAACCAGTCGAGGCAGGAATAGACCCCTTCCAGCTCGCGCTGCGGCACGTAGTTCACCGCATTCTCGTCGAAATAGACGCACGACGAGGTTCCGCCCTTGTCCTGGAAGCCGGCCTCGTAGAGCTGCTTGGTGAAGGCCTGCAGGCCCGGCGGGATCACCGTGTTGAAGACGTGATCCACGCCCTCGTTCATGATCTTGGAGACCGTTGCAGAGTACTCCAGCTGATCCAGGGGATAATACTCTTCGAAGACGATCTCGCCGCCGTTCTCCTCGATCACCCGGCGCGCCCATTCGTTCAAGAGCTGCGGCCATATGTAGTTGGCAGACGGCATGGCAAAGCGCTTGTTGCCCTGCTTGATCAGATAGGGCAGCAGCTCGGAGCACTGCTGTGCCGGGGTCGGCCCGGTGCACCACAGGAAGGGCGTGCACTCCTGACCTTCGTAGAGCTGCGGGTAGAGGTAGAGTGTCTTGCCGCGGCGTACGATCGGGTTCTTGATCGCCTCGCGCATGGCGCTGGTGATACCACCCAGAATCACGTCGACCTCGGCCTGCTGCACCAGGCGGCGGACATTGCCCACTGCCGTGCCGGGGTCGGAGGCCGTGTCTTCCAGCACCAGCTCGACCGGACGACCCAGGATGCCGCCGGAATCGTTGATCTTCTTCACCGTGAACTGGGCCACCTGCCAGTTCGAGTTGCCGCCGGGCGCAATCGCGCCGGTGATGTCGGTGGCAATGCCCATCTTGATCGGGCCCTGGGCGTGCGCCCACTCCGGTTTCAACACCCAGGTGCTGCCTGCGGCGACCCACCCGGCCGCGCTCAGTGCCGAGGCGCCCTTCAAAAAGCCACGCCGGCTTAACCCCTTGTTCGCTTTGGACATGATTTAAATCCTTCCTTTGCTTATGAGACCATTGGGACGGAACTTCACGATCGTCAGTGCAACCACGAAGACGAGGACCTCGGCGAAAACCGGGGAAACGGCGACGGCTACGCCGGGAATCTCGCGCAGCCACTGGAAACCGGGGACCATGGATCCGATCATGGCTGCACCCAGGATCGGCCCCTCGAAGGTGCCGACCCCGCCCAGCATGACGGAGAGGAAAGCCTGGACCAGGAAACGTACACCCAGGTCGGCCGAGAGCGAAAAGAGCGGCACCATGAGCGCGCCTGCAAGTCCGGCCAATGCAGCCCCGAAGGCGAAGGTCATGGAATAGAGCTTGGTCGTAGAGACGCCGGACGCGCGCGCGAGACTGGGGTTTTCCAGTGCGCCGCGCACCTGCAGCCCGATCGTCGTGCGGGTCAGCAGCAGGAAGCAGCCAGCCATGACCACCACGGTGGTGCCGATGATCACCGTCCGCCAGATCGAGAAGCTGAGGTCGCCGACCAGGAAGGCGCCCGGGATCGGCTCGTCGATTGAGTAGTACTGGCCACCGATCAGCCCGCGCACGACCTCGCGGATGATCAGACCGATGGCGTAGGTGGCGAGCATCGCCGTGATCGGGGATTTGTAGAGTCTTCGAATCGCCGAGGCTTCGATCAGCAGGCCAAAAATACCGACCAGGATCGGCGCCGCCAGCATGCCGCTCCACTCCGGCAAGCCCTCGCCACGGAAGACATAGACCGTATAGGCGCCCAGCAGCACGAACTCGCCATGGCCCAGGTTGAAGATGCCCATCAAGCTTGCGATGACAGCCAGGCCGGAGACCACCAGAACCATGATGGAGGCGAAGGCCAGGATGTCGAAGACCAGCTTGATCGCAGCATCCATAGCGGTTCCCCCCTATCCTGCAGACTGGGTAGCGCGACACGGATCGATGCCGCTTGCGCTGCGGTCGTCTGGCCGGAGTGACCGTCCCTGCCCCAGTCACCGTTGACCAGTCACCGTTGACCGACCGTCGTTGACCGGTCGTCGTTGACCGGTCGTCGTTCCGGGCGATGGCTATGAGGTCAGGGATGCGACCGTTACCCACAAGCCTGTTGCAGTCCGGAACGCCTTGTCAAGGGAACAGGCCTCTCCTGTAGGCAGGATCAGCCTATGCCTGAGGAGTGGGCAAGATGAATGTTTTCTAAGCAGGATTGTGACCAACTGCTTGGCAAACAACGAGATGCATGAAGCCTTAACAGGATCATGCAAACAGCTATTTCTCCTATTGCGCGAGCCAACCGAGCTTCAAGGCCGGCTACCGGAGTCTCCTCCAGGAGGCGCTTTCCGTCGCACCTGGCCTATATGTGATCACAAGGGTTCGCCGTCCGAGCGATCGGCCACCTCAATCGAGTCCACCCGCTCGGGATAGAAACAGATGTGGTCCTTGATGAGCGCCACCTCGACGAAAGGTGCCTCGTAGACCCAGGCGATGTCCGCCACCGTCTTGCCGTCCAAGGTCGCCGAGAAGTAGCTTGCCGTGCCCTTGTAGGGGCAGACACTGCGCGTCGTGCTGGGCACCAGTGCCGACATGTTCACGTCTATGCGGGGGAAGTAGTAGCGGGTTGGCAAGCCGGTCTCGAACAGCATCACCGTGCGCCTGCTGTCGGCCAGGATCTCGCCCCCGGCGCGGACATCGACGCGACGCTGGCTCTCCAAGGTATCGATGCGGATGAAGGGATTGCGCGGGTGCGCCAATAGCTCCTGCTCTTCATGCCAGACCGAGTCGACCGCATTCCAATAGAAGGCAATGTGGCCGGCGATCCCGGCAGCCTCGGCCAGGGGATCGGGGTAGCTCCAGGCGGCGTTCTCTGCCGTGACGTCGCCCGCCGTGATGGACCAATAGCGGGCATCGCCCTTGAAGGGACAGTGGCTGCGGTGGTCCGTCGCCTGCAGGAGATCCTGGTCGACGGCCTCGGCAGGGAAGTAGATCACGGGATGCAGCTTGCCCTCGCACAACAAGACGGCCTCGCAGCTGTCGGCCAAAGTCTTCCCGGCGAAGACAACGCGAAAGCGGCGCCCGTCCCGATAGAGGCGGATTGCATGGGCTGGAACACTGGTCATGACAGATCGTCTCCCTCTTCGCCGTCGAGAAGCAATTGAAACACCTCAGACTCCTGCGCGCGGCCGCGCAAGCGATAGATCCCGCGCGCCTTCACCGCCAGCGACCTGGGCAATGCAGCCTTGGTCTCGGCGCCCAAGAGAACGATGACCTCGGCTTCCGCATCGACCTCCTTGCCCAGCGCTTCCAGACGCTGGGCGCTGTTCACCGTGTCGCCGATCAAGGTGTAGTTCACGCGCCCGGGCGCGCCGATGTTGCCGGCCACCACCGCCCCGCTGTGCAGCCCGATCCGAAGACGCACGATCTCCTCACCCCGCGCGCGTCGGGCCTGGTTATCGGCCCGCACAAGATGGGCGATCTTCAAGGCAGCACGGCAGGCACGCTCGGCATGATCGGGCTGGTCGAAGGGAGCACCCCAGAAGGCCATGATGGAATCGCCGATGTACTTGTCGACCGTCCCCTCCTCCTCTTCGATGGCCTCTGCGAGCAAGGTGAAGTGGTCGTTCAGAAAGGTCGCAAGTTCTGCGGGCGCTAGATTGGCGCCGATGCCAGTGAAGCCGACGATGTCGGTGAAGAGGACGGTGACCGCCCGTTCTTCCGACTGCACGGAATCCCCGCCGGAACGTACCATCCGCAGCACCAGACTCCGCGGCACATAGGTCTCGAAGCAGCGCAGGCCCGCGACCATGGCGTTGAAGGCCCCCGCCGCCACATCCAGTTCACGAAAGCGACTGGCTTTCAAAGGTCCGACCTTATTGAACTCGAGATTGCTCACCGAATGCGAAGCGCTGGCCAAGCTGCGCAAGGGTCGGACGATCGAGCGTGCCACGTAGAGCCCGATCACTAGAGCCAATAGCAGGACAATCACGCCGACCACGCCGGTCCCGATCAGCCGCTGGAAGGGGTCCTCCACCTCCGTGCCGCGAAAGGCAACTCCGACCGTCCAATCCGGCAAACCGATGGTAGCGAGGTCTCGGTAGAGGTAGATATAGCTGTCTTCCTCACCTTCGACGACGCGGCCTTGCACATCTCCTTCGGCGAGCATGTAGCTCATGTCGTCGACGTTCTTGCCCCAGATCGAAGAGATCAGCGGGTCATCGACTTCATCGATCGTCGGCAAGGGGGTCTCTTGCGATACCTTGCTGTATCCATCCTTCAAACTGGAGTGGGCAACGACCTTGTCCCGTTCGAAGAGAACGAAACTGCTAGCCCGACTGCCGCGATCATAGTCCGCGAGGAAGTTGGAAAGCGCCTCGGTGGACACGACCGAAAACAGCAGACCAATAAGCTCTCCATCTCTAGAGACACCTTCGGCCACGATGATCTGGGTCGACTCCAGTTCCTCGACATAGCTGATGGCACGCCACGTGGGATCATCCAGGATCCGGACGTTCTCCATCGACTCCCGGATTTCCGGGCGGTGGCCCCAATTGTCTTGATAGAAAATCAGCTCGTCGTCGACGCTCCCCGCACGTATGACCGAGAAATCGGGACGCACGAAGGCGATGCCGGAAACCTGCGGTGCGGCTGCCAATGCCCCCAGCATGAGATCGCGCAACCGACCGATGTCATCGGGCTCGACCTCGCCCCTGGCGATGAGACCACCCAGAAATTTTACCTGGACTTGGGCTGCACTGACGTAGGAGTTGACCTCCTCGGCAACGGCGTTGACCGACAAAAGGGCGATGGAGTTCAACAGCTCGTAGGTGTTCCTTCGTGCAGCCTCCCAGGCGAGCCAGAAGCTTGCACCGGCCGATCCCAGCAGCAGCAGGACCAGACCGACGGTCATGGTCCGCGAAAGCGAGAAGGTTCGCCGGCGCCTGCCAGGCTCGCCGGCACTCATCGTTCTTTATCCGCATAGGGGTTCTTGCCGGCGCGCAAGCGCAGCCGCAGCGGCGGCCCGGAGAGGTCGAAGGCCTGCCGCAGGCCATTCTCCAGGTAGCGCAGATAGCTCTCGGGCAGGGCGTCCGCCTGGTTGGCGAAGAGCGCAAAGGTCGGCGGACGGCTCTTGATCTGGGTCATGTATTTCACGCGGATGCGGCGGCCCGCCGGCGCCGGTGGCGGATGCTGCGCCACAGCCGCCGACAGGAAGCGATTGAGCTGCGCTGTGGGGATCCGCCGGTTCCAGGCCTCGTAGAGCTGCACCACGGCTGGCAGCAAGCGCGGCATCCCGCGGCCGGTCTTGGCCGAGAGCGTGACCAGCGGCAGGCCCCTCACCCGCGGCAGCGCTTGTTCGACCCGTCGGCGGATGTCGGCCATCGTGGCTTTCGGGTCTTCGACCAGGTCCCACTTGTTGATGGCGAGGACCAGAGCCCGCCCCTCCTCCACCACGCTCTCGGCGATGCTCAGGTCCTGGCGCTCCAGGGGCTGTGTCGCATCCACCAGCAAAACGGCCACGTGCGCATAGCGCAGAGCGCGCCTGGTATCGGCACCGGCCAAACGTTCCAGGCCGTCCTTGATCTTGCCGCGCCGACGCAAGCCGGCGGTATCGATCAGACGAATGGCCTGGCCCTTGTGTTCCCAGTCCAGCGCAATGGAGTCGCGCGTTATCCCAGCTTCCGGCCCGGTCAGCAGCCGCTCCTCACCGATCAAGCGATTGACCAGAGTGGACTTGCCGACGTTGGGACGACCGATCACCACCATCTGGATCGGGCCTCTCGGCCCTTCCTCGGTCCCGTCCTCGTCCTGGTCCTCGTCCTGGTCCTGATCCACGTCCTCCTCTATTGCCGCCTCTTGCTCCTCTGCAGCGTCGCCAGGGTCCAGGCTTTCCTCGTCCTTGCTACCCGAGAGATAGGGTGCCAAGGCATCGTGCAGATCGGACAGGCCCAGGCCATGCTCGGCGGAGAAGACGATGGGCGTGCCCAAACCCAAGCGATGTGCCTCTGCGGCCATGGCCTCGGCCAGTCGTCCTTCGCATTTGTTGGCAAGCAGAACCACGGGCTTCTTCAAGCGCCGCAACCAGGCGGCAAAGCGCTCGTCGTCGGGCAGCAGGCCGCTGCGTGCGTCGATGACGAAGACCACCACGTCGGCCTCTTCGACCGCCAGCTCCGACTGGGCGCGCATCCGGCCGGCAAGGGAGTCTGGCGGGGCTTCCTCCAGGCCGGCTGTATCGACCACCCGAAAACTCAGATCATAGAGCTCCGCCTCGCCCTCGCGGCGGTCACGGGTGACGCCCGGGCGGTCATGGACGAGCGCAGAGCGCCGCCCGGTCAGGCGGTTGAAAAGCGTGGATTTGCCCACATTGGGGCGACCGACAATGGCAAGGCTTGCAAGCATGCCCCTGCTTAGAGCAGATCGCGGCGAGATGAAATCACCAGCACACGCGAATCTGCCCTGCTCCCGACCGGCTCAAGACGGTGGCAGCAGGCCTCCATGCCTACTGCGTGCGCTTGAACACCCCAGCATCGGAGCGTACCTGGTTCTGATCGATGATCTGGATCTGGAAGCTGTCGGCATAGAAGATGTTCGGCTGACAGTTCCCATAGGCATCGCAAATCTGCCGAGGGTTCCAGCGCGTCGGGACCACCGAGATCTGAATGGCCCCGTTCCCAAGCGGTTCCGCCGACCAGGTGCCAAAGATGTCGGTTCGGCTCTGCCCGCTCTGCAGGATCGTCTGGTAGGTCCCGTTCTGGGCATAGAGCACCTTGGCCTGGATCGGTCCCCAGTTAGAGGGAATGGTGCCCTCCCAGGTGCCGGTGAGGAAGGCCATGGCCTGCTGCGAGGTCGGCTGGCCGTCAGAACCGCCGCCCTGATCCCCGCCTCCTTGACCGCCGCCGCCTTGCCCACCGCCACCTTGACCGCCGCCGCCGCCTTGACCGCCACCACCCTGGCCACCGCCGCCGCCCAGCTGACCGCCTTCGCCTTCCAGAACGATCTTCGAGAAAAACTCGATGATCGAGTAGCACATGGTCACCTGGGCCTTGCTTGGGTCGTACCAGGCATTCACCTCTTCACAGTCGCGGAACACGATCCGAAAATCGCGCGGCCAGACGAAGGTCTCCTCCAGGTAGGTTCCAAGCTCGGTCATGATGCCGGTGTCGCGGAACATGGGCTGCATCGCCTTGCCCATTTGGCTGGTCGGCTCCTCGAAGGAGACGATCACCTTGGCGCCCGGTGTATCCGCTGGCAGTTGACCGGGCGAATCCGGACCCAGATCACGCGCGACCGAGGCCAGGATGCGCTCCCAGGCCTGATAACGCTTGATGTAATCGTACTTGCAGCGCTCGCGGCTGCGCTGTGGGAACTCGACCTTGTCGGCCAGGTTGTCGTAACGCTGTGGATTGCCGCCGTAGATGATGCAGAAGGCATTGCGGAAGCGGGTCAGGCTGGGCGAGTGTTCGTCCTGCCAAGGCTCCACAGCGCCCTGCGCCTCCATGCGCTTGCCGTTATAGTACCAGAGCAAGGCGGAATAGCGGACCAGGTCGTGCAGCACCTGAGTCTCGACCGGGTTATCCGGCAGGTTCCCCTCTTCGAAGGCCGCACCCAGGATGAAGGCGGAGAACTCGTCGGCCACGTCTTCTTCCGGTCCGGTCGCGGGGATCTGCAGCTCACCAATTACCGCATGACCCAACTCGTGGAACAGCACGCCGAAGCTGGTTCCCAGCAGGATCGCGGCCAGCTTCCGTTCTTGCGGTGACAGGTCTTCCAACGAGTCATCCTCGTTGGTCGGCGTCGGACCCTCGCCGGTCTCCTGACCGCCCTCCTCACCGCCACCACCCGGCGGTGGGAAAGGCTCGTCGTCGGATGAACCGCCGCCGCCGCCTGGCGGCGGAAAGGGCTCGCCACCGCCCCCAGCTGCGGCGGTCTGCACCACCTCATAGCCATCGAAGGCAAAACGCCCGGCGCCAAAGGCGATCAGGCCGATCGTGTCGGAAAAGCCGTTGTCGTTCTCAAGGATGAAGGCGGTCTTGTCGTTGATCAGCAGCTCTATCTCGCTAGGCCCTTGTTCCAAGGTCAGGACATCACTGCCGTCGCCGCGCCCCTTTGCCTTCTCGGCCGTCCCGGCATGCGACAAGCCATCACTGTCGCGCAGATAGATCGACGCCGCCCCATCGCTGCCCAGGGTGAAGGCCTTGTAGCTCTCTGGCGACTTGTAGTCGAAGATCAGGCCGATCTCCGTGATCTGGTCGCCCTTGGAGCGCAGGGCGACATTGACCTTGACCGTCCGGGTGCCACCGGCCAGCGGTTCGTTCTCACCGCGGTAATAGATGACGGCATCGTCCTCCGTCATGTTGGTCAGCATCAGCCAGCCGTTGGCAAGCGACGTCGTCCAGGCGCCATCGGTGCCAATCTCCATGGCTTCGGCCAATGGCCCGACGTGGTCAGAGATCTCAGCCTTGGCCGTTCCGCCGAACAGCAGGCCGCAAGACAAGGCCGCAGCCAGCAGGCTTCCCAAACCGCGCTTTAACGAAACCATCCCCACCTCCAATCTACCTGGATCGCACAGGCCTCCGCGAAGACCAACCGAGGTCGGCGCAAATGCCTCTGCCCCATCCCAATCGTGAGAAAAGCTTAGCCAGCTTCCGCCCAGGGGTCCAATGGTGATATGCGAAATCGGTAGCCGACGGGCCGCCTGGACAGACACCTTGCCTGCATCGGGAGGTCTGCTCGCGGTTCGGCGTCAGGCAGAATCTAGCGACCGGGCGCCGTCAATCAGTGTCGGAGCGGAACCTAAGAAGTTTCCTGGTTCAAGCCCAACTCGCGCTGCTTTTTCTTGGTTAAACCCAGCGACACCAGCCGATGCGATTCGCTTATGTAGGCCTTTAACGCCTCGTCGCTCAGACCCGGCCGGTCATAGTGTTGGATCCAGGTGAATCCGCGCGACGCCAAGTAGGGTGCAGGGCGCAAACCCGCCTGTTCGCGAAGAATCTCGAATGACATCTCGGAGGTCTTGAAGGTAAAGCGGGGCTCGTCGCCGGCATCCCAGCCGGCTATGGCAAAGACCTTGCCGCCAACTTTCCAGACATCGGCGCCGCCCCACTGCACCACATGGCTGGTGGCGGGAAGCGAGGCGCAGAAGGCGTTGTATTCCTCATAGGTCATCGCAGTGTCACCCAGATCCTCGCCGGGCTAGACCGACCAAGAAGCCATAGATCACAAGACCGTGTCATCCACGACGCGCCGCGTGAACATCGCCGCGCGCCCGATGGTGCGCCGGCGCCGCCGACGCCCACCCTCCCAAAAAAACGACTGTGCTGCCGACCAGCCAAGGAGCAGGCCAGGCGAGCTGCTGGCCAGCCGCCTAGTCGTCGTCCTCTTGCGCTGCCTCCTGGCCGCCCAGCATCTCCGAGGCAACCAGACCGGCGTTCTCGCGCACCTTGCGTTCGATTGCGTGGGCGACCTCGGGATTGTCGCGCAGGAAGCCCTTGGCATTCTCGCGACCTTGACCGATGCGCTGACCCTCGGCCGAGAACCAGGAGCCGGACTTTTCGACCACACCAGCGGTCACACCCAGGTCGAGCAGCTCTCCGGTCTTGGAGATGCCCTCGCCGTAGGTAATGTCGAACTCCACCTGGCGGAACGGCGGTGCCATCTTGTTCTTGACCACCTTCACCCGGGTCTGGTTGCCGACGATGGTGTCGCGATCCTTGACCGAGCCGATGCGGCGGATGTCCAGGCGAACCGAGCTGTAGAATTTCAAGGCATTGCCGCCGGTCGTGGTCTCGGGGCTGCCGAACATCACGCCGATCTTCATGCGGATCTGGTTGATGAAGACGACCAGACATTTTGAGCGCGAGATCGAGCCGGTCAGCTTCCTGAGCGCCTGGCTCATCAAACGGGCCTGCAGCCCCGGCAGGGAATCGCCCATCTCGCCTTCCAGCTCGGCACGCGGTACCAGGGCCGCCACCGAATCGACCACCAGCACGTCGACCGCCCCGGAGCGGACCAGGGTGTCGGCGATTTCGAGCGCTTGCTCACCGGCATCGGGCTGCGAGATCAGCAGCTCATCGACATCGACGCCCAGTTTGCGGGCATAGCTGGGATCCATGGCGTGCTCTGCATCTATGAATGCGCAGGTGCCGCCCTTCTTCTGGGCTTCCGCCACAACGTGCAGCGCCAAGGTCGTCTTGCCGGAGCTCTCCGGCCCATAGATCTCTACGATGCGGCCCTTGGGCAAGCCGCCGATCCCCAAGGCGATATCCAGCCCCAGCGATCCGGTCGAGATAACCTCCGCCTCCACGGCCTGCTGGTCGGCGCCGAGCTTCATGATGGAGCCCTTGCCGAAGGCGCGCTCGATCTGTCCGAGGGCGGCCTGTAACGCTTTTTCCTTGTCCACGCTCTCTCCCGTCACAAGACGTAGGCTTGACTGCGCCATGCGCTGATCCCTCCTTATCACACAGCCGGCACTGGGGCGGCAATGAAGGGATCGTACTCTTTTTGTTCTCATCGATGCAAGATCAAAAAGAGAACAAAGTGCGATTTTCCGACTGGTCCATCGTTGTTATCATTGCAACGGCACTCGGCCGAGCGAGCCGAAAAGGAGTCCGACCTAAACCCCCCTAGCTGCTCGTCCCCGGGCTGCCAGTCCCCAGGCTGCTACTCGTCGGGCTGCTACTCGTCGCGCTGCTAGTCGTCGCGCTGGGTGCGTTCCATGCGTTCGTGACGCTCCTGCGCCTCGATCGAGAGGGTTGCGATCGGTCGCGCTTCCAGCCGCTTGATCTGGATCGGCTCGCCGGTCTCTTCGCAGAAGCCGTAGCTGCCGTCCTCGATCCGCTGTAGGGCGGCATTGATCTTTGCGATTAACTTGCGTTCGCGATCGCGGGTGCGTAGCTCTAGAGCACGGTCGGTTTCCAGCGAAGCACGGTCGGCGATATCCGGCTCGGAGATGCTACTCTCTTGCAGATTGTTGATCGTCTCGCTCGACTCATTAAGGAGCTCCTCCTTCCAGCTCAGCAGCTTTTGACGGAAATACTCCCTCATCCGCTGGCTCATGAAAGGTTCGACATCAGTTGGTTTGTAGTCTGGTAACAAAAGCGACGTCATCCACGATCCCCTACGGCGCATCGTCTAACGCGCTGAGGGGTATACGGAAAATCGCAGCGGGCAGCAAGACGAGCTTTGCCATTTTCCGCAGCGATAACGAAATTTCTTTGTTGCAGAGACTCTGTTGAGGATGAGCGATGGAACAATGAACCTGACGGCTGCGGGGAAGGAGACACCGCGGCCGCGTCGCCAGCGCTCGGCACTGGCTTGGCCGATCGCGCTGATCGCGCTGCTTCTCATGCTGCCGATCTTGAGCGTGCTTGCGAACTTGTTAGAGCCCGATCAGGGCAGCTGGGCACATCTCAGCCAGACCCTCCTGCCCCGCTATCTGATGAACTCTCTGCTGCTGGTGCTAGGGGTCGGTCTGCTGGTCCCGCTTATCGGCAGCGCCACGGCGTGGCTGACGACACTCTGCCGCTTTCCGGGCGACAGCTTCTTCACCTGGGCGCTGGTGCTGCCGCTGGCGGTCCCGGGCTATGTGGTCGCCTATGCCTACACCGACGTGCTGGATGTCGCCGGACCGCTGCAGACTTGGCTCCGCGCGACCTTCGAGTGGCAGGTCGGCGACTATTGGTTCCCGAATATTCGCTCGCTTCCAGGCGCTGCCCTGCTGCTGAGCCTGGTGCTCTATCCCTACGTCTACCTGCTGGCGCGGGCTGCTTTCCTGCAGCAATCCGCCTGTGTTCTGGAGGTCGGGCGCACGCTTGGATACCGCCCTTGGGGCCTCTTCTTCTCCGTAGCGCTACCACTCGCCCGTCCGGCGATTGCCGCTGGAACGGCGCTGGCGCTGATGGAGACGCTTGCCGACTACGGCACGGTCTCCTTCTTCGGGGTATCGACCTTCACCACCGGGATCGTCCGCGCGTTCAGTGCGTTCGGCGACCGCATCGCCGCGGCACAGCTGGCTGCCGTCCTGCTGGTCGGCGTGCTGGCGCTGCTGTTGCTGGAGCGCTGGAGTCGCAGCCGCAAGCAGTATCACCACACCACCGGACGCTACAGCAGCCTGCCGCAGTTTCAATTGAGCGGACTGCGCGCTGCCCTGGCAATCCTGGCCTGCGGGCTGCCCCTGGCGCTGGGTTTCCTGGTGCCGGCCGGCCTTCTGTTCTGGATGTGGCTTGACCAGGCCCAAGGGAAGATCGATTCGCGGTTTCTCGGATGGGCCTGGAATTCCTTCTCCCTCGGTGCGATCACCGCCCTGCTCGCCGTCCTGATAGGCCTCCTGCTGGCCTACGGGTTGCGCCAACGCGGCAACCGGCTGCTGGCCGGGCTCGCCCGCCTAGCAGGTATGGGCTATGCGGTACCGGGCACCGTCATCGCCGTCGGCGCGATCATTCCGCTGGCTGCCTTGGATCATGCCTTGGCCGACCTCTTGCGCGATCTCTTCGGCGTGAACAGTGGCCTTCTGCTCAGCGGCTCTATCGTCGCCCTGGTCTATGCCTACCTGGTGCGCTTCCTCTCGGTCTCCTTGAGCACGCTGGACGCCAGCCTGAGCAAGGTCCGCTACAGCTTGGACGAGGCTGCGCGCAACCTGGGCCGCCGGCCAGCCAGTGTGCTGTACGAGATCCATGCGCCGTTGCTGGCCAGCGGTCTTGCCACCGCCGCCCTGCTGGTCTTCGTCGACGTGATGAAGGAGCTGCCGGCCACCCTGCTGCTCCGCCCCTTCAACATGGATACGCTTGCCGTTCAGGCGCACAACCTGGCGTCGGACGAACGCTTGGCCGATGCCGGCCTGCCCTCGCTGGCGATCGTCGCCGTCGGCATTCTGCCGGTCATCGTGCTGTCACGCGCCATAGCAAAAGGCCGCCCGGGCTTATAGCGGGCGGCCTCTGCGCATTCTCCGGAACCTCGTGGTGCAAGCAGTTGGTGGGTGCAAGCAGTTGGTGGGCCGATTACTGCCAGCCGGCCCGGTCCATGGTTTTGGCGGCCTCTGGCTGCAAACTGCCGAGTGTCGAGACGTTCAGCTCATCCTCTTTGAAGCTCCCAAGGCCGATCACGGCCGCATTGGCGGCTACGCCCTCGACAACGGGATACTCGTTGTTGCCATTGGCGAAATGCTCCTGCGCTTCGTCGCTTGCCAGGTACTCCAACAGCTTGATGGCGTTCTCGCGGTTTTCCGCGCCCTTGACCACACCGGCACCGGAGATGTTGACGTGGGTGCCGCGATCCTCCTGGTTGGGGAAGACGACCGTCAGACGCTCGGCCATGCTCTTCAGCGCCTCGTCGTCGCTGGTCAGCAGGCGCACCATATAATAGGTGTTGCCGACGCTAAGCCCGCACTCGCCGGCACCGACGGCCTTGATCTGGTCGGTATCGCCACCCTGTGGGCTGCGCGCCATGTTGGCAACCACACCGTCCGCCCACTTCTGGGCCGCCTCTTCACCGTCGGCGGCGATGATCGAAGCCATCAGCGAGAGGTTATAGATGTTGGAGCTGGAGCGAATGCAGATCTGCCCCTTGTACTCTTCATCGGCCAGATCTTCGTAGCGCTTGGGCGGATTGTCGATCTTCGCCGGATCGACATAGATCACCCGGGCCCGCTTGGAAAAGCCGAACCACTCGCCCTCGGGATCGCGCAGGTGGGCCGGGATACGCTCTTCCAGATAGGCCGATTCGATCGGCTGGAAGATGCCAGCCTCTTCGCCGCGCCAGAACATGCCGGCGTCGACGGTGACGAAGACGTCCGCGGGGCTAGCCTCGCCTTCGCTCTTCAACCGCTCCAGCAATGCCGGCCCTTTGCCTTCAATGCGGTTGACGGTGATTCCGGTCTTCTCCGTAAAACCGTCGAAAAGCACATCGTCGTTGCCGTAGTGGCGCGACGAATAGACATTCACCTCGCCCTCTGCCAGGGCGGCGCCCGGCAAGATCACGACTGTCAGCAGCAACGCACGGCCAAGCCGTTTGAACCCTCTCTCTTTCATGGATCTTCCTTCCAATCTGAACTTCACCGATTGATAATCGCATTCACTCGCAATCGCAAAGACCACCTGAGGCTCGTGCGAATCAGTCGCACACGCAACGAGGTTTCGGCACGGTCGCTACCAATCGCATCTGCCGCTTGGCGTCTTGCCTGCCAAATCGACGCGCTTGGTCGCAGGCCGCCTGCATTGCCCCTCCCCCACGGCTCCGATAAAGAACCCCGGATCTGGAAGAAGCCCCGGAACCACCCGGACCAGATTCGGACACAGAGGAGCGACTAGAAAATGGACCTAGTGACAATTGAGATCATGCGTGAGTTGGCCACAATGAAGGGCGAGCGCAATGCTGACGGAACCTGGAAGACCGATAAGATCAGGACGCTTGAGACCTACCTTCTGCGTGCGCTTCGTGTGCAGGCGAGCGTAGCAAAGAAGGCCGCCGCCAAGGCCGAAGGATAATCCCGCGGTAGAGACTTGCTCTCAGGCGCAGCAAGCCTAGACGACCTGGCTAGTGGGCAGCGATCCGGATCGACAGCCGGATGCGCTGCCCTAGCCGTTTTATGGCCTCGCCTTTTTGCGGCAGCCCGACCCTACACCGTCTGGGTACGATAGACGTTCTCGAAGCGATCGCGCACCCAAGCCAGCAGCTTGTAATCCTCTTCGAAGCGCTCATCCATCAAAGCCTGCGTCTCGGCTGAAATCTCGATGTTCTCTCTTGGCGCCTTGGTCACGTTCATTCGCGTGGGCGCCAGATCGGGCCGATTGTAGAGCCGCGCCAGCATACGCTGCATGTCGTCCAGCTGCTCATTGGTACAGCAGGCCAGATACCACTCCTCGATGATCGCCATCGCCGCTTCGGCCTTGGCCTGGCCCGAGAGATAGACTGTCTGGCAGGAGGTCACCAAGCGGCTCTTCGGCTGCTTCATCTTATCCTGGATGTACTCCTCCAAGGTCAGTCGATTGGCGATCTCCTTCAAGTCGTCGCGACCCTGACCCTTGTTGAAGAAGTAGTCGGACATGACCCGTTCGAAGGGGTCGCGCATCACGCCCAGGTACATCGCCGGACCCTTGAAGCGCGTGTGATTGCCGAAATCGAAGTGACCGCAGATGAAGCGGAAGGCCTGAAGCTCCGACTTTGACAGCTTGTTGATGGGTGGAGAGTGCTTTCCCGTTATGGCGTTACGATTGGCGTGCCGAAAGCAGACTTCCGGATCGAAGAGTTCATAGAAGAAGTATACAAGAGACGTGCCGCCAGCCTTGGGCACGTGGTTGAAGATGATTTTCGCTAACGAGAGCTTCTCTCTGGTGAGTTCCATCCGACCGGATTCTCCCTCGGGGCCGAAACCCCCTTCCCCGCTTCACTGCGAACGCTGCCCGACCGTTCGCTTCCAAGGCTGTGGGGTTACTGCTTTGCACCCGCCCCTGGCAAGTCGAAAGCACAGCGACGTAAGGCGCATGGCGGCACCTGGGGTAAGGCTCTAAGCTGCCGCCCGCAGCACCCTTCATAAGAGGCTCGTAATGCCCGGACCGGATTTCCTCCTCGCCTTTGCCCTTGCCACTTTGCTGTTTGCCTATATGCCGGGCCCAGCTCTGCTCTATACCGCCGCGCAGACGATGGCGCGCGGTCGCGGTGCCGGGCTTCGTGCCGCCTTCGGCATTCACATGGGCTGCTATGTCCACGTCTTCGCGGCGGTCCTAGGCCTCTCGGCCGTCTTTCGCTATGTGCCCGAAGCTTACGTGGCGATTAAGATTTTGGGGGCCATCTATCTGATCTGGCTGGGATACTGCATGATTCGCGGTGGCAGGAAGCCCTTGGACGGCACCGACATCAAGGTGAAATCCCGGCGCGCCGCCTTTATCGAGAGTTTCATCGTCGAGCTCTTGAACCCCAAGGTCGCGCTCTTCTTCATCGCCTTCCTGCCGCAGTTCGTCGATCCCAGCGCCAGCCTGCCGATCTGGCTGCAGTCGCTGATCCTGGGGGTCATCGTCAACCTGACATTCTCCTCCGCCGATGTGATGACGGTCTTCCTGACCTCCGCCATCATCGGACGCTTGAAGCGCAGTTCCAGGGCGCTGACGCTTGCGCGCTGGTGCGGCGGCTCGATCCTCATCGGCCTGGGTGCCAAGCTGGCGGTGGATCGTTAGAGCCCTATCGGCGGTCAGTCCAGGAAGCGGAAGCGGTAGGTCTTGGGCTGGAGACCTTCGGCGACAACGGCTTGCCAGTCAGGTACGACATCACTCAGGCGCTTGAGACCGGCATCGCCTGCGTCGAACAGAGGGTCGACGATCCGCGACTTGCAGCTTGCCGTCAGCGCATTGGGATCGTCCGAGGGGATCGGCGACACGCATCTGAACCTCTTGCGCGCTACTTCTCCTGCAGGGCCAGGCGAACGCCCAGAGCACAGTAGATCGTGCCGACCACCCGCCCCTGCCAGCGCTGTGCCCTGGCAGAGCCGACGATGTAGCGGCGCAGACGGCCGGCGAAGAGCGCCACGACCACGGTGCTGAACAAGCCCATCAGAACGAAGAGCAAGCCCAGGATCGACAACTGCAGTGCGATCGAACCGCTGGCCGGCACGACGAACTGCGGCAGGAAGGCGAGAAAGAAGAGCGCCGACTTGGGATTGAGCACCTCTGCCAGCACCGCCTGACGGAAGGCCAGCGGTGGCGCGATCGCGGTCACTCCCGGAAGACCGCCGGCAATCGGCCGCTCCAGGAGGGCGCGCAGGCCCAGGTAGACCAGATAGGCAGCACCCAGATACTTGACCAGCGTGAAGAGGAAAGCCGAGGCCAGGATAATGGCCGAGAGGCCCAGCACCGCCATGGCGGTGTGCACCACGTCGCCCAATGCGATGCCAAGCGCCGTTGCCAGTCCGACCCGCGTACCGCCCGACCCGGCCCGCGCCAAAGTCATGATGACGGCTGGACCTGGAATGAAGACGAAGCCCAGCAGGATCGCCAGATAGGTGAAGAGCGTAGCCTGGTCGATCATGCCGTGCCTCGTGTCATTCTAGATGTTTGGCGTCAGGCTGCCAGACCCTCCAGCCCTTCAGCCTTGCGCCTGTTTACAAAGTCACGCAGCGCTTCGTCCACAGCTGGATCGATCGGCGGCGGCTCGTAGTCTGCGATCATGGTCTTGGCGATCTTGTTTGCCCGCAAGGTTGCGTTTTCCGCGCCTGCGTCCTCCCAGCTCTCGAAGTTGCGCCAGTCTGACAAGAGCGGCCGGTAAAATGCTGTTTCAAAACGCTCGATGGTGTGACCGACGCCGAAGAAGTGGCCGCCAGGACCGACCTCGCGAATCGCGTCCAGGGCCAGGGTCTCATCCGACACCTCAGGGCGATGCGAGAGGAAATGGCCCAGCATGCGGACCAGTTCGGCATCCACCACCATCTGCTCGAAAGAGGTCACCAGGCCGCCCTCCAGCCAGCCCATGCCCTGATGCACCAGGTTCACCCCGCCCAGCACGCAGGCCCACAGCGAGTTCTGCGCCTCGTAGGCCGATTGCGCATCGACCGCATTGGAGGCATTCACGTTGGAGGAGCGATAGGGCAGCCGGTAGCGCCGCGCCAGCTGACCGCCGGCGATGACGGCAAAGCTGTACTCTGGCGTTCCGAAAGCCGGTGCGCCCGACATCATGTCGACGTTGGAGGTGAAGCCGCCGTAGATCACCGGCGCGCCGGGTCGCACCAGTTGGGTATAGGCGATCATGGCAAGTGCTTCGGCATTCTGCTGCATCAAGGCGCCGGCCAGGGTCACCGGTGTCATCGCCCCCATCAAGGTAAAGGGCGTCACCACGGCTGCCTGGCCATTCTCCGCGAGGGCGGTCAGCCCGGCAATCATCTCGGCATCGACGCGGCGTGGCGAGTTCACGGAGATCACGGCGAAGAGCGAGGGGTCGGTGGACATCTCCTCACGTGTCTTGCCACGAGCGATGCCGATCATGTCGATCGCATCCTCGACCCGCTTGCGGCCGATGGCGCGGGCCATGAAGTTGCGATCCGCAAGCGTGAGATTGGCGTAATAGCCGTCCAGGTGGCGCGATTCCGCCGGCAGATCCATCGCCTCGACCGGAGATGCGGTCAGGTTGTGGCCGACGCCAAGCGCGCAGAACAGCTTGATCAGGTCGCAGGCATCCTTGTAGGTGCCGGGCCGCCGGCCGTTCTCGATGTCCGAGCAGTTCGGCGGGCCCGAGACACAACCGATGTTGATGTGATTGCCGCCGAAGGTCTGCGCATGGTCGGGATTGCGCGGGGTTAGAGTGAATTCCGAGGGCGCCTGACCGATCAGTTCCATCACCATGTCGCGGCCCAAGCGGACCAGCCCGCTGTCGCGGTCGACGATCGCGCCGGCCTTGGCGTAGCGCTCGACGGCTTCCTCGGACAGCAGCTCGATGCCTTGCTCTTCCAGCAGGCGCAGCGATGCCAGGTGAATCATCTCCAGCTCTTCCGGGCGCAACACCTCCCAGCGCGGGTAGCTGTTGACCAGGGGATGCCAAGCCAGGCTTTCGGCCGCAGCCGCGCTGCGTCTCTTCTTGGCTGCGCGGCGACCACCCTCACGACGGCTCATCTGCAATTTTCCTTTGGACACCGGTTCATAGGGGCCGGGGGAACGCAAGATGCGTTTTGGAGCGGCACTCAACTTGCCCCCGGGCCTGCTGCGACAAACCTTCACCAGAAAACTTTTCCCTAGACGACAACAGCCGCCAGGAATCGTCGTCAAAACGACAGCTTGGTCGGAAGCTTTGCGCCCTATCCCCCTTCGATCACCTCACCACCGAGCGCCTCGACCAAGGTCAGAATTGCGTTCCTGGCGCGCGACAGGGCCGCGACATCGGTCCCGCGAGCCACCAGACGCGTTCCAAAACGCTCTTGCAGCTGAAAGGGATAGCTGCCCAGGTCCAAGCTCGGGTGACGCGCCTGGATGTCCGCCAGACCGGCTGCCACCTTGCTCTCGGGCAGCAAGACGGTGACGGTCTCCGACAGGATCGGTGGACCACCGGTGAGGGTCGGTCGGATGCCCTCGAACATGGCCTGCATGATCTTGGGAACGCCCGCCATCACGAAGACGTTGCCGATCCGAAAACCGGGCGCCTTGCTGACCGGGTTCTCGATCAGGCTCGATCCCTCAGGCAGGGTTGCCATGCGCAGGCGTGCCGCGTTGAGTTCCCCCGGCGGGTAGTGTTCCCGGAGGATGGCAACCGCGCGCTCGTCCAGGCAGTGCTTGACCCCAAAGGCCAACGCTATGGATTCCGCGGTGATATCATCGTGGGTCGGCCCGATCCCACCGGTGGTAAAGAGGTAGGTGACCCGGCTACGCAGCGCGTTCACCGTCTCGGCGATGGTGTCGCGCACGTCCGGGATCACGCGCGCCTCTACCAAGGGAATCCCGATCTCCGCCAGGCGCTCACCCAAGAAGGCCATGTTGGCATCCTTGGTACGCCCGCTCAGCAGCTCGTTGCCGATCAAAATGAGACCGGCTGTCGTTTCGCCTGTCACGGCCGTCTGTTCCTCACTCTAGAGCCTGATCGCCTCGCTTGCGCGCGGACCCGATACCCGCTGTTTCTGTCTCACATAAAAATCCGTCATCCACCCGCTGGGGATTCAAGCTAGTTCTGTTGATAGCCTCGGGACGCCATGCAGTTCCGAAAGAGCTCCTCGAAGCGTTGTTCGGAGCCATAGGGGCGGATGGCACGCTGGTAGGAGTAGAGGTTACCGGCGCGGGCTGCGTTGTTGCTGCCGAAGAGCGAGCCGCGATCGTCATCGATCTGCTCGTCGTGGCGAACCTGAGCATTGGCAAAGGAGTAGCAGGACTGCAGATCGGCTTGATGCTGATCGGGGCTGGTGCCCTGCGAAACCCAGCCGCTGGCATCCTCCTGCACCACCTTGTCCGGTATGGCGCTCTCGCCGGTCACCGTCAGCGGCGGTGCGCTCTGGCTGGACCCGGCCGGCGGCGGACTGGCCCGCGGCGGTGTCGGGTCGACGCCGGGCAAGGGCTGCTGTTGGCAGGCCACAACGGCAAGAACCACCAGGGCTGCCAAGCCCACGTCTCTCACCAGCCGCCTGCCGTCTAATCTCTCAGCCATATTCTGCCGGTCCTTTCAACCCTGTCATGTCGCAAGGATACTAGCTTGCTCATGCGGCATTTGCGAGAGAAGGAAGCCTGTGCCGCCGATAGCGCGACCGACTCGCTGCTCTTGCGTTGGTGCAGCTGACGTTAGGCCGTTTGTGTCAAACCCAAACCAGGGTGGATAGGCATTGCGCGGGGCTGTGACCGATCCAAAGACTGTCCCAAACACTGGCGCAAAGGGCTCTTCATCCTTACGTTTGGGAAACACCCCGCCGCGCCGTTGCTAGAAAGAAGACCTGCGAATGATGAACGCCAGTGATGCCGCCCTCTCCCGCGAGCTTGCCGCTGAAGCGAGACGCATTCCCCTGCACGGACCCGATGCAATGGCCGCGATGCGCAAGGCCGGGCAGTTGGCAGCGGAAACCTTGGACTTCATCACTCCCAGCGTCCGGCCTGGCGTCACCACGGAAGAGCTGGATCGCCTCTGCCATGACTACATTCTGGAGCATGGCGCCGTCCCTGCCCCGCTTGGCTACCGCGGCTTTCCCAAGTCGATCTGCACCTCGATCAATCACGTGGTCTGCCATGGCATCCCCTCGCCGCAAAAGCGCTTGAACAAGGGCGACATCATCAACATCGACGTGACCGTCATCCTGGACGGTTGGCACGGCGACACCAGCCGCATGTTCTTTGTCGGGCCACCCAAGGTAAAGGCCAAGCGCCTGGTGGACGCGACCTACGAGGCCATGTGGCGCGGCATCAAGGCCGTCCGCCCCGGCGCCCGCCTGGGCGATATCGGTCATGCCATACAAAGCTACGCCGAGGGACTGGGCTTCTCCGTCGTCCGCGATTTCTGCGGCCATGGCTTGGGAGAGATCTTCCACACCGCCCCTTCGGTGCTGCACTACGGCCGCCCGGGAACCGGCATCGAACTCCAGCCCGGTATGTTCTTCACCATAGAGCCGATGATCAACGTCGGTCGCCCTGAGGTGCTGATCCTGAAAGACGACTGGACCGCCGTCACCCGCGACCGCTCGCTCTCGGCGCAGTTCGAGCATTCCTTGGCGGTGACCGAAGAGGGCTACGAGGTCTTCACCCTCTCGCCCAAAGGATGGCATAGCCCGCCCTATGGGGAAGCGTGAGGAGAGCAGGGTCATCTCTGTGCAGGCGCAAGCACCAAAGCAAGACGCCAAGGCAAAGAGCGGCGGCGGTGAGCACGCCGGCCATCGCCAAAGGCTGCGCGAGCGCTTGCTCGAACACGGCAGTGCCAACCTCGCCGACTATGAAGTCCTGGAGATGCTGCTGTTCGGCGCACAGGCGCGCGGCGATACCAAACCGATGGCCAAGCGGCTCTTGAAAGCATTCGGCAGCGTCAGCGCCATTCTTGCCGCCTCCAGAGAGGATCTCTTGAAGGTCGAGGGTGTGGGGACAACGTCGGTCGCCCTGCTAAAGGTCACCTACGAGGCCGGCCGGCGCCTGGCGCGCGAAGAGCTATACGAGCGGCCCGTCGTGAACTCGCACGACAAGGTCGTGGCCTACTGCCGGACGGAAATCGGACATGGCAAGGTCGAACAGCTGCTCCTGCTGTTCCTCGACAACAAATACAACGTGATCGCCGACGAGCGCCACCAGCGCGGCACGGTCAACCACACGCCTGCCTACCCGCGTGAGATCGTAAAGCGGGCGCTGGACCACGGCGCCTCCTTCCTCATCCTGGTGCATAACCATCCCTCGGGCGACACCAGGCCTAGCCGCGCCGACATCAAGATGACCGAAGACATCGGTGCCGCCGCCAAGCCGATGGGGATCGCCGTCGTCGACCACATCATCATCAGCAAACGCGAACACTTCAGTTTTAAGTCGAATGGATTGCTTTAAAGCTTTATAAAGATAAACTCTTTCGACACTCGAACCTTAGGGAGACAGACGCCCTGCCTAGCCCACTTCATCGGCAGGTCACCGCCAGTGCTGCGCTTGTCGGCTGTGCGATGATCTGGGGTAGTCCCATTCCCCTGATAGAGGATCTGTCGCAACGCTGGGACGCGCTGAGCCTGGGCGTGCTGCGCTATGCCTTGGCACTGCCCTTGGCCTTTCTGATCGCGTCCGCCAGCCTCGGCTGGAAGCTGCCACCCTTGCGGCCCGACAATGTTGGCCTCCTCCGCCTCCTCGCATTGGGCAGTTTCGGTCTTTCGGGCTTTGCGGTGCTCTACGTCGTGGCGATCTGGCACATGGATGCTGGAATGGCGGCGGTGATTGCCGCGATGTCTCCGGTCACCAGCGGGTTGGTCGCGCTGGCCTATGGTGAGAAGCCGTCCCGGCCCTTGATGATCGCGGTCGCACTCGCAGTATTGGGGGCCAGCTTCGCCTCCATGGATTTCAGTTCCGATGCGCAAGTCTTCTCTTTTCGTGGCGGCGAGATCATCTTCCTCTTCGCCCAAGTGCTTTGGGCCTGGTACTCGCTGGGGTGCCGACGCGCGATGCCGACGACCTCGCCGGCGGTGATAAGCTTCGCCACCATGCTGCCCGGCGGGATCACGCTCTTGCTGCTCTGGTTGGCGTTGCAGGCATTTGGCGCGATCCCTCCCCTACCGCAGACGGCCCCGGCCAGCGACTACTACATCATTGCCTTCCTCGGCATCTTTGGCGCGGCACTCGCCATCGTCTTCTGGAACTACGGCGTGGCCGGTCTCGGCCTTCTGGCTTCTGCCTTGCATATGAACATGATCCCGCTCTTCGTCATTTTGAGCGCCTATGCGCTTGGTGTCGACCCCAGCTGGGAGCAGATGGTTGGTGGTGCGATCGTGATCGCGGGCGTGCTGCAGGCGCAGCTTAGCTTCCTCAAGCCAGGGCGACGTCTGGCCAATTGACAGCCTGGGCCTTGAGGCGGTTTCATCGCGCCCATAGGGGATCAAGAGGCCGCCCGAAGGCCCGAGCCCACGACACCACTTCGCACGAACAGGGATCAGGCATGTCTATCGCAAAGAAAACGCGCCTCAGCCGCCGCTCACTGCTAGCCGGAACCGGTGCGCTCGCGGCCGGACTGGCCTTTGCGCCCAAGACCGGATGGTCGGCCGAGGATGCGCGGGTCAACTTCTACAACTGGGACACCTATATCGGCGAGACCACCCTCGAAGACTTCGAAGACGCCACCGGCGTTTCGGTCACCATGGACCTCTTCGCCGACAACGACGAGCTCTTCTCCAAGCTCAAGGAGGGCAATCCCGGCTACGATCTGATCGTGCCGACCAACGACTATGCCGAGCGCATGATCCTGGCCGGCATGTTGCAGCCGCTGGATCACAGCCTGATTCCCAACTTCAAGGCCAACGTCAATCCCGCTTTCCAAGACGCCAGCTTCGATCCTGGCCGCAAGTTCACCATGCCCTACATGTGGGGCACGATGGGGATCGGCTATCGCAAGTCGGCAGTCGACGGCACGCCGGACAGCTGGAAGTGGCTCTTCGACAGCGACAAGTACGCCGGCCGCGTGGCCCTGCTGTCGGAATCGGTGACCGTCTTCGGTGCCGGCGCAAAGTACCTCGGCAAGACCTTCAACATCACCGATGAGGCCGATATCTCTGCCGTCGAGGCCCTGCTGATCAAGAACAAGCCCAACATCAAGGTCTTCGCCGAAGACAATGGCCAGGACCTGCTGCTCTCCGGCACGGTCGACCTGACCATGGAGTGGAACGGCGACATCCTGCAGGTGATGGCAGAGGATGACGACCTGGACTACGTGGTACCCAAGGAGGGGTCTCTGGTCTGGCAGGATACGCTCGCCATTCCCACCGGCGCGCCGCATCCCAAGAACGCGCACAAGCTGATCAACTTTATCCTCGATGCCGATGCCGGCTCGAAGATCGCCGACTTCATCCAGTACGCCACCGCCAATGAGTCGGCACGCCAGCTCTTGAACGACGCCTACAAGAAGAACCCGGCCATCTTCCCCTCCCAGGCGGTCTTGGACCGCTGCGAGCCCGGGCTTTACCGTGGCGAGGATGTCCTGCGGCTGATCAGCGACGCCTGGACCAGGGTGCTGGCCGCCTGACCCGGCAAGCCGCAGCGGAAGTCGAAAGAACAAAGCCATGGAGTCTTGGCGGCGCAGCCCGGGAACCTTTCTAGCGCTGGGTGCGCCGCCAAGCTTTTGGCTCTTGCTGTTCTTCCTGATCCCGATCGGCATCATCTGGGTCTTCTCCTTCGGGGAGAAGTCGGGGATCATCGATATCGAGATCACCGGCACGCTTGCCAATTACGACCGCGCCTTCGAGGCGGTCTATCTGCAGATCATGATGAAGTCGCTGGTCATGGCGGGCCTCACGACACTCATCTGCGTTGCCGTCGGTTTCCCCGTCGCCTTTCTCATCACCTTTGCACCGGCCCGCTGGAAGCCCTGGCTGCTCTTGCTGATCATCCTTCCCTTCTGGACCAATCTGCTGGTCCGCACCTACGCAATGATTGCGGTCTTGCGCACCAACAACGGCTTCCTGAACATGGGACTGGAGTTGCTGTGGGACGGGGCCGATGCGCTCACCTCTCTCATCGGCCTGCCGCTCGGCCGCTTCCGCCCCTGGGACCTGCTCTATTCCGACGGCGCCGTTCTGATCGGCATGGTCTATGTCTTCCTGCCCTTCGCGGTGCTGCCGCTCTACTCCGCCTTGGAGCGCCTGGACACCAGCTACCTGGAAGTCAGCCTTGACCTCGGTGCCGGGCATCTGAAGACCTTCTTTTCCGTGGTGGTTCCGCTGGCCGCACCCGGGATCGCGTCTGCGGTCATCATCACCTTCATTCCGGCGCTGGGCAGCTTTCTGCAGCCCGATCTCTTGGGCGGCACCGACAGCCAGCTGATCGCCAATGTGATCGAGCGCCAGTTTCGCAGCGCCAACGACTGGCCCTTCGGCGGCGCGCTCTCCTTCCTGCTGATGTACATCACCTTCATCGCGATTGCCGCGCGGGCCTTCCTGACACGGCCGCGCGACAGCCATAGGGGGGCGCCGGCATGAAGACGGTGATCGCCCCGCTGGACTACAGCCGACGCTGGTCGCTGCGCAGCGTCTTCATCGTCACCTCGATCTTCCTCTATGCGCCGATCTTGATCCTGATTGCCTTCTCCTTCTCAGAGAGCAGACGCCTGGTGAAGATCAAGGGCTTTACCTTCGAGTGGTACGAGCGCGCGATCGACAACGACCAGCTGTTGCTGGCCTTCGCCAACTCGCTGACGATTGCCCTGGTCAATACGCTCTTCGCCACGGCGCTTGGCGCGCTGGCAGCGATCCTGCTCTGGCGCTTCCGCTTTCCCGGCAAGCCGGTCTACGAGGGTGCCATGGCGCTGCCGATCGTGGTGCCGGAGATCTGCATGGGTGTGGCGCTCTATGCCTTCTTTGCCCGCATCGGCTGGCCATCGGACTGGATCTGGCCCTTCAACCTCTCGGCCATCACCGCGGCACACATCGCCTTCTCTTTCCCCTTCGTCACCATGATCGTCAGGGCGCGGCTCGCCAACTTCAATCGCGAGCTGGAGGAGAGCGCGAAGGATCTGGGCGCCAGCGAATGGCAAGTGCTGCGCGACATCATCATCCCCTTCCTGAAACCGGGCCTGATCGCCGGCGCGCTCTTGGCCTTCACCCTGTCGCTGGATGACTTCGTGATCACCTTCTTCACCTCGGGACCCAACACCGTGACCTTCCCGATCAAGATCTATTCGATGGTCCGCTTTTCGGTGACACCGGAGGTCAATGCCGCCTCGACCGTGCTGATCATCATCACTCTGGCGCTGACCGCCTTCGCGCTCTGGGTCCAGAACCGCGACAAACCCGGAGGCCGGTCATGAGCGGCGACAGCCCAGCCGAGGAGGCCATCGTCACAATCGAGGGCATCTCCAAACGCTTCGGCGGTGGCGTGACAGCGGTCGATGCCGTCGATCTTGAGATCAGGCGCGGCGAGTTCTTCGCCCTGCTCGGGCCATCGGGCTGCGGAAAGACCACCCTGCTGCGCATGATCGCCGGCTTCGAGTTGCCGAGCGAAGGGCGCATCCTGATCGACGGTGAGGACATGACGGCGACTCCGCCCAACCGCCGGCCGATCAACATGGTCTTCCAATCCTATGCCGTCTTCCCGCACATGAGCGTGGCGAAGAATGTCGCCTATGGTCTGAAGGTCGAAGGCCTGACCGCCCAAGAAATCGCGCCACGAGTCGAGGAAGCCCTCAACCTGGTGCAACTGGACGGCTTTGGCGCGCGCCTGCCCGATCAGCTTTCCGGCGGCCAGCGCCAGCGCGTCGCCCTCGCCCGCGCCTTGGTGAAGCAGCCAAAGGTCCTGCTGCTGGACGAGCCGCTCTCTGCTTTAGATGCCAAGCTGCGCGAGGCCATGCAGCTTGAGCTGGTGCGTCTGCAACACGCGGTTGGCATCACCTTCGTGATCGTCACCCACGATCAGGAAGAAGCGCTGTCGATGGCCGACCGCATCGCCGTCATGGAGGCAGGTGCGATCCGCCAGCTGGCCGCACCGCAGATGCTCTACGAGTATCCCAACAGCCGTTTCGTTGCCGACTTCATCGGCAAGATGAACCTCTTCGAAGGCCAGGTCGTCACCCGCGAGGGCGCGCGACTGCTGCTGCAGGTCAAGGGCCTGGGCCGGGTTTCGGTGCCAAGCCAGGCGGAGCTGGCCGGCACCATTGGAGTCGCCGTCAGGCCGGAGAAGCTGCAGCTGCATCGCGACGCACCTCCGGAAAACAGCATAGCCCTGCAGGGCGTCGTCACCAATCTGGCCTACTTCGGCGAGAACTCGCAGGTCTTCCTCGCCAGCGACGAGGGCCAAAGCCTGGTCATATCCCAGACAAATGCAAGCCGAAGTGGCAGCGCTCCACGCAGAGGCGAGCGGCTGTGGTGCTGGTGGGATCCGGCAGACACGCTGCTGTTGCCCAAGTAGCTGATTTTCTCGCGTATCCTCTTGTCGCATAGCGACAAAACGTCATGACACCGCCCGACCGTTCTGCCACAGCTGGGGTCAGACCATCGGCGAGACTGCTTTCCTAAATCGTCACAGATCCAGGCTGGAACCGCAGAGCGGAAGCACCTAGATTGGAGGGAGTTCGCCGGTTCGACCCGGAGACGGTCGCAAAAACGCTGAACTTGGGGGTTGCGCACATAGAGGACGATTGGGGTATGTGGCTGGCCGCTGCGGTGGCTGGCTGCAGTCGGTGCGTTGGCAGTGCGGCCTTTCGCGACGGAAAGTGGTATAGACAGACCGTCAAGAGAATGCTCCGTTCCTGCTCCGAAAACTTCCGACGCCACCTTCCCCTGTAGCGACTATTGAATAGTGTCAGCACAACTGGCACGTCTTGACCATGAAACAACGTCTGGGTACGGATCGATAGACTAAATGAACACCATTTTGCTTTACCCATCCTTTACTGACCCAGTGCAGTGTGGAAGCGTTTTCTCCAGAGTTTTCTGGTACTTCTCCCCGTACGACCGGCACATTGAGAGCCTGCGCGCCTTCGCACCCTTCACCGAGTTTCCCCTGGAGGTGCCGAGCTACATCGACCCGGCCGCAGTCGAGTCCGAGGCCAGTCGCAGGGTGCAGAAGAAGGTCAAGCTACAGCCGCCCATCAAGAGCGAGGCAGAGTGGCGCGCGGAGATTGAGGCAGCCGACGTCGTCCTGGTTTGGCAAAAGCCCGGCCTAACCGACGATGAAATCTTCCCCGATGTCGACGTCTTGCGTCGGATCTGCGGGCCGGAGAAGTTTCATCTGGTCGACGAAGAGCGTGTCAACACGGCGGCGTCGATGATGATGAAGGGCGCGCTCTCCCTCATGGCCGACGAGGAGGAGATGATCGCCGAGTCGAAGCGCAAGCTGGCGACCTTCAGAGAGCGTATCACCTTGCCGGTCGGCTATGTCTTTGGCACCGGCCCCTCGCTGGAAGAAGCCTGGCGCTATGACTACAGCGACGGCCACACGATCGTCTGCAACTCCATCGTCAAGAATGCGCCGCTGGTCGATCACCTGAACCCCATCGCGCTGATGGCCGGCGATCCGATCTTTCACGCCGGCCCCTCTACCTACGCGATGATGTTCCGCCAGTACCTGCTGGAGACCATGACCGGGCGCGATTTTCATGTCTTTGTGCCCTGGCGCGACTACTCGATCTATCTGACCTACTTTCCAGAAGAGCTGCACGAGCGCTTTATCGGCATCCCGATGATGAGTGGCGACGACTACAACCTCAACATCGAGGAGAAGTTCGCCATTCTGGGTCTGCCCAACGTGTTGACCCTGCTGCTGCTCCCGGTGGCCGCCACCTATTTCGACCATGTCGGCATCTCTGGCTGCGATGGTCGTCCCTTGTCGCAGGACTCCTATTTCTGGGGGCATCACAAGGCCTCTCAGTTCGGCGACCAGATGGATGCCATCCAGCTGGCGCACCCGGGTTTCTTTGCGATCTCCTATAACGACTACTACCTGCGCCACTGCAGTGAGCTGGAGCGCTTCTGCACTCAGATGGAAAGCGTGGGCAAGACGGTGCATGCCATCACCGGCTCCTTCATCCCGTCCCTGCGCAAACGCGGCGCAGCCGAGCCGATGGTTCCACCGAAGGGGGAGGCAGAGGCGGCACCCGTGGTGCTCACGCTGGCACCGGATCTGAACGATCAGCAGAGCGAGGATTGGTCACAAGCGCTGAACCTCAGTCCAAAAATACAAGGTGGCGGGCATCCCTTCTGGCTCTCGGGAAACCTGCTCTACACCGAGACCTTGGAGAAGAAGGAGGAAGACACGCTTCCGGCCACCATCGATCGCGTAACCTTCAACCTCACGCGTGGCTCGGACAGCCTCTTCAATGCCGATTGGAGCGATCAGACCCGCAGCCAAAAACTCCACGACAAGGTCAAGGCCGAGGTCAGAGCCGCCGTCGAGAGTGCGCTCTTGGCGACCGAAGGCAGAGTGCACGCCTTCCTGAAAAAGGGCAGCCTCTATCACGCAGCCTTCGTCTACGAGGTGATGCGCGAGCAGCCCCGTCTCAGCGCCCACATCGGACTGCATTGGTTCTCGAGCAGTGAAGCCTGGAGCAGCGATTTCCTCAAGACCTGGGGTTGGCTGCTCAGGGAAGCCGAACAGGAGCCACGCCTGACCTTGGTGTGCGACACCAGCCATCAGTCCGATGCTCTCTACGCGCGCAGCGGTGTGCGCCTTGCGGTTTCCCCGCAGCCTTCAATGCTGCTGGACGACGACGACGCCTGGCAACAGATCAACACCAACCGGCCGCGAGAGGCAGAAGCGCGGATTTACTTCGCCGCCAACGGCGAGGATCGCTATGCCGCCGATCACGCCGAGGCTATGGCGACATCCCTGCGGCACAAGACAGATTGGCAAGACCAGCTGCTGGTCTTCGAGGGGTTGCCGCCCGAACAGGCCAATAAGGCCCTGGGCATTGCGGCGGCGAGCGAGACCGCCGGTTTGCAGGCAGAGGCCGGCGATGCCGCGAGGTTTGACTGGTTAAGCCGTTGTAAAGCTGTGGTCTTGCCGCACTTGCCGCCTGACTATGCCGATCGGCCCGTCGCTTTGGCGATCGATTCCATCTATCTTGATGTCCCCTTCGTGGCGCAACGCGGAACCGCCGCCGCCGAGCTTGCCAAGACCTATCGGGCCGGTGTCATCGCCGACGACGACCGACCGGACAACATCGTGCGGGCCCTGGCCGACATCGAGCGCCAGAGGTCGGAACGCAGCGAAGATAGGGAGCACGGCGGCAAGGCCTACTTCAGGCACAACTCCTGGCAGCGTCTGGCCCAACAGATAATCGAGAGTCTGCCGACTCCCGAAGAAGCGCCCTTGGTAGAGGCCGCGATCGAGAGCGAGGTGGTTGCCGTTCCGCTGATTGGCCCGCTACCCCGCGATCAACGCGCCGTGGCCTGCGAAGTTCAGGCCGCCGCAGCGTTGCTGGCCACCATGGGTGCCAAGTTTCCGCAAGCCAAAGCCCTGAAGAACCTGACAGACGCTCGCCTGCAGATGCTAAGCAGTAACGCCAAGAGCTTGGTGATCTGCGAAGAAGGCAGCGCGGCGGGTGCCCTTGCCGACTCCCTCGCCGAACAAGACTCCCTCAAGACCAGTGTCGATCTCTTGGCGCTACCCGAGGTTAACGCCCAGACCTGCCTGAAGCCGCTGGAGCGGTTCGTCAGGCAACAAGACGCTGAGTCGGCGACGCTCCTCGTCGTGACCCACCCTGGGCTCTCGGCCGACGCCATCGACCTGGTTGAAGCTACGCGACCGCTGGGTGGCATCTTTGCCTTCGACGATGCCATCCAGAGCTGCCATGCCGAACTGGCAAACCGCCTCGATGCGCTCGGCTATCTCGTCATCGTATCGGAGCACTATCCTCACCTTAGGCCGGACGAAGCGGATAGCACCTGGCGGATTGCCGCCTACCCTTTCCTCTCCGACTTGCCGTGGGCGCGTGGACAGCTGCTGGCACTGCCGCCGAACGCGTCTCTGGGTTACATCAGGCACCTTCTGCTCCAGACCGGCAGCAATATGGAGTACGTCGACCTGGATGATCCCGGTCGTATCGGCATGGAGATCTGGAATCGTTCGGAACCGATGAACGAGGCCCGCACCCTTGCCTATGCCGAGGCACCTGGCGACATCTGGCGACGCGAGGCCTTCCGCCTGGCGGGCCGGGAATCCAACGGCGCGACCCGCCTACACGAAGGCCCGAACGCACGTGTCCACCGCACCTACATTTCCGGGCAGTCGCGCGCCGGCGAACCGCTCACCTTCGCCATCGACTGTGCCCCACAGGGGCGTCGCTTCGCCATGCTCTGGATCACCGACGGCAAGAACAAGACGCGGCTAGGAACGATTTTCGATCTGGAAACCGGCCTGCCGGTCTCGACCGACAATCAATTGGGCGACCCGACCATCGACGTGCAGGCGGCGAGCGTCATCATCGATAAGACCGATGAAGGCAAACCCCTCTTTCGTGTTTGGATCACGATTTCGCGCTACCCCGTCTCTGAGACGATTCACGCACATCTGCTCACCCGCCAAGCAACCACCGGATCGCGCCAGCACCAAGGCGAGCCGGGACTGGGCCTGCTTGCCCGTGACATGCTGTTGGAAGCCTGGGACGTCCCAAGCCGGGTTCGCTAGGCAGCGATTACCGCTGAGGACAGTTGCCGCGCTTTAGGAGAGGTCGCATGCAATGTTTTTCGGTGCTATAGCCGACGACTTCACCGGGGCCAGTGACCTGGCCTGCCTATTGGCACGCAGCGGCGCTGCCGTCGCACTTCGCATTGGCGTTCCCGATACGCCCGCCGATCGCGACAGTGGCGTGGATTTCGAAGTCATCGCACTGAAGATCCGCACCGAGACGACCGAGCAGGCCGTGGCGGAGGCACGCGAGGCCTTGGCCTGGCTCCGCGCCGGCGGTGCTCAGCGTTTCTTCTGGAAGTACTGCTCGACCTTCGACAGCACGGCCGAGGGCAACATTGGCCCGGTTGCAGAGGCCTTGATGGCCGACCTGGGGGCTGCGCAAACGATCTTCTGCCCGGCCTTCCCCGAGAACGGCCGCAGCATCTATATGGGTCACCTCTTCGTCGGCGAGCAGCCTCTAGACGAGTCGCCGATGCGCGACCATCCCCTGACCCCGATGCGCGATTCCTCCCTGTTGCGCCTTCTGGCACCACAGGTGCGCGGCGCGGTCGGATTGGCGAAGCGTCTTGTCGTGGCCGAGGGCGCGGATGCGCTGCGATCGAGGTTGGAGCTGCTCAGGGACGAAGGCATCGCCCATGTCGTGGTCGACGCCGTCGCCGACAGCGATCTTGGCACCATCGCCGAGGCGTGCTGCGATCTGCCTCTGCTGACCGGCGGCAGCGCCGTGGCCATGCCCCTGCCGGAGATCTACCGGCAACGCGGTTATCTCCAGAACCTGGTACAGCCTGGCAGCCGCCCCAATCTCGATCGCGGACAGATCGTTCTTTCCGGCAGTTGCTCGGCAATGACCCGCAAGCAGGTGGCAGCCTACGTGCCGGGCGCCGCTGCCTTCCGCCTCGACCCGCTGCTGCTGGCCAGGGACGGGAGTGCTGCCCTGCTCTCCTGGCTGGAGCAACAGCCGCCAGAGGCCGCGAAGATCCTCTACGCGACGGCAGAACCGGAGGAGGTTCGCCGCACGCAGGAGACACTGGGGGTCGCCGCTGCGGGAGCACTGGTCGAGGCTGCTCTGGCCGAGGCCGCGCGCAAGGCTTTGGATTTGGGCGTCCGGCGCTTCGTCATCGCCGGCGGTGAGACCTCGGGCGCCGTCGTCAAGGCCCTGGATGTCGATCGCTTGACCATCGGCCCGGAAATCGCCCCGGGTGTCCCCTGGACCTACGCCCTAAGCCACGGCCAGGAGGTCGCGCTGGCCCTCAAGTCCGGCAACTTCGGCCAAGAGGGCTTCTTTGCCGAGGCCTTCTCCAGACTGGATGAGGGGCTGGATGGGACATGAGCCAAGAAGCCGACGCGCGCGAGGCGATCTGCCGACTGGGCGCCTCCCTCTTCTCGCGCGGGCTGACCGGCGGTGCCTCCGGCAACATCTCACAATGCTTGGATGACGGCAGCCTGCTGGTCACGCCGACCGGCAGCAGCCTCGGCGCGCTGGATCCGGACCGGCTCTCCCTGCTTGAAGCCGACGGCCGTCACATTTCCGGCGACAAGCCGACCAAGGAAGTCGCACTCCACACGGCCTTTTACGATACGCGCGGAGCCAAGACCGGCGCTGTCGTCCACCTGCACTCCACCCACGCCGTCGCCTGGTCGCTCATGCCGGATATCGACGCGGATAATCTGCTGCCGCCGCTGACGGCCTACGCCATCATGAAACTGGGAAAGGTGAAGCTTCTGCCCTACTTCGCCCCCGGCGATCCGGAGATGGGAACAGCTGTGAGGGCGCTCGGCGGCAAGCGTTCGGCCGTGGTCCTTGCCAATCATGGCCCGGTGGTCGCGGCCAAGTCCCTGGCGGCGGCAGTCTACGCCATGGAGGAACTGGAGGAGACGGCGAAACTGGCCTTGCTGACCCGTGGCTGTAATCCGCGTCTGCTCTCCGACACAGCGATCAGCGATCTGGTCCGCCGCTTCGAGGTCGAGTGGGACTAGCCTCCAACCGCTCTGGAAACAGATCATCAACGCCGCGCTGCAGCGCCCCGCGGTTCATCGCCGACTCTCCCAAACGTTCAATTTTATACATATAACTTACGTAGATACAGTTCTTTTACGGGCAACAATGCTATTATATCCCGATTAAGAGTAAGCAATAACATCCATAAATAATTGCCCTTCCCCACCTGACCTTTTGGTCATGTTGTGCGGTCTGACAGCTTTCGGCAATATTAAATTGGAATTGGCGACAGTGAATTTTGCCATTGGGGATGCGGAGGGTGCAGTCTGTAGGGCCTGGCGATTCGCAGGACTCAATCGTCACCACACATCCCGATGGCGACGACCAGGCGCATTTGCCTGTCTGAAGGAGGAGGCCCGGCCGTGACAACTGGTACACCCTATGGAGATACATTCTACGGCAGCAGCGGTCGCAACGAATATTTCGCCTTTTCCGGCTTTGACACACTGTTTGGTAACGGGGGCCCGGATTTCCTTTACGGGGGTGCCAACCGCGACACACTCTATGGTGGAGCCGACAATGACAGGCTGCATGGGGATGATCTGACTGCTGCTCCAGGAGAGGGTAGAGACCTTATCTTCGGTGGCAACGGTGACGACTCGGTCTTCGGTGGTGGAGAAATCGACACCATCGTCGGTCGCTCGGGGAATGATCTGCTCTATGGCGGTGCAGGAGATGATAGTCTCTTTGGCAGTGCAGGAGAAGATGTATTCTATGGCGATGACGGAGATGATCGTATCTATAGCGGTCGAGGAGCAGATCGACACTATGGGGGCAGTGGAGCAGACTCTTTCATCATTTTCAATCGCCAGGAGCTCACCCTAGGCGACAGCTTCGATGGGGGTCCCGGAAGCGACCAACTGATCCTCCAGAACGGAATTTCCCTGCCCAACAATGTGGTCGTCCAGGACGTCGAAGAGGTGAAGTTCCTCGGCAACGCGTCCTCTGACACGCTGCTCGGGACGACACTGGACGACCTCATCTACGGCCGTGGCTCTTCCGATCTCTTGACCAACAGCGAGGGCGTGGACAGCCTGTTCGGAGGGAACGGCGATGATACGCTGGTGGTTCGCAGCCAGGCCGAACTGCAGGCAGGCGAGGCCTTCTATGGCGATACCGGCACCGACACGCTGGTCTTGCTGAACGCTGCTTCTCTGTTGGGCGGCGAGACTCTCACCTCGGTGGAGCGGCTCTTCATCTATGGCACCAGCGGCACGGACACTCTGGTGGTGAGCGACTTGGCCCGCGGTGGCAGCGGTGCCGACACGATCTCCGGGGATGGCAATGCGAACACGATCTTCGGAGGCAGTGGCGATGACCAGGATCTTCTCGGTCTGAACGGTGACGACTTGATCTATGGTGGCGCCGGCAACGACTATCGTCTGTTTGGGGGCAACGGCAAGGATGCGATCTACGGCAGCCTCGGCCAGGACCGAAACTTGCGTGGAGGCGGCGGGGACGATCTGATTTTCGGTGGCAAAGATGACGACTATGACCTCATCGGCGGCGATGGCAACGACACGATGTTCGGTAGCGACGGCGACGATCGGAACCTGCGGGGCGGCAGCGGTGCTGACCTGATTTACGGTGGCGGGGGTAGCGATCTCGAGCTGTTTGGCGGTGATGGCAATGACACTGTGCTCGGCAGCGACGGCGCGGACCGCAGTCTGAGAGGTGCCACCGGCGACGACCGGGTCTACGGTGGAAACGGCGAGGATAGTACGCTTGACGGGGGTCTGGGCAGCGACAGGATCTACGGCGGCAGCGATGACGACACCAGGTTCTACGGCAGCCTGGGCGATGACATCGTCGATGGTGGCGGCGGCGCGGACCAAGGCCTCTATGGGGGTGAAGACCAGGACAGCCTCTTCGGCAACCACGGCGCGGACAGCGGCCTGTGGGGCGGCAGCGGCGACGATCTGGTCTATGGTGGCAATGGCGACGACAGCCTGCTGAACGGCCGCGAGGGTTCGGATCAAGTTTTTGGCGGCTTTGGGAATGACATCTCATTGGCAGGCGGTGACGGGGACGACCTGATCTTCGGCGATGCCGCGGATGATATGATGCAGGGCGATGCCGGAAACGATCGCCTCTATGGCGGCGGCGGGCGGGATACCGCCTATGGCTCTTTTGGCGCCGACCAGCACTGGGGTGGCACCGGGCTAGACACATTCTACGGTAGCGGCAGCAACGATACTGCTTTCGGCGGCGACAGCCGTGATTCTCTGTTCGGCGGTATTGGCGGGGACAGGCTCTATGGCGATAGCGGCGGTGATCTCTTGGATGGTGGCTCCGGCGCCGATACGGCCATCGGCGGTGCGGGCAACGATACCGTCAGTATCGACACCCTGGCCGATGTCATCTCGGAAAGCGCGAACGGAGGCTTGAACGACCTGGTGCTGGCACATCTCGACTACACCCTGGGCAGCGGCAGCGAAAACTTCGTCGAGAACCTGGATCTGGTGTTCGACCTGGGCAACTTGCTTGGTGTCGGCAATGCCCTGGACAACCGCCTGCGCGGCAACAGCGGCGACAACCTGCTGGAGGGACGATCGGGCGAGGATCGGCTGATTGGCTTGGACGGCGCCGACAGCCTCGACGGTGGTTCGAGCGCAGATCGCCTGGAAGGCGGCAGCGGTGCCGACGTCCTGATCCTCGGCCTGGATGATACGGCGGTCGGCGGCAGCGGCATGGACTCCTTCTTCATCGACAGACCCGGAGCAGGCTCAGCCGATGTGGCTTTCATCCGCGATTTCGAGGGCAAGCTTTTCGGCACGAGCAACGGCGAGGACACGCTCGTCTTCGCCACCGGCCTAGAGGTCGGCAGCTTCGCCTACATCGGTGAGGCTGATTTCTCCGCCAGCGGCAACTCGGAGGCCCGTTTCGCCGGACAGCGCCTGCTGGAGGTCGACCGCGACGGCGATGCGAACGTTGACATTGCCTTCAAGATCAATGGCTTCAGCGGCGGTGAGGTGCTGACCGCCACAGATTTTGTCTGGCTGTGAAGCGATAACCGCTCCCAGCGAATGCGCTTGCCTGGTGCTGCCGCTATAAAGTCATGATCTGGGTTACGTCCATTGAAAGCTGCAGACACAGACAAGCTTTGCTTTGGCTCCGCGCTGTCTGCAATAGTGTTTGAATTCCTGATGGACAAGATGGCGAGCGATGGCAGCACAGACGGGGAGACGAGATCCGGATACGAAGTTCCGTCTTTGGCGCGTGGCGGGTGCCGGCGCCTTGGTCCTCGGTGTGGTTGGCATGACCTTGCCGATCTTGCCGGCAGCGCCCTTTCTGCTGCTGGCGGCCTACGGCTTCTCGCGCGGTTCGCAACGCATCCACCAATGGCTGGTCGATCCAAGCAGCCTGGGAACCGGGTTCGCCGAGTGGCGACGACAAGGCAGAGTGCCGGTCCTCGGCAAGCTGATGGTCGTTCTCTTTATGGTCGCCGGTGTCCTGGCCGCCTGGTCATTCGGCTTGGACAGCACCTCGTTGATCATCGAGGCCGTCGGACTGTTGCTCGTCGGCGGCTATGTGCTGACCAGGCCGTCGCCCACACCGGCCAGATCAGCCGAACAAGCGGATTAACTGACCCCCAGGTTAGCTGCCCCCCAAGGTTAACTGCCCCCTAGGTTAGCTGACCCCCAAGGTTAGCTGACCCCCAGGGCGACCAGACGCTCGTCGACAGCCTGCGACCAGCGCGAGCGCAGATCCCGGTTTGCCCGATGACGCAGCCCAAAACGAGCCAGCGGCTCGAAGCGAGGAGACTCGTCACTGCCGAAGGAGGCGGCGACACGCGGCCGCCAATAGGTGATCGAAGACCTGATCTCTCCAAGCCCGCTGTCGTGTGCCAACTCCTGAAGCTTTTCCACGCCAGCCAAGAGATGTCGCTCCTCAGCCGGTAGGATCTCGGCGATGGTTTCGGCAAGCGGCTGATAGGAACAGCCGGCGAGCTCCGCCAACTGGATGAGCGAGGCTTCCCCCATCAGCAGATTCATGACCAGGGCATCGAGCCAGCCCTCCAAGGGGTAGTGGAAGACGTTGAGGCGCATGTCACCGGCACGCCGCTCGACCCCCAGGTCCTCGGCGCGCTCCACCCGATTCTCCCAGGGATGCAGACCGGCATAGAGATCGGGGTCGGTTCCGAAGGGCTGCATCAAGGTTAGCACGCGCTCTCCGTGGCAGATCTTCTCCAGCACCATGCGCGCCATCAGCTGGCGCCCGCTCAAGGTCGGTGCCTTGTTGATGATCTCGGCAAAGCCGGCCGCGGCTGCCAGCTCCGAATCGACAAAACCTGCCATCAGCCGCAGCAGTTCGCGGCGATAGGCGGGGGTCACGTTGTCCGGTGACGTCAGGCGGCCGGACTGTTCCAGGTAGGCCAGAAAGGCGGCGTCATCCATCGGTCTCGTTCCTCTATCGCCTACTGGTCATAGTCCACCACCACCCTGTCGGTAGCGGGGTAGCTCTGACAAGTAAGAATGTAGCCGCGGCGGACCTCGTAGTCCTCGAGCGCAAAGTTCGCGTCCATGTCGACCTCGCCTTCCAGCAGCATGGCCCGACAGGTCGAGCAGACCCCGCCTTTGCAGGCATAGGGCACGTCCAGACCCTCGGCCATGGCAGCGTCCAGGATGCTGATTTCGCCCTTCTTCATCTCGAAGCTGCGGCTGCGCCCGTCCAATTGGACCGTTGCCTGGCAAGCCTGGGCCGAAGAGGTGCTGCCCCCCTCCTCCGCCTGACGTCGGCGTCTGGTCTGCTGGCCCGACGCGAAGAGTTCGAACTTGATCTGATGCTCGCCAAGTCCGGCCTCGCGCAAGGCCTGCGACACGCTGGTCATCATCGACTGCGGCCCACAGATGAAAGCCTGATCGACCCCGGCCGGATCGATCCAATAGCGGAACAGCTGCGCGCACTTCTGACCGTCGATCCGCCCGTTGAAAAGGTCGATCTCTTGACTCTCGCGGGTGAGGATATGCAGCAGGGTGAAGCGACCCAGATGGAGGTTCTTCAGATCTTCCAGCTCTTCGCGGAACATGATGCTGCTCGAGGAGCGATTGCCATAGACCAGGGTCACCCGACTCTTTGGCTCGCGCTTGAGCACCGACTTGACCAGGCTCAGCACTGGCGTGATGCCGGAGCCTGCGGCAAAGAAGAGGTGGTGTCGGGCCTCGGTCGGCAGAAAAGCCGTGGTGAAGCTCCCCATCGGAGCCATCGCCTCCAGCGCTTCGCCGGGCGCGAGCTGCTCGTTGGCCCAGGTCGAGAAGAGGCCGTCCGGAACCTTCTTGATGCCGACCTGAATGTGGCCGTTGCCGCGCATGCTGCAGATGGAGTAGGACCGCCGCAGCTCCTCACCCTCGATCGACTTGCGGAAGGTCAGGTACTGTCCGGGTAGAAAATCAAAGGCATCGCGGTCGAGCGCGCGGGGCTCCAGGGTTAGCACCACGGAATCGCGGGTCTCTCGGCGCACTTCGGTCACGGTTAGGGGTAGAAAGCGAACCATGGATAGGATCTCCGGGTTCAGAAAGGCTTGAAGTAGTCGAAGGGCTCCAGGCAGGAGCGGCAGCGATAGCTGGCCTTGCAAGGGGTGGAGCCGAACTGGCTCACCCGTTCTCCAGCCTCCGCCCCGCAGTGCGGACAGGTCACCACCGTCGGGGTCTCTGTCAGGCCTCCGGCGCAGAGTGCGCCGTCTTGCGGCGGTGCAATGCCGTAGGCGCGTAGCTTCTGCCGCCCGGCCTCGCTGATCCAAGCTGTCGTCCAGGCCGGCGCCAGCTGGCGTTTCAGGCGCAGCTTCTCGATGCCCTTGGCGCGCAGCGTCTGCTCGATCTCGAGATTGATCACCGCGGTGGCAGGGCAGCCGGAATAGGTCGGCGTCACCGTCACCTCCAGCAGGTCGTCCTGCCAGGCAACCTCGCGAATGATGCCGAGGTCGACCAGAGAGATCACCGGGATCTCCGGGTCGGGAATCTCGGCAAGCCAGCTCCACACGGTCTGGCGGTCGGGCAGTGGCCTGTCGCGTGCCATCGCCGATCTACCAGGCCGCGCCGGGATAGGCGCGCTGCAGGAACTGCATCTCGGCCAGGATGAAACCAAGGTGCTCGCCGTGCCTGCCGTTCTTGCCGCCCTCCTGCATCCAGCTCTGCTCAGGGTGTATCAGGGTTGCTTGTTCCAGAACATCAGCCGCGGCCGCCTGCCACTTTGGGGCCAGCAAGGTCAGATCGGCGCCCACGCCAACCTCGGCGAGGCTGCTGTCCAGGCCGTCCGGCGTGGTCATCTCACCGGTAAAGGGCCAGAGCTCCTCTAGAGCATTCTGCATCCGCTCCCGGCTCTCATCCGTGCCGTCGCCCAGGCGGATCACCAGATCGCGGCTGCGGTTCAGGTGATAGCTGACTTCTTTCTGCGCTTTCTGCGCCACCTCTGCCACACGCTCGTGCTTGGAGGAGACCAGTTGCTCCAGGACCAGGTCGTGCCAGAGGTCGAAGAGAAACTGGCGCATCAAGGTTTGGCCGAAGTCGCCGTTCGGCTGCTCGACCAGCAGCAGATTGCGGAAATCGCCGGCATCGCGCAGATAGGCCAGATCGTCGGCACCACGCCCCTCGCCTTCCAGCTCTCCCGCCAGTTCCAGCCAGAGCCGCGCCTGCCCGATCAGGTCGAGCGCGACGTTGGCCATGGCGATGTCTTCTTCCAGAATCGGCGCATGACCGCACCATTCCGACACGCGGTGGCCCAGGATCAAAGCGTTGTCCCCAAGGCGCAGGCAATAGTCGATTAGGGGATCGCGGGCATCGCGCTGCTCCATCATCTGGTCCATCACATGGCCCCCACGTCGTCGGGGATGTCGAAGAAGGTAGGGTGGCGATAGACCTTGCTGTTGGAGGGTTCGAACAGCGGCCCCTTCTCCGAGGGTGTGCTGGCGGTGATCTCGGCTGCCTTCACCACCCAAATGGAGACGCCCTCGTTGCGGCGTGTGTAGACATCGCGGGCGTGATTGATCGCGATCTCGGCATCGGGGGCATGCAGACTGCCGACATGACGATGCGACAGTCCATGCTGGCCACGGATAAAGACCTCCCAAAGAGGCCATTCGTTCGACATGTTGATCTCTCCTGACCTTAGGGCGCGCTAGGCCGCCTGGCTCTTCGAGCGGGTATTCTGCTTGGCTGCATAGGCCGAAAGACCCTCGCGGAACCAGGCACCCTCTTCATGCGCCTTGACCCTGGCGCGCAGGCGCTCGCGATTGCAGGGACCGCCACCGCGCAAAACCCGGTGGAATTCGTCCCAGTCGATCTCGCCGTAGTCGTAGTGCCCGCGCTCTTCGTTCCACGTCAGATCCGGATCGGGCACGGATAGACCCAGATAGTCGGCCTGGGGCACGGTCTGATCGACGAACTTCTGACGCAGCTCGTCATTGCTGTTCAGCTTGATCTTCCAGGCCATGGATTGCGCGCTGTGCACCGACTCTCCGTCGGGCGGGCCGAACATCATCAGGCAAGGCCACCACCAGCGGTTCAAGGCATCCTGGGCCATGGCACGCTGCGCGTCGGTCCCCTTCGCCAAGGTCATCATGATCGAGTAGCCCTGACGTTGATGAAAGGACTCCTCTTTGCAGACCCGGATCATGGCGCGCGAATAGGGTCCGTAGGAACAGCGCTGCAGCGGCACTTGGTTCATGATGGCAGCTCCGTCGACCAGCCAGCCGATGGCGCCGATATCGGCCCAGGTGAGCGTGGGATAGTTGAAGATGGAGGAGTACTTCGCCTTGCCACTGTGCAGCTGATCCAAGAGCTGATCGCGAGACACGCCAAGGGTCTCCGCAGCGCAATAGAGATAGAGCCCATGGCCCGCCTCGTCTTGCACCTTTGCCAAGAGGATCGCCTTTCGCTCCAAAGTGGGCGCGCGGGTGATCCAGTTTCCTTCCGGCAACTGTCCGACGATTTCCGAATGCGCGTGCTGAGAGATCTGCCGGACCAGGGTCTTGCGATAGCCCTCGGGCATCCACTCCTTGGGTTCGATCTTCTCGTCGGCATCGATACGCGCCTGAAAGGCACGCTCTTCGGGTGTCATCTCTTCGGGGCGCTTCAGGCCCTTGCCCTCGGTCTTCACCATCTGTGCGTACATCCAAGCCCTCCCCTTCAAAGCGCAGCAATTTATGACTCAAAATATGTCACATCGATCCGACAATTTCAATGATTTCTGTGATGCTTTTGCCCATAAATGGCCACGTGACATTTTCGCGGTTTTGTGCTCATTGGGGACAACACCATAGGTTGGGGACAGAGAACCATGAATGCTTTCACGTCTGCCGCTGCTGCAGGTACCGCCCCCTTGATCCCGAAGAACACGCCTTTCAATTACAATGTCGGCGTGAACTACGAGAGCTGGGAGGCTGGTCGCACCGGCTACTCCATCACCCAAGACCTCAAACAGATCACCAAGAATTTCAACCTGATCAAGACGTTTCACGATGCTGCGGTCGGCACCGCCAATCCGAAGAATCCGCAGATCGACCCGACCCAGCAGGAGGTGATTACCTACGTCAGGAAGACGACCGACGTCGAGCTGGTGATGGGCACCAACACCAACGCGCTGGCCGAGCTGAACGCCAATGGCACCTGGAAGGCCGGCCTGATGAACTCTAAGGCCTACACAGACAAGTGGGTGGAGATGGTCATCGATGCCTTCGGCAGCAAGACACAGGTCAAACAGCATCTGAAGACCATCCTACTGGGAAATGAAATCGACCAGAACGGCCCCCCGCCAGGCAATGCGAAGTTCGATGCCTATTACAAGCAGTGGATACCCAATGCCTTCGACAATCTGAAAGCGTCTCTGAACAAGGCAGGGCTCGGCGGTATTCCTGTTTCTACCACCTTGGCGAACTATGGCCCCGGCAATACGGTCTCTATCCAGATTCCGAAGTACATAAACAACCATTGGAAAGCCAGCTGGAATGACGGCACGCCCTTTGTGCTCTTCAACCAGTATACACCCGGATTCTCCTCGACGGACTTCAAACACGTAGAAAACTACTTCGAAGGTGTGCAGGCACAGGTGCCCGGAAAGCTAGAGGTTTTTGTCGGCGAGACCGGCTATTCCGCCTACTACGGCGCGAAAAACCAGGCGGACGTCTATAGCGAGATGTTCTCGTGGCTCGGCGGCATGCGGGCGCAAGGCGGCAAGAGCGTTCCGGTCTTCGCGTTCGATGCTTTCGATCGTCCCTCCTACCAGTCCTGGGCACCGCAGGAAGTCCAGTTCGGGATCTATGGCGAAAATGCCAACTCCAAGCCGACCGGGCTGAAACCCGACCTGGATGGGGTCATTCCCGCTTGGACCAACAAGCCCTTGAATGTCTCCAGCAAGACAAGCGACGCCTTCCACGGCACGGAAGACGCCGAGGCCTTTGCCGCAGGATCCGGCGACGACTATCTCTTCGGCGGCGGCGGCGGCGATACCTTGAGGGGCCATGCGAACGACGACATCCTCGAAGGCCATGACGGTAACGACACGTTGCTGGGCGCCAATGGCGACGATGTCGCTTATGGTGGCACCGGGCGGGACCGGATCGGCGGCGGTTCGGGCGCCGATATGCTCTTCGGCGATGAGGGCGATGACAGCATCACCGGCGGGGCCGAGGACGACGCGCTCTGGGGCGGCAAAGGCAGCGATGTCCTGCATGGCGAAGGCGGTGCGGATACGCTCTACGGCGGCAGCGCGGCCGACACCCTGGGAGGTGGGGCTGGCAACGACATCCTGGTCGGCGGCGACGGCGACGATCGGATCAACGGTAGTGCAGGCAACGACACGGTCTATGGTGGAGAAGGTGACGACACCGTCTTCGTGGACACCCTGGGCGACCTGGTGGTGGAGTTCGAAGGTCAGGGCACCGATCGCGTGATTGCCGACATGATGGCCTACACGCTCGGCCCGAACATCGAAGAGGGCGTCCTGGCCAACGATGCCGGCGATGCCCTGCTGCGCGGAAACAGCCTGGATAACCTGCTGATCGGGAACGACGGCGACAACAGGCTGGTCGGTCTGCAGGGCGACGATCGACTTGTGGGTGAGGACGGCGATGACACCCTAGCCGGTGGCGGTGGATCGAACGCGCTTTCCGGCGGCAGCGGCGAGGATCTGCTGCGTGTCGGCCGCCAAGACGATGCCTACGGCGGCTCGGGCGCGGATTCCTTCCGCTTCAACGGCGACGAGAAGGCCGGCGGCGACCTCATCATCCAGGACTTTAGCCAGGCAGAGGGTGACAAGCTGGTCTTCGCCAGCGGCCTCGAGACCGGCACTTTTGCCTATATCGGCGACGCTGCCTTCTCTGGCGGCGGCAACAGCGAAGCCCGCTTTGCCGGCGGTCAGCGGCTGGAGGTCGATCAGGATGGCGACGGCAGCGCCGACCTGGGGGCCAAGATCGTGGGTTTCACCGCCGCCAATGCCTTGTCTATGAGCGACTTCGTCTGGTTGTAACGCTCGAAGCTTACGCCGCCGCGTGACCCCTGGAGAGCAGGAGGTCTAGGGCCTCTCGCCGCTTGTCGAGAATGCCTTTGTCGACGGTGAGCGGCCCGGAGGCATCCACGAAGGCTGTATCGATCGCGCGGTCGGCCTGCGCGTCCAGGCGCTTGTAGAGCGAGGCAAAGAGCCCTTGCGCCTGCGGCCCCTGCCAATCGGCGGGCAGCAAGTCGGCGGGCAGTGCGGGATCGTCAAGCACCAGATGGCGATAGTCGTGCACCAGAAGGAGGCGCAGGGCGAGCGCCAGCGGCGTTCTTTGCGCGTCCCCACCGGCATGGGAGAGCGCGTGTTCAAGCGGCGCGAAGCGTTCGCAAAAGGCCTGATAGCGGTCTGCCAGGCCAGCCAAAGACCAGGCCTCTGCGGCCAGATCGGCCAGAGCCTTTCGACTGATTTCTCCATGCAAACGGGCATCGAACTGCAGGGCGCCGGGCAGCGTCTCTTCCGCACCGGCAGGGCCGGCCCGAAGGGCGAGACCGGGTCCAAGGAAGCCGTAGCTGTCTTTCGCCAGTCGGCGACGCGCAGCCTCCTCCATCCCGCTACCCGGCAGCACCAGCAGCGACCAGCAGTCTCCATCGGGTGATCTGGGTCCGCCATAGATCACGTCAGCGGCGGCATCGAAGGCCCGCAAGCTGCTGTCGGTCAGGCTATAGAAGCTGCGGCGGCCGTCTCGCACCCCCTCCAGGTGGCCAGCCGACACCAGGCGCGAGACGGCGGTGCGCACCAGGGTTTCGCTGATCCCGACCTCTGCGCACACGGCGATGACATTGCCCAACCAGACCCGACCACCGCGCGGGACGATGGCATCGCCATAGAGCGTCACGATGAATGAGCCGGCACCCAGCGGGCGGCGCGCAGCAAAGGCGGCAAGGAGGCTGCGGGCCTGCTGCTCGACTGTGCTTGCCGTCATGCGCTTTGCTTTGCCTGCAAGAGACGGCTGCCTCAAGCCATCGCCACGGCTTCGATCTCCAGCAGCCAGGCGCTGTCGAAGATCCCGGCAATGATCACCGTCTGGGCAATCTCGATCTCGCCCAAGACCTGGTTCCTGACCAGGCGACTGGGCAGTCCATAGGCACGATCGGCCAGATAGATGGTAACCTTGACCAGGTTCTCCAGATCCATATCGGCGGCGCGCAACTGGGCGCGCAGGTTGGCCCAAGCCAGATGGGCCTGGGCCTCGAAGCCGTCAGGTACGCTGCCGTCGCTCGCGACCGGGACCTGGCCGGAGATGTAGAGCGTGCGGCTTTCGCCACGAACCTCCAAGGCCTGAACATAGCCGCCTTTCGAGGGCGGTGCATCGGCGGCTGCAATGGCTCGACGGCTCACTGCTCGCCTCCTGCGAGCCCGGCGCGCTCCAGCATCGCATGCAAGAGAACGTTGCAGCCGGCAGCCAGATCCTCCGGCGTCGCATTCTCGATTTCGTTGTGACTGATCCCGTCCTCGCAAGGCACGAAGATCATCGCGGTCGGCGCGACGCGGGCCATATAGACTGCGTCGTGCCCGGCGCCGCTGACGATGTCGCGGTGGCTGAAGCCGCCCCTCTCGGCACCTTGGCGGACGGCCGATACCAGCTCCTCGGCGAATGGGGTCGCCGGCGAGTGCCAGATCTCCGTCAGGTCCAGCTCCAACCCCTGCTCGTCGGCGATGGCTTTCAGCCCGGCCTCGAAGTCGGCGCACATGGCGTCCAGACGGGCGTCGTCGGGATTGCGCAGGTCGATGGTGAACCAGGTCCGACCCGGGATGACATTGCGGCTGTTGGGGTGTACCTGCAGCATGCCGACCGTTGCGCAGGCGTCGGGCTGATGCGCTATCCCGATCCGGTTTACCAGCTGTATTGCCGCGGCTGCGCCCACCAGTGCGTCGCGCCGCCTGGCCATCGGTGTCGGCCCGGCATGCGCCTCCTGGCCGGTCAGGGTGACCTCGTACCAGCGCTGCCCCTGCGCACCGGTGACCACGCCGATGGTGGTCTCTTCGGCTTCCAGAATTGGTCCTTGCTCGATATGGGCCTCGAAATAGGCGGCGACCGACCGACCGCCCAACCCCTCGCCGCGATAGCCAATCGACTCCAAGGCCTCACCGAAGCTGACCCCATCAGGGTCCTGGCGCCCCAGAGTCTCTTCCAGCGAGAAGACGCCGGCATAGGCACCCGACCCCATCATGGCCGGCGCAAAGCGGCTGCCTTCCTCATTGGTCCAGACCGCCACCTCCAGCGATGCCTCGGTCTCGATCTTCAGATCGGTCAGGCAGCGCAGCACCTCGAGCCCCGCGAGCACGCCATAGACTCCGTCGAACTTGCCACCGGTCGGTTGGCTGTCCAGGTGGCTGCCGGTCATGACCGCCGGAAGGTCGGGGTTGCGGCCGGGGCGGCGAGCAAAGATGTTGCCGACAGCATCGACCTCAATGCTGCAGCCGACCTCCTTACACCAGTCGATGAAGAGGTCGCGGCCCTCACGATCGAGATCGGTCAAGGCTAGGCGGCAGACCCCGCCCTTCTCGGTCGCACCGATCTCCGCCATTGTCATCAGGCTCTGCCAGAGCCGATCGCCGTCAATTCGCAAGTTGTCCATGTGACTCCCATCCGCTGTCGAACGGACGGCAAAGTGCCATGCCTCCGGCTAAGAGGCAAAGGCTCAGAGCCCGTCCGGAAACTGCTTGTGTCCTGCATCGCTGCCGGACGAGCTCTCAGCGATGCATCACACTGACGGGACCTGCTCTGCCAGGGCCAGACGGGGGCGTCCGTAGGCCGTGGCCACGACGACGGATTCCACGAAGGTCAGATTGCCAGTGCGGTCGGGCACGATGGTGTCCTGGCGTTCGATCTCGACCAGGCAATCCTCCGCACCGGCGCGATCGGCCATGGCCCGCGCACGCTCCTCGGCAGCGGCAGCGGCGGTCCGGGCAGCCTCCTCCAAACTCAGAAAATCGCTGACACCGCCTGGAAGATGGGCGCGGTAGCGACCATCGGCCAACTGCGTGATGACCAGGCGTTGGCGCTGCAGAACGCCGCTGGCAACAGCGCCCACGGCATTGCAAACCTCGGCATGCTCGCTGGCCAGGAAGGAGGTATCCAGGCGCTTTGCGATATCGGGGTAGTAGGTCGCAGCCGGCGCACCGATGCCGACCAAGGGCCGGCGCAAGGCAACGCGCGGCTCCAAGAGGCCTGCCCCGTTCTGGCGGCGGCCAAGCGCGCGGTCCAAGAGATCGCGCCCGAAGGCATCGGCCTCTTGCGCAGCGGCGCCCTCATTGGCCAGGGCGGCAAAGACTACGGCCTCGGCCCCGGAGGAGACGACCTCATCATAGACAGCCTGCGCGACGGCCTGGCCATCGCGCATGCCCAACTGGCGGGCCAGCAGGGCGGCCCCCTGTTCGGCCGCAATCCGGTCCCAGCCCTGGTGCAGCCCCAAGACGTGCGCGGCGTCGCTGGGCGTGAAGCAGGAGACGATGGCCAGGCCGCGTTCGACCAGGCGCTCGGCTGCGCGCTTCGAAAGATAGTCCTTGGCAACGCGCTCCAAGCGGCAGGGCCCCTCACCCAGAATCTCCCAGAGCGCCAGTTCCGCCGGACGCAGTTCAAGGTCATCGGGCAGCGGACGCAGCCGCAGCAAAAAGCGTCCGTCCTCGGCATGACCGAAAAGGGTCTCGCGTTGCGCTGCCAGGTAGGCCAGCAGATCGGGACAGCTGCGCGACAGCAAAGACAGCGGCACCGCGCGTCTGGGGCCGAGGGTAAAACGGCCGGGGCCGATCGCCTGCACCTCGCTGTCTCCGCCCAGGCCGACCGTGTAGACGGCGATGGCCTCGACCATCGTGCGATAGCCGCCGACCGAGGCGCCGCTTGTGCTCAGGACCGGACGCCCCTGCTGCAGCAAAGCAATGTCCGTCGTGGTGCCGCCCATGTCGGAGACCATCATGTCCTTGGCACCCAAGAGGGCGCGCGCACCGACCAGGCTGGCGGCCGGGCCCGAGAGGATGGTCTCGACCGGTGCCGTGAGCGCAACCTGATCGGCGACCAGAGAGCCATCGCCCTTGACCACCATCAAGGGCACCTCCAGGCCGGTCTCCCGCATCAAGCCTTGAACCGCTTCGATCAGCTGCTGGATCAGCGGCACCAGGCGCGCGTTCAACAAGGCGGTCAAGGCGCGACGTGGCGCGTCCAGTCCAGCCGAGAGCTCGTGCGCACAGGTGACCGGCAGTCCGGTCTCTTCGCGCAGGATCTCGCGCGCGGCGAGCTCGTGGGCCGGATTGCGCACGGCGAAGAATCCGGCGACCGCGAAGGCCGAGACCTTCGGTGCCATCTCTTGCGCAGCTGCCTTGACTGCTTCGCGATCCAGCGGCGCCTTGGCCTCGCCTTCGGCACTGTGCCCGCCGGCGATGAAGGCATGAGGATCTTGGCCCAGCGCCTGACGCAGGCCGGCCCGCTCCAGCGCCTTTTCGGGATATCCCAACAGCAGCAGGCCGACGGCTCCGCCCTGCCCCTCCACCAGCGCGTTCGTCGCAAGCGTGGTCGAGAGGGAGACCAGTTCGACCTCGCCCACGTCTTCCGGCAAGACCTGGCGCATGGCGTCGCCGACACCTATGGCCAAATCGTGCTTGCTGGTGAGCGCCTTGGCCTTGGCCAGCACGCCAGCTGTCTCGTCATAGAGGACGGCGTCGGTGTAGGTTCCGCCGGTATCGATTCCCAGAAGCCGTGCCACAGGCCTTCACACTCCCCTCGGCCCTGCGTCGGCAGGGTCTTTGCGCGCCGATCTCTTGTCAAAGACCATACGGCGTCCCTTAGCCAAAACCGCGCGACCCCGCAATGGTCTCCGAACCACGCAAGGCAGGACTTTTTCGATACGCTTTAAGAAAGAGTGCCTTTCGCACAATCAGGGACTTGGAGAGACGCGCATTCGACAATAGTATCCGCGCCATGAGCGAGTCACCGAATAAACACCTGATCGGGCAGGAAGGCAGCCGTCTGGAGCTTTCCACCCCGGCCCTCGTAATCGATATGCCGACCTTCCGCGCCAACCTGCGGTCCGGCCAAGAGATCATTTCCAACAACGGCGTCGGCCTGCGCCCGCACGTCAAGACCCACAAGTGCGTGCACATCGCAAAGCTGCAGATGCAAGCCGGTGCCAAGGGCGTTTGCTGCGCCAAGTTGGGCGAGGCCGAGGCGCTGTTTGCCGGAGGGATCAAGAAGATCCTCCTGACCTCCCCTGTGGTCGAGCCGGCCAAGATCCAGCGTTTGGCCGAGATCAACAAGGACATGGAGGATCTGATGGTCGTCGTCGACGACCTGGAGAACATCAAGGCCCTGCAACAGGCCGCGCGCGCCGTCTCGAAGAAGTTTCGCCTGCTGGTCGATGTCGACATTGGGCTCAATCGCTCCGGCGTCACCTCGGTCGAGCAAGGCTTGACCCTGGCCCGCTACATTGCCGAGGCGCCGGAGTTGCGCTTCTTCGGATTGCAGGGCTATTCCGGCGACATTCAGCACATCAAGAAGACGGCCGAGCGGCGCCGGGTCAGTCACGAGCAGCTGAAGATCCTCAAAGACATGAAGAAGGCCATCAAAGAGGCCAAGATACCGGTTCGGATCACCACCGGGTCCGGCACCGGCTCGCACCTGGTGGATATGGAGGCAGCCGTCTTCAACGACCTGCAGCTCGGCTCCTATATCTTCATGGATACGGAGTATCAGGCGATCCACTTGAAGCTCTGGGGTAAGATCCCCTACCACCCTGCCCTCTTCGTCTACACCCGCGTGGTCAGCAACAACCACGAGGGCTTCGTCACCTTGGATGCCGGCTCCAAGAGCCTGGCAACCGACGGCCCCTTGCCGACCGTGGTCGGCGGCGCCCCCGACGGCAGCACCTACGAGCCCTTCGGCGACGAGTTCGGCAAGCTGGTCCTGCCAGAGGGTGCCGAGCCGCCCGCCACCGGCAGCCTGATCGTCCTCATGGCACCGCACTGCGATCCGACGGTAAATCTCTACGATCACTATCACTGTGTGCGCGACGACAAGCTGGTCGCCATCTGGGACATCCAGGCGCGCGGCCGGGCGTCATAGATTCCGCAACCTGCCGCTCTAGCCACTCCCGGCAGCGCCTGTGCGCGCATGTGATATGGGCGTAGCAGTGAGACGAAGGCATGAGCAACATCACCGCCGCCAACCAGTCAAACGCAACGGACTTCCTGTTTCAGGTCTGATACCGAGCGGCATAGGTGATGACCCATAGACCTCCCCTTTGCGTTCAAACGCCACGCGAGCCTCATCCTCGCTTGCGCCGCGGGCGCGCAGTCGCGCTTGCCAAGCCGCGATGAGTTCCACGCAACGCGGCTTGGTCTGAGCATCCTCATGGCTCACACGATCTGCGCGGCGGTCTCAGTCTAACGAGAGAGACCGCCGACGCCGCACAGCGCAGTTACTGCCGCGCACCGAAGTATTGCGTACGTAACTCCTCGAGCAGTCCCTCGTGCTCGACACCCAGAAGGGCGATGGTCAGGGGGCGGCGCAGGGTGCTGCGCTGTTCGATGCCGAAGCCGTACTTCTCCGGTTCGAAAACCTCGCCGACGACGGTGACGTCACGCTGCGGCCTGGTGTATGCGTAATAGTCCAGCACAGGCGCGTCCGCGACGATGGCCGCGATATCTCCATTCACCACCGCTTCGACCGCAGCATCGATGTTGGCATAAGCGATCGCACTCAGGCCGTTCACCTGGGCGAACTCTTCACCGGTACCACCCTCCAAAACACCGATCTTCTTGCCGGGGAGGTCGGAGACCCCGTTGATATGATCGGTGAGCGCCAAGGTCGTCATCACTGTCGTGATCGACGAGGTGACATAGGCCAAGACCGCAATACCGCAGACCAGCCAAAGCGCTGACCAGAGCCGCCCTATCCATCCGAACAGCCTGGCGCGCGAGGGTGGCTTGCCGGAGACCGCAACCGACATGACCGTGTAGAAACTCTCGGCTATTCCGTCCCGCCAGCGGGAAGGAAAGTTCGGATCGAAGCGGCGATCGAAGAGGGTGAGCAGCAGTGTGCCAACCAGGATAATCCCGGCGATCCACCCAAAGACGCGCAGGTGACCGGAATCCGCAAGACCACCCAGCAGGTTGGACAAGCCGGATCGCGGCGCCTCGCTGATCATGATCTGCAGACCGGCATCGAACCAAGGATGCGTGAAATCGATCGTCTCGGCCCGCCGCTCTGTGATGGTCAGGTTGGTGACAGCGACATCGACCTCGCCCGTCCTTACCGCGGCCATCAGTTCGCGGACCGTCGGATACTCGACGTACTGGGTTTCTATGCCGCGTCTTTCGGCGAGCATCTCCCAGAGTTCGATTGCCATCCCCGAATAGCCGTCGTCGGTCCGCATAACGAAGGGTGGACTGACATAGACACCGGCCTTGGCGGTCACCGTTTCCTCTGTCGATGTCGATGTCGATGTCGATTGGGAGTCCTGTGCAAAGGCCCGTGGAGCCAAGAACAGCTGTCCCGCGAGGACCACGACAACGGCGATCAACCACAGGCCACTAAGGGTCCTGGCCAGGGGCCGCGCCACTTCTAGGCTTCGCGCCGTCATGGTTGTTGTCCTCCGCAGGACAGATCGCCTTCCGTACAGGTCAGCGGCGCCGAGAGCCGGCCTGTCTGTGCCCGCGCTAGTGGTGCAACCCACAGGGGTGCTTACCAAACCACTGGGTTGCACCCCAAGCGGGGTCATATTAACATTGTACGGGACAC
>JAVJSY010000075.1:0-138705 GCA_040219175.1 Kiloniellales bacterium
TCGGGCGACAAACTGTTGAGGCGGGGTACGCGAGCCATCCATAGCTTGACTCATATTCCACACCCGCGCCGCAACCCCTTTCTCCAACTCTACCCCACAACGCCAGACGCTTGGGCGAAACCAACCCCCTGAGCAGTTACCAATAAAAGATTATCAGAATTGGCAAAAAAGCAACCCGAACTCCAGCACAAATGAAAGAAACATGGCGTATCATGAGTATGTTCGTGATTTGGGTGATTTTAAGTGTGCAATTACAGAATTTAGACACAATCAAGTGATGGACATAGCAACGAAGAGTTTCATCCCCGTCCCCAATCATCATCAGAAACCTAGTTATTGGAGTCAATCAGGATTTAATGAAGAATGGCGATTATCGGATGAGGGTGTATTTGAAATTTGGAGCCTTGCAAGAAAATACAGAAAAGAGAAGGTTGAATATTTTATGTCTATTTCCGGATTTATTATAGGAATAATTGGATCTGCTACCGCATTAATATCAATATTGTAGTGAATAGCAAATTACTTTTTCTTTAAATGATCTCAATGATACAAATTGAACTTCTTTAGATGAACATGATCTTGCCGCTTGATGCGCACTCTTGAGTGAAAGTCATGCTTGACGTTCTGGCCAAAAATGTCCACCGGCCACGATCAGCGTCGGTCGCCCCCAGCCCTTGCTGGTCTAACGCTTTGGCAGGGCTGGTGCCGCGAAATCTGGCCTGGATGGTTCCGGGAGCACTACCCCCCGCAAGAAATCCAGTGCGGCACATGTGGCAAGGTTCACCATCATCCAACGGGGTCGCCCCCAAAGATTGTATAGCCAAACTCTGAAGCGCGGCGTGCGCCTATTCCTTGCAACCCAGCGCTTCCGAACGAGGGTTCACAAGGAGTGCAGACCAAAGGGTGATGGATCAGCTTCAAAAACTGCAGCCGGGCTTTGCTCAGGTGTTGCGGACGCTGCAGCAGCGTGGCGGACTGGTAGGTCAGGTGCGCCACGCACCGCGTCCGGGAGCGGCCATCCGATCAAGTTGGTGCGCCGCCTTAAGAGCTGGGGGCGTCGTCGCACAACATAGGAGGTAGGTAGAGCGAAGTCTCTGATAACACGACAAGGCCAGTTATGAAGACCTTGGTGTGTGACGGATCACCTTCACAGTGAATTCTTGAAGACGTAGTAATAGTTCGCCAAGATGGTAGGGTATTTCTTCAAGATCCTCCATGGTGATAATCTTTTCTGAAGGCACGTGGCCATCGAGGGGAATCCGCCCCAAGGAGGGGGTTAGAACATGAAGTGGTTCTTTTGTCACTGGGTCCCTCTCATAGTTCAGGTTTGTGTAATGAGCAACATTGTTACGAATAGTTCTGTTCTTTTTTACTTCTCTGTACAATGACCTCCATTCACTCAACATACTCTTATCAGCCTCAAAGCGCGTCTTGAAGGCGGCGTTTAATACATCAAGCTGTGCATTTTGGCTTTGAATACTATAGTACGCGGCATGATACACCTTTGCTTCCGACCATGGTGTCGCGCGCCCACCGGTCAAAGTGTGCAGGAACAAGTTGAAGATCTGGTCCTCGACCAGGGGCCACATGGTCACGGCTTGCCCAATAGCGATGTACAATCTATCCGGGATAACGTGAGATTTCGCCATTTGTATCATCCATTTAGTAGCAGTAAGCAGGTGATGATACGAGGTTTCCTAGCGCTCTAGCAAGCGGACGATAGTTTGCGCGCGCGGCATTCTGCTAGCTCCAGATGACTCTAAAGGGGGTTCACTCTAAGCGCTCCGTTTACCCGCCCGCTCTTTGAATCAGTTTCGGGCCTGCACAATCCCTGCGAGGCCGTGATTTCCAGCTGTCGCTGGTGAGACCGCCTAGCAACTTGGGTGGTGAACCGGAGGAATTAGAGTCAACCCCCCTAGGTTGCCCTGACGCTAGGTAGACGCCGCACTCGCGAATTACCCTCGGCGCGGCCCCCCTAGGAAGGACCCCGCCAGCTCTGGACTAGCTGGCGACCCACTCGTACCGCTTGACACCGACTTCTCTCAGGTTGCCGGCCTCCTGCCAGATGCCTCTGTGGTACCGCATCTTCAGTAGGACGACTGACAGCCCGGTGGTTCCCACCGATTCCTCGATTTCCGACACGCTCATCGGACGGTCCGACGCTTCAAGCGCGTCCCGGATCATCATGCGTTGCGAGAGTTCGACCAGCGCTTCAAGCCTTTTGACCCGCATTCTAGCGTACAACTCCAGCCGCTCCTCGAGTTCCGCCCATGCCGGCCACCACTTGTCGAGACGGGGCTGAGTGACCAGGACGTGCAGCGCCACATCCGCCGGCCAGCGCTGCAGCTCCTCAATGTACGCCGCGGCTCGCAGCGTGCCCTCCTCATCATCGTCGATCCTCGCCTTGGTCATCACACGAAGACGGGCCAGACCCGGCAAAAGCTGGTCGTGCGGTGCGGGACGCATGGCGAACCTATGGCGTTCGATCGCTTCTCTGATCGCTGCCAGGTGCTGCGCCGAGGGCAGTCGCTCGATCTCAAAGCCCTTGAACTCATACCCAGGGTGATGCGTCTTCTGCAGGCAGGCCTTGATCGGTGCGGGCAGAGCCGCGGCCAGACGCGCGTCGGTCTCCTTGGGCTCGAGCGCTGCTAGGCTCTGGCTGGCAGGCGCCGGAGCGCTCGGCTCGACCACGCGGATTTGAGCACTCATCGGCCTGCCTCCCTCACCTGCTGGAAGTCTACGTCGATCACGGTGCCGCATGGCGTGTCACTCGGCACTGCGCCCTTTAGGGCAGAGAGGAAACCATCTCCGTTCGACATGCCACGCTTCCGTTTGGGCCGGCAATAGTCGGAACGGCACCACTTCCGCCACGTCGCTGGCCAATCCCGCTTGACGCCCTTTCGGCCGGACTCGCCGAGCCAGTGGTCTCGGAAGTTCTCGGCCTCCGCTTCGATCTCAGCCGGCTCATACCCTTTGCCGAGCAAGATCTGCTTGCCGTCTTCGGTTGGCTGCCAGTCATCGGGGATTCGGGTGCCACGTCGTTGCGTGCCCCCACCACTGGTTTCTCTTAAGGGTTTCCCTTGAGGGTTTAACTTAAGGGTTTCGTCCGCAGATTCTGCGGGGGGGATGCGCAGTTTCTGCGGAGGGGGGTCCGCAATATCTGCCGGGGGGGTGCGCAGATCTTGCGGGGGGTGGGTCGGCAGTTTCTGCGGACCTTGCCTCGCCTTCTTGCGTCTATTTTCGAAGCTCGACAGATCCTCGAAGCGACCATCGAAGCGCAATTGGTAGACGTTCGGCCGGCCCAGCTTCTGCCCGCCAGACTCGACGCTGAACCAGCCCGCCGCGACAAGCCTCTTGAGGCTCGCCTGCAGAGTGCGCTCGCCGATCCCGGTCAAGCGCTTCAGGGTCTTGATTGAAGGCCAGGCCTTGCGCTCAGCATTACCGGCATGCGCCTGCAGGACGAAAGCGACGTTGCGATCTGTTGGCGAGAGCTCGGCATCGGTCATGACTCGCCGAATCCACTCCCAATCATCGGCGGCCCGATCCTTTGCACCGGCGCTATTCATCGGACCAAGCCATCGAGATGGACAGGCGCGGCGGCCTCTGGTAACACGCAGTTGCACGCATCGAGTGTTAACTCCTTGTATCTCGTGCGTGCGAGTGACGGCTCAAGGAAGCCTAAGATCCTGGTTTACGGCGGGTTCCTCGTCCCTCCGAAGGCAGAGGTCACAGGTTCGAATCCTGTCGGGTCCGCCAGATTTCCGGAATGAAATTAGAGATTTAGAAAGGCCGAGATTTTCGCGAGACGCGCCGAACAACCCGTTTGGCACGAATTTGGCACACTCAGATTGACGAGGGTGTCAGATGGCGACGATCCGCGAGAAGGTGCGGGGGCAATGGCAGGTCCAGATCAGGCACAAAGGTTGGCCTTACCAGTCGGCCAGCTTCCGCTCGAAGCAGGCCGCCAAAGCTTGGGCTCGAAAGATCGAGACCGAGATGGATCGGGGTCTCTTTGTGGACCAGTCCGCCGGAGCTGAGTCCGGTCGAAAACACTTGGCAGCACCTCCGGCATAACTGGCTCTCCAACCGGGGCTTCGACGAACTGAGCCTGACCCTGCAAAAAGTCATGGCCACCCTGGCTGACGTCGGCGTGGTATCGGCCGCTCGGGTCAACCTCTATCTGAGGCCGCGAAACCGAGATCTCCCAGCCCAGAGCATCTTTGCCTCACATAGGCTCGACTTCAATGCTCTAGATTTTTGTCTCAACGAGCAAATCGGCTCTTTCCGCACGCCACCTGGCGAGACGATAGAGCAGCGCGGCAACGGCCAGAAGGAGAACGCCTAACCAGAGGGCCGTGGATGTCGCCTCCGTCACGTCGACGAGCCAGCCGCCCAGAGCAGGAAAGGCGAAGAATCCGCAGTAAAAGAGCATGAAGTATAGCCCGTAGCCGGCGCCGAGCGCGTTGGCCGGCAGGAGTCGCTGTAAGAGTCCGGTGAAGGGTGCTGCCGGTAAGCCCCAGCAGAGACCCAGCATGAGCGCCGCAATCACGGGCGTCGTGCCGACCACCATGAAGGTCATCATGACGGCTGCCCCCACGGCTCCGAGATAGATCGAGAGGCCGGCCCCGGTCCGACGGTCGGCCAACCAACCGCCCAAAGGTGTTCCGAAGAGACTTGCCCAGGTGAAGAGACCGACGACGGCACTGGCCTTGGTGAGACCGATGCCTGCATCCATCAGGAAGGTCGTCCCGAAACTGAGGAAGACGATGCCGCCTGCGGTAAAGCAGGCGAATGAACTGCCGAGCAACAAGGAGAGCACCCGGCTCCGCGAATCCAGGCGGTGCGGCCACAGGGTTCCCTGGGCAGACGCGCCTCGAGGTGCACCCGGAGCGAAGAGATAGATGGCGAGCGCGGCAAGCAAGGTGAGCCCGCTGATCAACCAGAAGGGCAGGCGCCAATCTCCGGCCGTGGCCAAGAGCGGCACGGAGGTCGCAGTAACGCCGAGACCGACCGCCCAGGAGCCCATGACCACGCCGATCGCGAGGTTGTAAGCCTTACCCTCGAACAGCTCTGCCGTCAGCCTGAGGAAAGCGACGTTGAGCAGGATGCCGCCAGTCCCGCCAAGCAAGCGCGCGCCTGCGGCCCACCAGAAGTTGTCGACGACGATGAGCACCAGACTGCCCGCAGCCATCAGGATGAGGCCGCAGAGCCCAACATTGCGAAACCCGAAGCGCGCACAGAACAGAGAGCTTGGCAGGGCTAAGAGGACGCCAGGTGCCACGAAGAGGCCGACCAGGATGCCGATCCGGCTGTAGCTGAATCCCAGGTCCGACGTCAAGAAAGGGGTGAGCGAGGCGATTACTTGAAGTTGCAGCCCCATGCAAAATCGGCTGAAACACAAGGCTGCCAGGATCAGCCAAGGCCGCTGGTGTGGGATGTCGCCGCTCCTCGCCTTCTAAAGATGCAGTATCTAGATTTCTACTCTACGATAGAGTGCATATGCTCCTCGGCCTGGGAGGGCGTCAGGATCGCCTTTATGCCGCGCAGCAGGGAGGCCACCACCAGGAGTCCGAAGGAGATCGGCAGGAAATAGCGGCTGGGCCAGATTTCGATCAAGGCATAGCCCATCACCACCTCTCCCGACGCGGTCGCCCTCAAGGCATCGAACCAGGACTGATAGGCGAAGAGCCCGAAGAAGACGGCCGTCACCAGTGTGGAGAAGACAAATGTTATGCGCCTCAGAACAGGTGGTAGACGAAGGTAGACGACCTCGACGGTGATGTGATTGTCGCGCAGTTCCATGTAAGCGAGCGGCAGGCAGACCGCGGCCACCATATAATAGAAGGACACGATCTCGGTCGTGCCGTAGACCGGGTGCGTGAGGAGGAGACGGCCGACGACGTCGGCGGTGACGTGCACTGCCATCAGCACCAGGCCGATGGTTCCGAAAACAAGCAGAATCTTGGAGAGCCAGGTCAAGACACGCTCCACCCACGCGAGCGCACCCCTGCGTGCGGTCGGCGGACGGCTCACGCCTGCCCACCTTTCAAGAGCTGTCCCTGCCGTCGCCGCGCCTGCACCATTTCATCTCGACTCCTCGCCGGTTCACTTGCTAGTTTGAAATATCTGATCCATAGTTTCAATATCTTTCGCCGCCGGGGCAGCCCCGCTGCCGGCCATCCGGCGCCTACGGAACGCACAGAAAGGGATGAAGAGTTGAGCGCTCCACTGTTGCAAGAGCTTACCCTACGCGGCGAGACGCTGCCCAATCGAATCGTGATCTCGCCGATGCAGCAGTACATGGCCGGTCGTGACGGCAAGGCACGCGACTGGCACTTCGTGCATCTGGCCAAGATGGCCGTCGGGGGCGCCGGCACGGTCTTCACCGAGGCGCTGGCGATCGAACCCGACGCGCGCGTGACCTATCATGACCTGGGCGTCTGGAGCGACGAGCACATCGAGGGGCTGAAACGCGTCGCCGGCGGCATCGCCGACCATGGGGCGATCCCGGCTACTCAACTCATTCACGCCGGTCGCAAGGCCAGCGTGGCCCCCCCCTACCACGGCTTCGAACCTCTGACCGACCGCGACCAAGCGGAGCGCGGCGAGTCGGCCTGGCCGGTCGTCTCCGCCTCGGCGCTGGCGGCCAATCCGGGCTGGCCGGTGCCGCGGGCGCTGAGGGTCGACGAAATCAAGCGCTTGGTCGAGCGCTTTGCCGTCTCGACCAGGCGGGTGCGCCAGGCGGGGTTCCGCGTGCTCGACATACATGCCGCACACGGCTACCTGCTGCACGCCTTTCTCTCGCCGCTCTCCAACGAGCGTGACGACGACTACGGCGGCGACCGCGCCGGACGCATGCGGCTGGCCCTTGAGGTCGCAGAGGCCGTGCGCTCGGAATGGCCGGCCGAGTTCCCCTTCTTCTACCGCCTCTCCTGCATCGACGATGCCGAGGGCGGCTGGACTCTGGACGACAGCGTCGCTCTGTCGCGTGAGTTGAAGACGCGCGGTGTGGACGTGATCGATTGTTCCTCGGGCGGTCTCGGTCGGCGCACCACGCCGCTGATCATCCCGCGCGAGCCCGGCTATCAGGTTCCCTTCGCCGCCCGTATCCGCCGCGACGCCGACCTACCGACCATGGCGGTAGGGCTGATCATGGACCCGCTGCACGCCAACGCCATCGTTGCAGACGGCGACGCCGACCTAGTCGCCATCGGGCGCGAGGCGCTGAACAATCCCAACTGGGGCATTCAGGCCCGTGTCGCCTTGACCGGCGCCGAGGCCTACGAGTCCGATTGGCCCAAGCCCTACGGCTGGTGGCTCTATCGTCGTGCCAAGGCACTCGAGGCCGCGGCACGCGCCAAAGCGGGATAGCAAGATCGATGCCCGCTTCGGCGGGATCGAAGAGCGATCGGCAGCCATCGTGCAAAGCCGATCTCGTCAGGATCCGAAAGATCCGTTGAGTCTGAATAGGGAGACAAGTGCGCATGCTACAGAAACTGATGGTGTCCGCGGCGGTCGCGGTCACCTGCACCGCCGCTGGCCAAGCCATGGCCGAGACCTACTCGGCCAACAACTTCCTCGATGCTTCCCACCCCTTTTCGGTGGAGAACTACACCAATTGGGCCGAAGCGGTGAAGGAACGCACCGACGGCGAGATCGAGTTCGACGTCTTCCTCGGCGGCGTGCTGCTGGGCGGCCGGGCGTCGCTCTCGGGCACTGGCGACGGCGTGGCGCAGGTGGCCTACCACGCCGGGACCTATACGCCCGCCGAGCTGCCGATCACCAACATCATCTCCGAACTGGCCTTCCTGACCGACAATTTCTATGCCCTGGCAGCGGCCTCGTCGATCATGTCCTTCACGCATCCTGCGCTGCTGGAAGAGTACAAGAAGAACAACGTTGTCTTCGGCGGCGGCTACGGTACGCCGATATACTATCTGATCTGTCGCGAACCGATCCGCAACGCCGCCGACCTGAAAGGCAAGCGCATCCGCATGCCGGGTGGCATATGGGATCGTTGGGGCACCTCTATGGGCGCGGTCTCGGTCAACGTGCCCTCCAGCGAAATCTATACCGGTCTCGACCGGGGTACCCTGGACTGCGGCGTAAACCCGCTCGATTCGCTACTGTCGCGCAGCTATTGGGACGTCGCCAAGCACGTCCCGATGATCCCGCTGGGGTCCTATTACTCTGGGCCGATGTGGGCCTACAACAAGGAGTTCTGGCAGGACCTGACCGAAGAGCAGCGGGCAGTCCTCTTGGAAGAGGCCGGCCAAGCCTTTATCCGCTCGGCCAAGCTCTATCTGGAGAACACCGCAGAAGCGCAGAAGATAGGTGCAGCTGAGCACGGCATGCAGTTCGTCGAGGTCGATCCCGAGTTGATGAAGATGCACAAGGACTTCGTCGAAAAGGATGCAGCCGACCTGGTGCAGTTGGCTCAAGAGCGCTACGGCGTCAGCGAGGAACTGGCGGTCGACCTGGTCGAGACCTTCAAGGCCTTGGTCGCCGAGTGGGAGACCAAGCTGGAAGCGATCGACATGAACGATCAAGAGGCCCTGTCGACGCTTTTCGTCGAGGAGATCTACAAGAAGGTTGATCCCGCGACCTACGGCGTGAATTAGCGCTCAAGCGGAAAAGGACAGGTGGAGGTGCGGTCTTCTGCCCGGAAGGCCGAATCTCCACCACTCCTCAATAGAAGGGCGGAGAAGTCACCCAGACGACGCGTGTGGTGACCGCGCCGTTGTTCTTGGACCGGTGCGGCAGGTCGCTGGCGAAGCGGAAAGAATCGCCCCGCGTCAAATGAAAGTGGCGCTCACCGACCCAGAGGTCGAGTTCGCCCTCGAGAACTAAGCCGCACTCTTCGCCTTCGTGCGCGTAAGTCTCGCTGCCGGTGCTGCCGCCGGGCTCAATATTGACGATCAGCATCTGCAATGCGCCGGAAAGGTCCGGCGTGATCAACTCCTTAACCAGGCGCTTGTGCGGCAGCTCTAGCAGCCGGCCCGCCCCTTCTCTCACGATCACGTCGCCTTCCTCGCGCGGCGGCAGCTTGCCGTCGTTGAAGAACCAGAGCGGCGACACGCCGACCGCCTTGGAGAGCGCTTGCAGGGAGCGCAAGGATGGCGAAGAGGTGCCGCGCTCGATCTGGCTTAGCAAGCCGATCGATAGGCCCGAGGCATCGGAAAGCTGCTTCAAAGACATGCGCTTGGCCTTGCGCAGGCTGTGCACCTGCCTGCCGACCCAGAGATCGGATTCCGTGCCGATCTCGTCGACGAATTTCTGTCGCACGCTCTTCAGATCCTCGGTGTCAGTCACCGGATCAAGAGGAAGGTCGGATGTCGGCATCGTTGGGCTTGGCGCGAAAAAATGAAATCTCAGTTTGCAAAGTTCACTCCCATTTCATACGCTTTTTCGCAGCGGCACGGCAAGAACCTAACATATCCGCCTGCAGCCTGAAGCTGCGAAAGCCGACTCGGTGAGGGCGCTGGATCGGTGATACCTGCTGCCGAAAGGGCTCGGCCGAAGCCGGCCGTTGATGTTTCAGCCCACTGCCGCCCTCGTGGCGATAGCGAGAAGAGGTTGTTTGGAATGGATCGTGTTGACGTCGGATTGGCCGGGATCGGAGTGCTGCTGCTCCTGCTGGTCCTCAGGGTCCCGATCGGCGTTGGCTTGGGCATCGTCGCCTTTTTCGGGGTGATGATCGTCACCAACCTCAATGTCTCCTTCGGCTTGCTCAGCAACATTCCCTACGAGTTCATCGGCGACTGGTCGCTTTCGGCCGTGCCGATGTTCATGTTCATGGGCTTCCTCGCCACCGAGATGAAGCTGACGACCAAGCTCTTCGGCGCCATGCGGGTGCTGTTAGCGGGCTTGCCCGGCAGCCTCTCGGTCGCCGCCGTGTCGGCCTGCGCTCTCTTCGCCGCCGCCTCGGGCTCGTCGGTCGCCACCTCTGCCTCGATGAGCCGCATCGCCGTGCCGGAGATGCTGAAGCGAGGCTACGACCCGGGTCTTGCGGCCGGATCAGTCGCCTCTGCCGGCACCCTCGGCTCGCTGATTCCGCCATCGATCCTGATGGTGATCTTCGGGATCTTCGCGGAAGTCTCGATCGGCGCACTCTTCGCCGCCGGCGTCCTGCCGGGCATCCTCTCGGCCGCCATGTTCTGCCTGATGATCATGGTGCGGGTCAAACTGAACCCCGCCCTCGCGCCCGAGATGCCGGACCGCCCCAGCACCGCAGAGCGTCTCTTGGCGCTGAAAGAGATCTGGCCGCTGCCGATCCTGGTGTTCGGCGTGCTGGGCGGCATCTATTCCGGCCTCTTCACGCCGACCGAAGCCGGGGCCGTGGGATCGGCATTGACGGTGCTCATCGCCTTAAGCCAGGGCCAGTTCACCCTGGCCGGGGCCTGGTCGGCGGCGAGGCAGGCGGTCGAGGGTACCGCCTCGATTTTCATCATCGCGGTCGGCGCTGGGCTCTTCGCCCGCTTCATGGCGCTGACCGGCGTCCCCGATCACCTGGCCCAAGTGTTCCTTTCGGAGGGTGCCTCGCCGCTGATCTTGATCCTGCAGTTCTCGCTGCTGTTCCTGATCCTCGGCTGCTTCATCGATTCCATCGGCATCATGCTGCTCACCCTGCCGATCGTGCTGCCTTTGCTGCGCGAGGCCAACGTCGATCTGATCTGGTTCGGCGTGCTGGTGATCAAGCTGCTGGAGGTCGGCCTGGTGACGCCGCCGGTTGGGCTGAACGTCTTCGTGATGAAATCCTCCCTGGGCAATCTGGTGACGCTTTCGCAAGTGTTTCGGGGCGTCTTCTGGTTCATTGCCATCGACCTGGTGACGCTCGGGGTGCTGATCGCCTTTCCCGAGATCTCGACCTGGCTGCCTTCGATGATGCTGTGAGCCCGGCAGAAGCCAACGAGATCATGACCGTAAGAAAAAGGAGTAGCGCATGCGCGTAGGTGTCGAGGTAGGCGGAACGTTCACTGACCTTGTGGCGGTGGGAGAGGGACGCATCGTCGTCACCAAGGTCCCGAGCACGCCGCAGAGTCCGGATATTGGTGCACTCAATGCGTTGAAGGAAGCCAAGCTGTCACTGGACCGGGTAGCGGACCTCGGGCATGGCTCGACGGTCGCCACCAACGCCGTGCTGGAGCGCAAGGGCGCCAGAATCGCCTTCGTCACCACCGAGGGCTTTCGCGACATCCTCTTCCTGCAGCGCCACGACCGCCGCAGCATCTACGATATCGGCTATCAGAAGCCGCAGCCGGTAATGGCACGGCGCGACTGCTTCGAGGTGGCCGGCCGCATTCTGGCCGACGGCAGCGTCGACCAGGAACTGGACGAGGCAGCGATCGAAGAAAGTCTGATCCCGGCCTTGGCCGAGGGCGGCTACGAGTCGGTCGCGCTCTGCCTCCTGAACGCCTATGCCAACCCGGAACATGAGCAGCGCCTGGCCGGCCTGATCGAAGTCCAGTTGCCGGACCTCCTGGTCACGCGTTCCAGCGAGGTGGTGCGGGTCTTCCGCGAGTACGAGCGGGCCTCAACCACCGCGCTATCGGCCTATGTCCAGCCGGTGATCAATCGCTATCTGGGGCGCTTCGAGCAGGCCTTGGCCCGGGAGGGTTTCGGCGGGCATCTGACGGTGATGCAGTCGAACGGCGGCCGTCTGCCCGCAGCGGCCATGCGGCGCAGTTCCATCACCGCGCTCTTCTCGGGCCCGGCGGCGGGGGTCGTCGGTGCTGCGCGCCAGGCCGGCAAGTCGGGGCTGGAGAACCTCATCACCTTTGACATGGGCGGCACCTCGACCGACGTCTGCCTGGTCGAGAAGGGACGGCCGGCATTGACGATGGAGACCGAGATCGGCGGCTTGCCGGTGATGACGCCGGTCCTGGACATCGTCACTGTCGGCGGCGGCGGCGGCTCCATCGCCTGGATCGACGAAGGCGGCATGTTGAGGGTCGGCCCGCAGAGCGCCGGCGCCGACCCGGGTCCGGCCTGCTACGGATTCGGCGGCGAGCTGCCAACCGTCACCGATGCCCAGGTAGTGCGGGGCGCGGTACGCCCGGAGGCCTTTCTCGGCGGCCGCATGCAGATCGATACCGAGGCGGCACGCAAGGCCTTCGTGCCGATTGCCGAGCACTTCGGCATGTCGATCGACGAGACCGCGGAAAGCGTCGTGCGGCTGGTCAACTCCAACATCGTGCGGGCGATCCAACTGGTTTCGACGGAACGCGGGCGCGACCCCCGCGACTATGCCTTGGTCCCCTTCGGCGGCGGCGGCCCGCTGCACGCTGCGGCCATCGCCGAGGAACTGGGCATCGGAAGCATCTGCGTGCCCCCCAATCCGGGCGTCATCTCGGCCTACGGCCTCTTGGCGTCGGACTTCGTCAAGTTCGCCAGCCGGACGCAGAAGATGGCGATGGATGCCGGCCCCAGCGAGGGCGCGGAGATCTTCCGGGCGCTGCGCGACGAGTTGCTGGCCGAGTTCCGCGAGATGGGCTTGGCCACCGAGCCCCTGGTCTTCACCTATACCGCCGACATGCGCTTCGTCGGTCAAGCCTTCGAACTCGGCGTCGAGTTGCCGGCCGAGAAGTTTGATCGGCTCGGCGTCGAAGACTTCCGCCAGGGCTTTGAGGAGGCGCACTATCGCATGTTCTACCACGCCGCCGGTCCCAATCGACCGATCGAGATCGTCTCGCTGCGTGTTGGCGCGACCTTTCCGGCCGAATCCATCCCCGACCTGCAGGCGAGCGACGACGCCACCTCGGATCCGGTCGATCACGCGATCTACGACGGCGGCAGCTGGGCCGACTGTCAGCACCTGGCCAATGGTGCGCTGAAGTCCGGACAGACGATCAACCGCCTGACCATCATCGAGGGCAGCACCGCGACCACCCTCGTTCCCACCGGCTGGCACGCCACCCTGGACGATGCCGGCAACCTCATCATGAAGAGGAGCTAGCCCCCAGTGAAGATCAGCGCTCTAGACTATGCCGTGATCAGCCAGGGCCTGCAGGCCGCCGCCCGCGAGATGGGGGTGAAGCTGATCCGCTCCGCCTATTCGACCATCCTGCGCGAGGCGCGCGACGGCTCGGCCGCCCTGCTCGACGCCAAGGGTCGGACCATCGCCCAGGCCGAACTCATTCCGATGCAGCTTGGCACCATCGATGCCATCGTCCAGCCCTGCCTCGAGCTGTTTCCACCGGAAACCCTGGAGGAAGGCGACTTTCTGATCAACAACCATCCCTATCACGGCGGTCAGCACCTGCAGGATGTCTTCATCTTCAACCCGGTCTTCTTCGAGGGCGAGCTTATCGGTTTCGGTGCCAGCGTCGCCCATCACCTGGACCTCGGCGGCGGCAGTGCGGGCCTCAATCCCCTAGCCTCCGACGTCTATCAGGAAGGCCTGCTGATTCCGCCCTCCAAGTATTCGATGGATCGGGACTGGAACGGTGGGCCGTTGGAACGCCTGATCGCGGCCAACATCCGCGTGCCGGTTCAGACCATCGGCGACTTCAACGCCCAGTTCGCCGCCAACTTCATGGGCGGCGGGCGGATGAAGGAGCTGTGCGCCAAGCATGGAATCGCGGCCGTGCGCGAGACCATGGAAGAAATGCTGAACTACGCCGAAAGGCGTGTCCGCGCGGCGATCCAAGAGGTGCCCGATGGCGTTTACCACGGCGAGGACTGCATCGACGATGCCGGCTTCGACGGTGAGGATCCGATTTGGGTGCGCGCCCGCGTGACGGTGAAGGCCGACAGTGTCGACATCGATTTCGAGGGCAGCGATGCGCAGGTAGCCAGCAACGTCAACTGCCCCTTCGCCTCGACCCAGTCGGTGGCGCTTTCGGCCATCAAGGTGGCGCTCACCGGCTCCGACGTGCCCTTCAACTCTGGCCTCCGGCGACCGATCACTTTCTCGGCCCCTTACGGCTCGATCCTCAATCCCAAACCGCCCGCGCCGGTGCGCGCCAGGATGATTTCCGCCTACCGCGCCTATGATGCGATTATGAAGGCGCTGGCGCAGGCGGTGCCCGAGAGGGTAACGGCTATGGGCTTCGACTGCACCACCATCGCCTGCCTGTCGCACCATGACGAGCGCGGCTTCGCCGTTCACATAGAACCCTACGGTGGCGGCTTCGGTGGCGGCTTCGACCGCGACGGCTGCGATGCGATCGACAATCAGCTCTCCAACTGCGCCAACACACCGGTCGAGGCCCTGGACGCGGGCTACGACTTCTTCCGCATCCGTTCCTATGCCATGGTTCCCGATTCCTTCGGCCATGGCCGGCATCGCGGCGGCGCCGGCTTCCTGCGCAGCTACGAGATCCTGAAGGACGGCGCGCAGTTCGCAATCTATTCCGATCACCACAAGTTCGCCGCCTCCGGGCTCTTCGGTGGCGGCGACGGCACCCTCGGCTATTGCCGCGTGAAGCGGGGCGAGGAGACCATCGTGGTCGGCTCCAAGAACCTGGTCCCCTTGAAGAAGGGCGACATCGTTGAGATCTTCTGCGGCGGTGGCGGCGGCTATGGCGACCCGCGCGAGCGCAGCGCCGAGGATATCAGCGGCGACATCGCCGAGGGGCTCTTGACCCAAGAGGAAGCGGCCCGCCACTACCGGCTGGCGACGGCTGCCGAGTAGGCCGCCTTGCGCGGTTTGCTATGGGCGGAGAGTGCGGCCGAGGCGCCGCTTGGCGCCGCGACTCTTTCCGGCGAGGCCGACTGCTCGGTGGCGGTGATCGGCGGCGGCTTTGCCGGTCTCTCGGCCGCCCTCCACCTGGCAGGCCGAGGCAGCGAGGTTCGCTTGCTGGAAGCCCAGCGCATCGGCGCCGGCGCTTCCGGGCGTAACAACGGACAGGTTATTCCCGGCCTGAAGCTGGGACCCGAGGATCTGGAGCGGCGCTATGGCGATCATGGTGCGGCGGTGGTGGAGACCAGCGCCAGCGCCGCCGACCTAGTCTTCGAGCTGATCCAGCGCCACGCGATCGATTGCGAGCCGGAGCGGCGCGGCTGGCTCAGGGCCGCCCAGAGCCCGGCGGCCTTCAGGCAGGTGGAAGGTCTGGCGCGACAGTGGCAGGCCCGCGGGGCCGCAGTCGAACTGCTGGATGCCACGGCTACGGCGCGGGTGCTCGGCAGCGATGTCTACTGCGGCGGCCTGATCGACCGGCGCGCTGGACGGCTGCAGCCTTTGGCCTACTGCCGCGGCCTGGCCCGTGCCGCCCAAGGCGCAGGCGCGATCCTGCATGAGGAGAGCCCGGTCACCTCGCTCGAGCGTCGCTCCGGCCGCTGGCACCTGCGCAGCCCGCAGGGCCTCTTGCGCGCCGAGGCCGTGGTCATGGCGGTGGGCGCCTACGGCGAGTCCCTCTGGCCGAGCTGGAGCCGCAGTTTCATCACCGTGCAATCCATGCAGCTCGCCTCGGCGCCGCTCTCCTCCAACCTGCGCTCCGGCGTCCTGCCCGGCGCCTCGGCCATGTCGGACAGCCGAAAACTGGCAACGGCACTTCGCCTGGATGCGGCGGGCCGGCTCTGCATCGCCGGTCGGGGTCCCCTCGACGGACGCCTGACCGACGGCGTGATCCGGCAGTTGCAACGCAGCGCGATCCGTCTCTTTCCGGCAGTGGCAGAGACGGCCTGGACGCATGCCTGGCCCGGCCGCATCGCCATCACGCTGGATTCCCTGCCGCGCCTGACCTCTCCGGCGCCGGGCCTCTTTGCCATCGTCGGTTTCAACGGCCGGGGTGTGGCCATGGCCACAGCCCTCGGACGGGCGGCTGCCGAGCATATACTCGGCCGCCCTGCCGGGTTTCCTCTGGTCCCGGCACCGCCGGTACCCCTGCACCAACTGCGCCGGCCGCTGCTGGCGGCGGCCATCGCCTATTACCGACTGCGCGATGCCGCCGGCCTCAGCAGTCGCTGACGCCTGATGTCGGGCCTGATGACAGGGCCTGATGACAGGGGCCGAGTTGCGACGATAGGCTGGCGAAATCGAGCCGAGAAACTGAACAACGAATGCAAGCTTGAGGAGAACGCCCGCTATGCAGGCCAACGCCATGATCAGCACGCCACAGCCCGAGGCCAGCGAGACCGGCGTCGAAATCCTCCGCCGCGGAGGCAACGCGGTCGATGCAGCCATCGCCACGGCGCTGGTCCAGGGGGTCGTCGACCCGCAGATGTGCGGCATCGCCGGCTTCGGAAGCATGCAGATCTACATGCCCGCCAAGGGTTTTCATGGCTTCATCGACTTCCATGGCAAGACTCCCGCCGCCGCGACTCCCGACATGTGGGAGCATCTGATCGAGGGCGAGGCTCGCGACGGCTTCGGCTTCGTCCTCAAGGGGCGGGTGAACGATGCCGGCTACCAGTCGATCACGGTGCCGGGCAGCCTGAAGGCCTATTTCGAGGCGCAGACGACGCATGGTCTGATGGACTGGGCCGACATCGTGCAGCCGGCCATAGACCATGCCGAGGCCGGCGCGATCATCCGCCCTCACGTCCACTACTTCTGGACGGTCGAAGACAATATGGGACGAGTGAACACCGACGAGCGTCTGGCCCTAACGCCGTCCGGCCGGCGTATCTATTTCCATCCCGACGGCCGCCTGAAACGGCCTGGTGAGCGGCTAGACAACCCCGACATGGCCCGGACCCTGCGGCTCATCGCCAGGGAGGGGGCGAAGGTCTTCTACGAGGGCGAGATCGCAGAGATCATCGACGCCGACATGAAAGCCAACGGCGGCTTGCTTTCGGCCGCCGACCTCAAGGCCTACCGGACCACTCACACGGAACCGCTGCGCGGCCGCTTCCGCGAATACGAAATCGCCTCCAACCAACCGCCGGGCGGCGGCATCATGCTGATCGAGATGTTGCAAATACTGGAAGCCTTCGATCTCAAGGCCATGGGGCACAACTCTGCGGCCTACCTGCGCACGGTCTGCGAGGCCATGAAGAGAGCGACCTCCGACAAGGACAACCACGTCGGCGATCCCGCCTTCTTCGACGTCCCGGTCGAGCGCCTCACCGATCCGGCCTATGCGCGCGAACAGGCCCGTCGGATCGAAGCCGGAGAGGTCGCCCATGTGCAGCGCCACGGCGGCGGTTTCGACGAGTCCAAGAACACCACGCAGATCTCGGTGGCCGACGCCGCCGGCAACATCGTCTCCATGACCCACTCGCTCGGAATGCCGTCGGGCATCATCACCGAGGGTCTGGGCTTCATGTACAACGGCTGTATGGGGGTCTTCGACCCACGGCCGGGCCGGGCGGGGTCGATCGCACCGGGCAAGGCGCGCTTCAGCTCGGTCTGCCCGACCATCGCCTTCAAGGAGAGTAGCCCCTACCTGGTGATCGGCGCCCCGGGAGGAACGCAGATCGCCATGGGTGTCCTGCTGGCCACCCTGAACGTCCTCGAATTCGAGATGTCGATCGTCGAAGCCATCGTCGCCCCGCGCTTTTCCGCCACCAGCGACATCATCGACGTCAGCAACCGCATCCCACGCTTTGTGACCCATGCGCTGGAAGCGCAGGGCTACAGAGTGGCCCGCAGCCACGAGAGTTATGGCTTCGCTGCCGTGCACGGCCTGAAACGCCATGTCGACGGAACCTGGTCCGGTGCCGCCGACCCCGGACACGATGGCATGGCCTTGGGCGTCTGATGCCAACGCTTGTGTCTGCATCGACCGCCGGTCAAGGCAGCTGTCGCGATGAGCCGGCTCCGCGGCGATGCTGACCTGGCCCGAGACGCCGGGCGCTCTCGCCAACAGGCCGGATCGCTGGACCGACACGGCGCGCGAAGGTACTTCCGCTTGTCCGGCTGCCGGGACTGCGGCACAGTCATGCGAAGAGATCCAGGTAGAGAATCCCGGCTCAAGTTCATAGTGAGATCACTAGAGGAGTAATAGATGACCGAGTTCTTAGTCCGCTCGCTTTCGCCTGCGTTGGGCGCCGAGGTGGTCCTCGATCTGTCGAACGAGGTGGACGAGGCGTCCCTCCAGCGGATAGAGCAACTCTATCGATCGCACCACTTGCTGCTGTTCCGTGATCAGTCTTTAAGCGAAGCTGATCAGGTGCGCTTCGCGCGGCGTTTCGGCCCCATCTCCCACCGCAACCCGGCTCAGGGCGAGCGCGAAAGCGTCATGGTCTCGAACATCGAGCCGGGCGGCGTGCTGGGGCAGGGAGAGCTCTTCTTCCACTCCGACAACACCTTCTTTGCGGAGCCTTTAAAGGCCATCGGCCTCTATGCCATTGAGGTGCCGGAGGAAGGCGGCGACACCCTGTTCTCCAACGCCTTCAAGGTCTACGATCTCCTGCCGGACGCACTTAAGGCCAAGCTGGAAGGGCTCTTTACCTATCAAGTCTTCGACTACGAAGGCGATTACAATCGCCGACCCAACCTGCAGACGGTGCCGGCCGACGCGCCCCGCGCCATTCACCCACTGGTTTGGACCGATCCGGATAGCGGTCGCCGGGCAGTCTTTCTCAGCGAACACACGACGGCCCGCATCCTGGACTTACCGGAGACCGAGGAAGAGGAGCTGATCGCCACCCTGCGCGGCTATATCGCCGACCCAGGGGTAGCCTATCGTCACCGCTGGCGCCCCGGCGACTTTCTCTTCTGGGACAACATCGCCTTACAGCACGCCCGCGCTCCCTTCGATCCGGCCGCACATCGGACCCTACGGCGTACGCCGGTCCTTGATCCCGACGGTGCCCGCCGTTTCCCCGCCACCGCGCAGGCAAACCAGGCAGGGGCCGGCGCTCTATGAGCCAGCGTTTCGCTGGAAAGCAGGCAGTGGTCACGGGTGCGGCTCGCGGCATCGGCCGTGCCGTCGCCGAGCGCCTCCTGGCAGAGGGAGCCGCGGTCCTGCTGGTCGACAGGCTGCCGATCGAGATCGCGGCCGATGCTGCCGAGACCCTGTCCCTGGACCTCGCCACTGCATCCGCTCCGCAGCAGGTTCGTGACGCGCTCAAGGGCCGGCGCCTGGACTTTCTGATCAACAACGCCGGCGTCGGCGGGGCCACCACCTTGGCCCAGACCAACGATGACGACTGGAATCGCTTTCTTGCGGTCGACCTGACCAGCGTCTTCCGGCTCTGCCGCGACTTGCTTCCCTCCATGGCCCGGCCTGGCGGACGTATCGTCAACATCTCCTCCGTCTTCGCGATGACTGGCTTTCCAGGCTCTTGTGCCTATTCCGTGGCGAAGGCCGGCGTGTCGCAACTTACCCGCCAGACCGCCGTTGATCTCGCACCTGAGGGAATCTTGGTGAACGCCATCGCACCCGGCGTGATTGAGACGGAGATGACCCGCCGCCGGATCGAACTCGACCCCTGGTACCGCCAGGTACAAGTGGAGGCAACGCCGCTTGGCCGCGTCGGCCGGCCAGAGGACATCGCGGGCGTCGCCGCCTTCTTGTGTTCGGAGGACGCCAGCTTCGTCACGGGCCAAGTACTGGCCGTGGATGGCGGATGGCTAGAATCCCGTTATTTGCCGGGTCGTGAGGGTTAGGACAGCATGCAGCACAACCTCTTTTCCGAGCGCGATATCCTGGACGGCATCGTGGAGTGGGCCAGCATCGAGAGCCCGACCTATGAGCCCGAACGCGTCGCCGTCATGGTCGCCCATGTGGAGCGACAATTGGCGGGTCTAGGGGCCGAGACGGAAACGCTGGAGCTCTCGCCCGATTTTGCGCCCGCCCTGCGCGCCCGCTTTCCCGGCCAGGAGGGTGCGAGCCAGCGCGGCATCCTGATCCTGGGCCACCTGGATACCGTACACCCCAGCGGTACCCTTGACGGGCCCCTAAAGATCCGCGTCGAGGGCGACAAGCTCTATGGGCCCGGTGTCTTCGACATGAAGGGCGGATTCTTCATGGCCTACTACGCGATGAAGAAGCTGCGCGATGCCGGCCTGCCACCGAAGCTTCCAGTGACCTTCCTCTGCATCCCGGAGGAGGAGGTCGGTAGCCCCGTATCGCGCGGCCTGATCGAGGAGGAGGCTCGCAAGCACGCCTATGTCCTGGTACCGGAGCCAGCGCGAAAGGGTTGCGCCGTTACCGGCCGCCACGCCTTCGTCCGCTACACCTTGATAACCCGCGGCCGGCCGGCGCACGCCGGCGCCGATAACCTGGTGGGCCGCAGCGCTATTCGCGCCATGGCGAAACTGGTCGACCAGCTGGAGGCGCAGACCGATATGGACCGCCTGATCTCCTTCGCCGTCGGAGTCATCAACGGCGGTAGGTGGGTCAACGTCGTACCCATTGAGTGCCGCGCGGAGGTGCTGGCCGTCGCCTCCACAGAGGAGAATCTGCAACAGGTCTACCGCACGATGGAGGAGCTGACTTCGCCTATCGCCGAGGTGACGCTTGAGGTGGTTCAGGGACCGGAGCGGCCGCTGTTCAAACCGCACGCGGGCACCATGGCGCTCTACGAGCGCGCGCGCCAGCTTGCCGAGGATATTGGCTTCTCCCTGGACCACGGCCAGTTCGGCGGCGGTAGCGACGGCAACTTCACTGGCGCGCTGGAGATTCCCACCCTGGACGGACTCGGCGTCTGCGGAGCAGGTGCCCACACCCACGACGAGCACCTCTCGATCTCTTCGCTGGTGCCGCGCGCTCGGCTTCTGGCCGGCCTTCTCTCCGAACTGGACTGAGCCCCATGCCGACCCATATCGCCTGCCTCACCTTCGACTTGGACAACGCCTCGGCCGTGATCTCGCGTGGCATGACTACGCCAACGATGATCTCGCGCGGCGACTTCGGGGTTGTCGCCACCGATCGCATCCTGGCCTTGCTGGCCGACAAGGGCATCCCCACGACCTGGTTTGTGCCGGGCCACACCATCGAGACCTACCCCCGTTCGGTCGAAAAGGTAGTGGCGGGCGGGCACGAGATCGGCCACCACGGCTGGACCCACCGCATTCCATCCAGCCTCAGTCGCGAGGAGGAGGAGCAGGAGTTCCTGCGCGGCAATGCGGCGATTGTCGAACTCACCGGGCACAAGGCCCGCGGTTACCGCTCGCCAGCCTGGGACCTCAGCCCGCACTCCATCGACCTGATGCTGGAGCAGGGCTTCCTCTACGATTCCAGTCTCATGGGCCACGACTACCTGCCTTACCAGGCCCGCCGACCCGATAGTGTAGAGATGCTGGAGCCCATCCGGCGCGGCACCGATACGCCGCTCGTCGAGATGCCGATAAGCTGGAGCCTCGACGACTTTCCGGTCTTCGAGTACATGCGCTACCCCAATCTCATTCAACCCGGCCTGATGAACGCCGGCCTGGTGCTGGAGAATTGGCTCGCCGATTTCCGCTACCTGGTCGACACCCACGACTGGGGCATCTTGACCTATACCTTCCACCCCCACGTGATCGGTCGCGGCCATCGTATGACCATGCTGGCAGGCTTGATCCAAGGCCTGCAGCAAGCCGGGGCCGTCTTTCTCACCATGGAGGACGCAGTGGCTGCCTACCGGCAACGTTATCCGGATGGCCGCAGCGAGGATATCTCTTAGACCCTCTTGCGCAGGTCGGGCTGAGATCAGGCGCGCAAAGGGTCAGGGCCCTGCTAGAGTCCCGGCGATTGTCCGATTTGGGTACTCTCATGCCATTTGGTTTGAGCGCGCAGCGTGCGGTACTGCATGCTGTAGGCTTGTAGATCGGCATGTGACGGGATCGTTCCGATGGCACAAATCTGGCACAGTTGGAAGCGACAGCCAGCGATTGGCAGCGACACCGAGCGGCATCCAAACTCGTGATCTTGTTGAAAACCGCAATGAAATCAGTGTGCTAGAACGGATCGCGATCAGTTGGAATCACCTGTTCGCGTGAATCTGCTCTATGTTTCAAACCTGTGTAGCAGGATTCAGATGGCAAATCGCTTCGATTTGACATCATCCTGCTATAAAGCCCTTCGAAGGCAGAGGTCACAGGTTCGAATCCTGTCGGGTCCGCCAGATTTCCCCTGTTTTGGGCAGCCCTCTTGCTCGAAAGGCAAAGTGGGGACCAGAGTGGTTTGTCCGGCCCCCAACTTGCGGCACTCATCCCTTCTAGAGACCAAACAGCAGACCCGAAACGCCGACCACTCCGATGATCTTGGCAACCTCTGCGACGTTCGTGAAAGCACTGTCGTAACAAGCAATGGAGTCGCCGGGGAGGATATAGGGATCGAGATCGTCGCGGTCGGGGCGACGCAGGAGGTCTTCGATGCGGCGCTCAACGACGATGGACTGGTCGGTGACCGGGTTGCGGGTGAAAAGCACAGCGTAGCGGTCGGCGTTGGTGATGGCCGCACCGCCAACACAGTTCATGCCGACGACGGCTTGCAAGAAGCGGCTGCCGTACCGCAACTCGCGGGCCTCTTTGCCGTTTGCCGACAGCGCATTGGCATCGGCCGGCTTGGTCAGGTTGGATACAAAAATCCTGACGCCGGGGGCCGTGATCGCGCTTGGCGCCATCAGCGCCTCCTGAAAGCAGCCCCGGCTTGGCAGCTCGATCTCGTCGCCGGAAAGCAGCATTACGTCGGCGAAGGCGCGTCCCTCTATCGCCGGGCGCAGATCCAGACGATACTCGACCCCGTCGCGACGCAGCACAGCGGCGGAGAGATCGGCATCCGGTCGCACCCCGCCGGCGGCCTGCAGTGCGAGCGAGAGGTTCCTGCCCTCTGTGGAGGCGCCGCGCGCGGTCTGCCGCAGGTCGTCGCGATCGTCGCCCGACACGCGGCCGACCTCGAATGAACCGGGATCAAAGACGGCCCCGCCGACGTAAACTTTGGCCGACGCGAAGTCCATAACCCGAACCGATACCTCCGGGCGACGCCGGTAGTAGCCTTCGCGCACCAGTCGCTCGGCAATCTCGCGCTCCAGTTCACCGACGCTTCGGTTGGCAGCGGGAACGGGGTCGGCAAAGGGGAGCTTCAGCTTACCGTCGCGGGAGACCTCGTATTCGCCGCTGAAGACCTCGTCCTTTTGTACCAGCACTTCCAGAAGGTCCCCGCGCGAGAGGCGCTCGCTTTCCAAGGCTACATCCAGCGTTACGGGCAGCGTCAAGGGCTGCCCGGAGGAGATCTGGCAGCGTTCGGCGTTCATCGCCATGGACCGCTTGTTTCGCTCATCCAGGATATCCGCGTCGGCGCTGCGGTAGTGCGCCTGATAGCTGGCGCCTTCTTCTACGGCTTCGATGTTCTCGGGCGTGCGCATGGGCGCGCAAGCCGCGGTGGCTGATAGGACAAGAACCCCCAAACCTAATGCGCTCTTCATCTGATCTCTCCTGATCTTCTCGGCGGATCTCGCGATCACGCCCTCGCTCGTGGTGACCGAGACCCTAGAGGCAGCAAGACAGTTTTGCCCGCGGGCGTTTGGTTGGATGGAAGGCGCATTGTTGCGCGGGGTCTCGCCGATTTCTCCGGCACCTATCCGAAAGGGGTAGAGCACCATGCGCAGGAGTTCTCGTGCTAGCCGAGCGCACGCTCACCTATTTCGGCAATACCCGATAGCAAGAAGAGGCCAGCGCACGGGCCCTGTCCCGAGCGCATCACAACGCCCCGGAGCCTCCAATGCGCCTCACCCCTTGCCGCCTCAGCCCCTTCGTTCGTCATCTGGTCGCCTACGGTGCATCGGAAGCGGCAGCCAAGGTCTCACGCCTGCTGGTGGTGGTCGCGGTGGCCCGAACCTTGGACGCAAGCGCGATCGGCCTGGCTGCCGCGGCACTAGCGGCTTCGGAGATCCTGAAGGCCTTCACCGAAAACGGCGTGGGGCAGAAGATCATTGCGGCCAGAGCCGATGAACTCGCCGGCGTGTGCAAGACGGCGAGGCGCATATTCTGGGTTTGGTGCCTGGCACTGTTCTTCTTGCAGCTTTTGATCGGAAGTTTGGCTTACGCCGCATCGGGCGACCTTCTGTTCTTTCTTCTCTTCGCCCTATTGGCTGGGGAGTACCTTTTCATGCCCGCCGGCCTGGTGCAGTGCTTCTTGGCAATGCGCGAAGGGCGCCTCGGGGCCACCGCCGCAATCGGTGCCGGCCAGATCGTCTTCGCCAATCTTGCGACAGCGGCTTTGACGCTGGTCTGGCCAAGCGCGCTTGCCATGGTGCTGCCCAAACTGCTGGCAGCACCTCTTTGGCTCATCGCCATGCGCCGCCTGCGCCCTTGGCGAGCCGATCCGGACGCGCCGGCAGCTCCGCTTCGGCCCTTCTTGCGCTTTGGCGGCGCCATCCTGGGTGTGGAAGTCGTCAAGGCCTTGCGCGCACAGGCCGACAAGTTGGTCATCGGCGCTCTCTTGGGTGCGGAGGCCTTGGGAATCTACTTCTTCGCCTTCAACGCCGGCCTGGGTATCGCGACCTCCTTTTCCACTGCCTTTGCCACCGTGCTCTTTCCACACCTCTGCGCTGCAGGAGACCGACGGGCCACCTTGCGCTCTGCTCTCATGCTGGGTCTCGGTTTGCTGACGCCGGTTATTGTCCTGCAGGCCTTTATGGCGCCGCTCTATGTGCCCTTGCTCTTCGGCGAGCGTTGGGCTGACGCTTCCGACGTCGTCTCGATCCTCTGCCTGGCGGCAGTTCCTGGCCTGATCTGGTCGGCGGTCGCACAGTGGCTGCGCGCGCACGACATGGCCGGCCAAGAGTTCCGCCGCTCCGCGCTAATCGCGCTCCTTCTCATCCTCTCGACGGCGGCGCTCGCACCCTACGGCCTCGTTGCAATCGCCTCGGGCTACTTGGCGATTGCCACCATCGGCCAACTCGCAGCAGCAGGACCGCTGCTGCTTAACCTCTTCATCCTTCGCAGCAAGGAGGCATAGATGCCCCGTTTTTCCATCGTCATTCCCTGCTTCAATGCAGAACAGACGATTACCGAAACACTGGACAGCGTCAGGGCACAGAGCTGCTCCGATTGGGAGGCGATCTGTATCGATGACGGGTCCAGCGACCGAACGCTGGCTGTTCTCACGCGCTGCGCGGCCGAAGATGCGCGCATTCGCGTGCTGCGCATAAAGAACGGCGGTCCCAGCAAGGCTCGGAATTTGGCGGCGCTGCACATCGCTCAAGGAGAAATCCTCGCCTTTCTCGACGCCGACGACCTCTGGGCCAGAGACAAGCTCGCGGTCCTCGATCGGGCCTTTGCCGGTCGCTTTGCAGCGGATGCCTACTACGCCGAGGTGCAGTTCTTCTCCGGGCGCGGCGGTCGCGAGACCCAATCAAAGATCGCCACATCGCCGCTGACAGTGCCTCACCTGCTGGGTGAGAACCCGCTGTGCACCCTATCGAACCTGGCGGTTTCGACGGAGCGTTTTCGAGAAAGCGGTGGTTTCGATGACAGTCTGGTTCATTGCGAAGACTTGGAATGGTTGATCCGCTTCGTTGCCAGGGGCGGACGTATTGAGGGCATCGCGCGCACGCTGGTCCACTACAGGGCCAGTCCCTTCGGGCTTTCGGCGGACCTGGGCGCCATGTACCGCGGCTGGCGCTCGGCGATCGCATCGGCCCGAAGCTACGGTCACTGTGCCAGCGCGGCGGAGTTGCGTCGGGCTGAAGCCGTTCAGCTTCGCTATCTGGCGCGGCGGGCGCTGCGCATGGACGCCAGGACCGGCCAGGCTGCCCAGTTCGCCTGGTCGGGGGTTCGTTGCAACCCCGCCGCCTTCTTCACCGATCTGCGACGCAGCCTTCCGACATTCCTTGGCGCACTCGCAGCCCCCTTTATGCCCCGCGCGGTACGGCGCGCCCTTTTCTGTGAATAGAGGAGCTTTACCTATGCCTAAAGCAACTGTCGTTGTTCCTGCTTACAATGTGGCAGGTACGATTGCCGAAACACTGCGGTCTTTGCTGAGACAAACACTGCGGGATAGTGAGATCATCGTGGTCGACGACGGCTCCAAAGACAATACCTTGGAGATCGTCGCAAGTTTCGATGATCCACGTCTAAGGGTCGTTCGTCAGGCCAATCGCGGTCTTGCCGGTGCACACAACACCGGAATAGCCCATGCCGCATCCGCCATCATTGGGTTCTGCGATGCCGACGACCTCTGGGAACCGCAGAAGCTGGAACGCCATGTAGAACACCTGGAAGCAAACCCCGATGTGGGCATTAGCTTCTCGGGCTCTCGCTTGATCGATGCCAAGGGCCGCCCGACGGGCTTGGTGCAACGCCCGCGACTAAAGGGCATCACCGCCGCCCACATCTTGAAGCGCAATCCGATCGGCAACGGCTCGGCTGCGGTGATGCGCAAGGTCGCCTTGGATGCGATGGCCTGGCGCCCGCTTCATGAGCATGAGCGCGACTGGTGGTTCGACGAGACCTTTCGCCAGACCGACGATGTCGAGGGTTGGCTGCGTTTCGCGCTGACAACGGACTGGCGCATTGAAGGCATCCCCGGCCTGTTGACGCTCTACCGCATCAATCCCGGCGGCCTTTCGGCAAACGTAGAACGGCAGTATCAAACCTGGGAGCGCATGGTCACGAAGCTCTCGGCTATTGCACCGGACTTCATGGAACGACATCTGCCCGCCGCCCGGGCCTATCAGCTCCGCTACCTCTGTCGACGAGCGATCGCTGCACGCGACGCGTCGCTTTCGCTGGCCCTGTCACGTCGTTGGCTTTCGAGTTCGTGGCGGCCGCTTCTGGAGGAGCCGGTGAAGAGCCTCTCCACACTCGGCGCCGCAGCACTCCTCTCTGCTCTCGGCGACGCCAGCTACCGCCGAAGTGAAGATCTTCTGCTGTCAGCACGGCGGCGCTTTCTCTAACCCAAACAATCGAACGGGAAACTTCTCCATGCCAACAACTATTGCCCATCTAATCGACGACTCGAGCCCTGGTGGCGTTAATCGTGTCTTGGATCATCTTCTCTCTTCTCCGATGCTGGGGCGTATCGGCCAGCATGAGATCGTCCGGGTGAAGCGCGGTCGCCTGTCAACGCCGAGCGTCCAGGCCGATATCATAGTGTCGCACCTCTCGGTCTGCTGGCGGAACCTGCCGCTGCTGGTGGGCCTTCGAGGGCGCTACGCCGATCGGCCCCTCATCCATGTCGAGCATAGCTACTCACAAGGCTTCGTTGCAGCAAACGTCGCCAAGAGGGCAAGATTTCATTCCCTCCTCCGGACCAGCTACTCACTCTTCGACAAAGTCGTCGCCGTGAGCGAGGGTCAGGCAGCGTGGATGGAACTGCGCGGCCTGGTTCCAGCCGGGCGATTGGTGACGATTCCCCCCTGTGTCGATCTAGCGCCCTTCCTCCGTGTGCCGTCGAAGCAGAGCGACACGACAAGGGTCTTCGGCGCTCTGGGTCGCTTCGATCGTCAGAAGGGGTTCGACATTCTGATCAAGGCCTTTCGCGACGCGCGTTTGGAAGACGCCGAGTTGCACCTTATCGGCGATGGTCCGGAGCTGGCGCGCTTGCGTGAGCTCGCCGATGGAGATCCGCGGATTTGCTTCCGGCCTTTTACCGATGAACCGGCCGCGGCAATCGCCTCGCTGGATCTGGTAGCGATGCCGTCTCGTTGGGAGCCCTATGGCTTGGTCGCCTTGGAGACCCTTGCGGCGGCGCGGCCGTTGCTCTGCGCAACGCGAGACGGCCTCGGCGATCACCTTCGCAGCGGTGCCTTTGGCGTAGGGGGCGGCTCGGTGAGCGATTGGGCGCGCGCGCTGGAGGCAGCCCAACGGCGTGATTGGTCCTTCACCCTGCGCCGCGGACGCCAGGCGGCACTGCAAGCCGAACAGCGCTTTGCCCATCGCTGGCGGACCTTGATTGAAGAACATCGCCGCACGACGGGTGAGCGCAGCGCCGCCTGATCGCGATACTCAAGACAGACAAGAGCCGCGCGGCTTTCGCCCGCGGCTCTTTTTCTTTGAGTTGCGTCGACGTGGGGACCATGTGTTTGAAGGCCAAACAAAGCCGTGAATCTGGAAAGACCGAGCAAGAGGGTGCGCTGAAAGACGCGCGCACGAGGTTAGTCGTCAGGCTGCGAACCCTATTTGATCCCCAGAGGTTTGAGCCGTTTCTCCGTTAGTCGTGCTGCGCTCTGGCCAGCCGATCGTCGGCACACTCGCGGGCATGGATCCCAAGCAGGGTAAGGGCCGGCCAAAGGAGGTAAGCCTCGATCTCGATGTTCTCGCCGAAGGAGAGGATGACAATCACCAGCATAATGCCCAGTGGCAGGTAGCCGCGCGGGCCACGCGCGGCGTCAATGACCGCAAGCGCGAGCTGCCAGACCAAGGGAACGAGAAGCGCCACAAAGCCGACCAGGCCTTTCACGAAGAGCAGCCCATACCAGGTGTGATGACTGCCGATCGGCATGTACTCGACCAGATGTGGACCGGGCTGCACCGTTCCATGTCCGAACCAGGGCGCCTCGTGCCACCAGCGTTCTTCTGCGATGCGCTGCAGGGTTTCGCGGACGCGTGTGCTGTCGGCCCGCTGCGCCCGAAAGCTGGCATAGGCGTCTTCGCCGCTGCGCAACACCCAAGCGCCTAGAACCGCCATGGAGGCCATGACGGCAGCGGCAAGACGCCAGGCCCAGGCCTGCAGCGCCCACCCCATCAGTCTCGGCCCCAGCGTACAGACAACAAGCGCAACCAAGCTCATCCTCGATTTCGAAAGCAGCACCATCGCTACTCCCGCCAGGATGCCGACGACCATCCATGTCTTACGCTTGTCTTCCAAGGCGAAAAGGACAGTGACCACGCCAAGCAGTCCGGCAAAGGGCGACCAGGGCGCATAGAACTGCCAGCGCGGCGTCCAGCTGGAGGGATCGAGCGTGTAGAGATAGAGGCTAAAGTACTCCGGCCCGGGGCCGCCGACCGCTTTCAGCGGCGAGGTGAAGATCTTCTGAGGCAAACCAAGGTAGGGCGCGGCGAACAGGACCGGCAGTACGAGAAGCGTGCAAAGAGCCACCACCCCCTGCGCACCGATCAGCACCCGACGTCTGATTGGAAGGACAGCGCCGGCGAGCGGGAAGAGGGCCAGGAGCGCCCACCCCTTAGCCCAACCGACGGTCGACTTGATCGTCGCGCCCAAGCCTAGACGCCAATCCAGATGACCGACCCATAGTGCTACCAGCATCAACCCCATGCCCAGGATCCAGGCCCAGACGACGGCCGGGATCGGCCCGCTCGCACGCAGATCGTCACGGATCGCCGGCCCCAGATAGAGCGAGAGAATCGTGAGCCCGCACAGAACCCAGGCCAGAACCGGACCGATAATGTAGAGGGCGCCCAGCAGGTAGAAGCACCAGGTGAGAGACCACGTCCAGAACACCAGTGATTCGGCGGGATTGCGAGACGTTGCGGTCATGCCTGGTCGCGCCCCTTCAAGAGACGGTCTACCAGGGATCGACGAATCCAGGCCAGGACGAGAGCAATCAGAAGAAAGGCGCTCGCGGCAACGCCGGCGCCCATTGCCATGATGACCTTCGGCGAGGAAGGGCTATCGGGCAGGCTGGGCCGCTCCAGGACCTGCACCAAGGGGTAAGACGCATAGACGTCGCTCTTCGAGGTATCGTTGCGGGCGAGCGCGGAGGCAAAGACCGCTTCGGCGACCTGGTAATCGCGCTGCAAGTCATCCAATCTGGATGATGCCTCGATAAGAGCCAGCACTCTCTCACGCAAAGCCTGGTGGCGCACAAAAAGCGCGGCGTATTCTGCTTCCAGTCCGTCGCGTTCGGCCGTGAGAGTCACCAGCTTTGCCAGGATCTCCGCGCGTTCGCCTTGATGCGACAGTGCGATTTTGTTGACCAGTGTGTCGCGCGACAGACCGGTAACCGCTTCGGCGCGCGCGAAGGCACGGCCTTTGGATCCCGCATAGGCGTCTTTGGCATCCAGCAAGGTCGGATGCTTGGGGCCGTACTGCGCACGCGCAACCGCCAGGGTGGAGGCGCGCTCCGACATCTCCGATGACAGGGCCTGATACTCTGGGTCGGCGTGTAGCTTTAAGGCGGCTGCGGCCATGGCCGGCGTCACGCCAAGCGCGCGTTCCAGGGCCTCTACGGAACCCTGCCTCAGCGTCAACTCGGCCTCCAGGTTTCGCAGGTGCGTGCCCAAGGCCTCCATGTCCGCCACCATGCCGCTGTATTGCTCGGATGAGACGAGCCCCGTCTTGGTTTGCAAAGCAGTGATCCGGGCGCGCGTGGCTGATACGGCCGCCTTGTAATCGGCAATGGCGGCGCGCGCGGAATCCTCACGCCTCTTGATCTCATCCGCACGGAGGCTGTCGAGCTCGCCAAGAAAAACGTCCAGCAGAGCTATGGCTCGCGCTTGCGCAGCCTCGGGACTTCCGCCTGTCATCTCCACCAGGATGAGGCTCGTCTGGTCAACCAGCTTGACGCGCGGAGCTCCAAACTCGGCGGTTGTGAGGTTCACTCGTGCTGCGGCGCCTTCCAGAACACGTCCGGCGTCCAAGAGGCGGCGGTAGGTCACCGTCGGGCTGACTGCGTTGGAGGCATAGGGGGAGTTGGCATAGGAGGACGCCTGCCCAATCTCTGCCAGGTTGACCGAGGCCGATGCGCCGGCACCAGGTAGGATCAAGGAGAGCTCGGAGGTGAAGCGTGGCGGCGCCAAGAGCAAGTAGGCCACAATCGGCCCCCAAACCGCAGCCAGACTCACAATGAGAACGAGGCAATAGCGAGGCAGCCGTCCGGTGTCGTTCAAGCGACCGCCGCGCAGCAACCGAGAGAACCCGAGCAGACGTAAAGGCGTACGGAACAGCTTTAAGCGTCGACTGGGTGCTTGGACAAGCGGGTCGAAGGGCGAATGCATGTTCATGGCGATCTGCACCGTCTCAAAAAAAAGGCATCGAGACGCGGCTGCCTTCAGGCGAGGGCGTCGGCGTCCGATTGGATGAGACGAAAGTACAGAAATCTGGGATGGAACCGGGTCGTGCAGGAGCCTAGCCAATGAGCTCCTTCGCGGTGCCTCCTATCCCAAAGTATAGGCGCCTGCATCTTGAAAAGGCGATCATGAGAGTGGTCCGATCCGAACGCTTGTATCACAGCCTTCGGTGAATCCGCCCACCAACTGGTTGCCCCACTAGAAGAGCTCTGCGTCGCGCGCGATCATCGCGGCCTGGGTGCGGTTTCGCGCCTCTAGCTTTCGGCAGAGCGTTTTGACGTGTAGCTTGACGGTCACCTCTTGCAGCTCCAGCTCGCGGGCTATCTCCTTGTTGGACAGGCCACGGCAGAGACCTTCCAGCACCTGAAGCTCGCGTTCCGACAGCTTGTCGGCGATGGGGTTGGGAACGGCTTCCTCGCGTTCGGTCATGAACTTGATCGGCGCATACTGCTCGCCTGCCGCCATGAAGTGAATGGCATGCATCAGCGACTTGGCCGCCAGCGTCTTGGGAAGGAAACCGGCCGCACCCGCAGCCAGGGCCTCTTCGGCAACACTACGCGGTGCCATGCCCGACATCAGGGCGACCGGCTGACCTTGGTTCAGTGCCATGGCCTCTTTCAAGGTGTCCACGCCACGCATTCCGGGCATGTGAAGGTCCAAGAGCACGATGTCGAAAGGACCGTCGGAGCTGATCTTCTCACGCGCCGAATCGTAGCTATCGGCCTGCACCACGGAAAAGCTAGTGTCATTTTCCAGAAATGACTGCAAGGTATCACGAATAAGATCGTGATCGTCGGCGATCAGTACTTTCATGGTCCGCCCCGTTTCTCGTTGCAGTCCGACATGGCAGCCAAGGCAGCTGAGATCAAGCTGTTCTTCGAGACCGGCTTGCCCAGTATGCCGTCGAACAGGGTCTTTGACGTGCCGTCGTCTCGTTTTTTGCCGGCAAGTGCGGTGCAGAGGAGGATTGGGATCTCCGGGACAACGGCGCGGACCCTTCTTGCCAGCTCTGGGCCAGGCAGTACCGGCATATCGTAGTCGGTGACCAGCAGATCCCATTCGTTGGGATCCTCTTCGATCGCGGCCAAGGCATCGAGTGGATTCTCGCAAACGGCAACCTCCGCGCCGCTGCTTTCCAAGAGTGCGGCGATGACGTCGGCCACGGCAGCATCGTCGTCGACAATAATGACGGTCTTGCCGTCCAGGTTCTTGCGCGTCGTGGGTTGTGCCGTTTCTGGTTTCGCGGGCTTCGGGGCGTTCAGCGGCCAAAAGACCCGAAACTCCGTGCCCCTGCCAGGATGGCTGGTGACGTTGAGCGCGCCGCCGATCGCCTGGATGATACTGGAAACGACAGCAAGTCCCAGCCCTGTGCCGCCACGGCCTTTGGTCGTGTAATAAGGCTCGAAGACCTTTTCCAGCTCTTCGTCATTCATTCCCTTGCCGGTGTCAGCGACCGTGAGGATTGCATAGGATTGGGTCGCGTTGATTTCACCCAGCCGACAGGCTGTGCGCAGACTGTCGGCATCGGCTGCCCTGAGGTCGAGACGGACTTCGCCGGGCGCATCGCCGAGCGCGTCGCGGGCGTTTATTGCCAGATTCAAGACAACCTGCAGAACGTCGGTTGGATCGACTTTGGCGATCAGCGGATCTTGAGCTTGGGAGATCGAGTAGCTCGCCCGGCGCGAGCCGCTTGCGCGCAAGACCTCGGCCCCTTCGGAGAAGGCCTCTCTCAGGTCCATCATTTGCGGTTGAGAGGGGTGGGCGCCCATGTCCAGAAGACGCGAAACCATGGCCGTTGCACGCGCGCCAGCGGTAAGAATTCGTTCGGCATGTGTGCGAACCTTGCCCGGCTCTTCAACGCTTTCCAACAGCAGTGTCGCGGATCCGGTCACGGCGGCAAGCAGGTTGTTGAAGTCATGTGCGATCCCGGCTGCCATCTGGCCAATCGCCTCACGGCGTTGAGCGGCATTCAATTGCTCGACCAGACGCGCACGCTCCCGCTCGCTGCGCTGACGTTCCGCGATGTCCCTGGTGACGCAAATCAGTCCGATGTCATGGAGCAGAGTCAAGGAGATCTCCTGCACCACGCGGGCGCCGTCGCGCGACAGACCGGGAACTTCACCGCGCCAAGTGCCGATGCGCTCCAGTTCTGGCATCGCGACGCGCTGCATATAGTCTGCCTGCTCGGGCTCGTAGAGCATGGTCCAGGGTTTACCCAAGACCTCCGCCTCCCGCTCGTAACCGAACATGGCCATGTGACTGGGGTTCATATAGACGAAACGGCCGGAGAGATCGGTGATGGCGATCGCGTCCTGTGCGGCATCGATTGCGACCGCGCGTTCGGTCAGCATCCGCTCGGTCGCTTTCAGCGAGGTCACGTCCGTGGCAATCGAGACCGCGCCGCCATCTGCTGTCGGTTGGTCGTTGAGCAGAACGATGCGTCCGTCCTCCAACTGAACCTCGGCATCTTGGCGCCCGGCGAAAAGTTCCTGTTGGCGGTCACGCGCGGCCTTGAGAGCCGCGCCGGCCTCAACGCCGTCTCGTTGCAGCCGACGCGCCCAAATCTCGACAAAGCTCTCGCCGGGCTGCCAGCCCTCCTCGTCGTTGAAGAAGTTCCGATAGCAGTTATTGGCGAAGGCGATCCGTCCGGCGGGATCGACCAGCAGAAATCCTTCCGACGTGCTCGACAAGGCATTCACCAATCGGCTGCGTGCCTGATCGCGTTCTTCTTCTATGGCGCGCCGTTCACTGGCGTCGACCTGTGTTGCCACCATGTAGGCGATTTCGCCGGTGTCGCCCTTGATTGGATAGAGGGAAAGATGGTTCCAGAAGAATGTGCCGTCTTTCCGCCGGTTCTGTAACTCGAAGGTTCCTTCGACGCGATTCTTGATCGCATTGCGCAGACGAAGACGTTCGGGTGACTCCGGCGCCTCTGCGGAGAGAAGCCGGCAGTTACTGCCCAAGACCTCGGCTTTCGCATAGCCGGTCAAGGCTTCGAAAGCACGGTTCACATAGATCAAGGGCATGTCAGCCTGCCCGGCGTCGGCGATGGAAACACTGGCCGCCGAACCCTCAATCACTGCCGCAAGAAGGGCATTGTGCTCGCTGATTGCCAGGGATGACAGGGATTGCGCGGCGATCCCCGTCAAGTTCACCAGAAGGCGCAAGTCGGCAACGGAGAAGGCCGCCCTTTCCAACGAAAAGCAAACCAGCGCCATCGCTTGCTGATCGTCGAGCACCACCGGTGCGCTCAGCACGGCACGAATGTCACCAAGTTCCGCCGCCAGACCGTCTGTCCACCAGGGTTTGTCGCGTACATCGACGATACGGCGGGCTTTCGGATCCAAGAGTTCGCGCGCACCACTGATCCGACCTTTGAAATGAGGCCGGCTTGCCATCTCGATCCGAGCGCCGTCGGAACCCTGTGCCAAGAGCGCGGTGGCGTGGCAAGCGAAGGTCTCTTGTACGGATAAGAGCAGTGCTTCCAAGGCAAGGCGCGGTGTCTTGCTTTGCGTCACGCAGGAAAGAGCGTCGACCAGCGCGTTGGCCTCGCGCAAGGCGGCGGCTTCCTGCTCCCTTAGAACGTTGAGTTCAAGGAGCGCTTCGCGGAGATGTTCGCTCTCGGCCATGAGCCAAATCTAGGTCAGCTAGGCTGCGAAGGTCACGCAAGAGATCATCAAGTTGGCATGACGATTGCTTCCCGAGACGACGCTGCCCTGCTCGCCGAAGGTGAAGATGCCCAGAAAGGGCGTTCCCGGAAGTGCCGCGTTGATGCCATCGGCAACCTCTTGCATGCGCTCGCGCACGGCCAGCATGCAGCCGGCACAGTAAACCACGAGCGCGCCTTCAATCCTGCGGTCTTGATGGATGTTCCGCCCACTCGCCATGCGGGCGATCCTGCCGGCGCGGCCGACCAGGCTGTCTTCGGATCCCTGCATCAGTACGATCTCCTCGCCCTCCTGGACATTGGCGAAGAGTGAGAGCGTTTCATCTGCATGGAGCGCTGCAGGATGGGCCAGCAGATGAAAAGCGACGCTGCCCAGAGAACTGGTCGAGCGGCCAAGCGGTGCCAGGGTACTCTTCCAAAGGATCGACTGCCGTTCTGGAGTGGCGGCGGGTATCCTGCCACCGGTCCATCGACGATAGACATCGCCGGCAGGCTTGTTGTCGATTTCGACGAGTTCGCGCCCCTCGACGCGCGTGGCGATTCCTTTTGTCTGTGTCGGTGTGTAGCCGCTGCTGTAGGCGCAGGAGACATCTGTCGAGGGAAAGAGGACCGAGATAACGACGGCCGATCCATAAGCACCCTCCTTATCGAAGGTGTACCATGCCGCGGAGATGTCGTTGTCAGCCGCACTGCCGCCGACAATCGGAACCTTTGCTCCGACCACGGTTTCGATACCCGCGATGACCTCTTCCTCGCTGCCTGGAACGGATGTCAGCCAGATCAGGTCGGGCGCCTCACCGACGCGCCCTATTGCTTCTAAGGCGGCGCTGACAGCAGCTGCACCTGCTTGCGCCGCCCCAAGCGAAAGCGCGGCGCTGCCAGTTGCGTAGTCGCCTTCTTCATCCCAAAGCGCAAAGCAGCCGAGCCCTTGGTCGTCGCCCAAGCTTAAGCCTTGCTCCGTCATGATGCCCAAGCAAGAGCTTCCGCCATGAAGCGCCCTGGCACCGAGGCTAAGCGCGGCCTTTTGCAGTGCGGTCCTATCGTATGCGGCATTGACATGCAGCGCGATGAAGTCCGGTCCACGCGCCTCTGTGGTCTCGATCTGCCGCGCAATATCGGCCAGAGCTGCGCGCGGATCTCCTTCCGCGGACATGGCTGTCACGATTTTCATCTCTGCTCCCTCACGCCTCGCTCCTATGTAGCGTGCCCGGGAGAGCATGGCGCCGACGCTGAAGGATAGCCGGTCTATACCAAAGGATAGTCCCGCCATGCCTTCGGAGCGGAGAGCTCTGCTTGTGGCCGCCATCAGAGACTAATCGAGGTCCCGGCTGACCAAACAAGCCCAACGAACATACCCTCGCTTCATTGCTGGAATGGCGCGCCGCGAGCAGGCTCTCCGACAGTTACGACAGCAAACGGGGAACCGCTATGTACAAGACGCCATCAACGCTCAGGCTATTTGGGCTCACTCTTTTCAACGGCTCGCGCGGCTCTGCGCTTGACCGTCTCTTGCAGAATGAGCGCCCGCTTCGGGTTGCCTTCGTCAACGCGCACTGCGTGAATGTCGCTGCCAAGGATGCGGATTACCGCCAGAGCTTAGACGCTGCGGACGTACTGCTGCCGGATGGATCGGGAATTGCCATTGCCGCGCGGATGAGCGGGGATCGCTTGCAGCAGAACCTCAACGGTACCGATCTCTTCCCGCCGCTCTGTCGGGAAGCCGCCAAGAGAGGCCGCTCCTTGTTCCTTTTGGGCGCGCGACCCGGCGTTGCCGAGGCCGTGGCGGACGCGGCGCGGTCTCTTGCACCCGGTCTCGAGATTGCCGGATGCTTGGACGGATATGCCGGCCTTGCGGATGAGGACGCGACGGTCCGAACCATCAACGAATCCGGCGCTGACATCCTGCTGGTTGCCTTGGGCGTTCCGCTGCAGGAGCTTTGGCTGCAACGCAATGCTCCCAGGCTACGTCCCGGCCTAACCATGGGGGTCGGTGGCCTCTTCGACTTCTACTCCGGCCGCATTGCCAGGGCACCGCGCACGCTTCGAGCGCTCGGCATGGAGTGGGCCTGGCGGCTAGCGATGGAACCGCGCCGTATGGCTCGTCGCTACCTCCTCGGCAATCCGGCCTTTCTTCTGCGCGCGGCTCGCCAGGCTGTTGGCGAGGCTCGGCAGCCGCGCAATGAGGAACCAGGCGGCAAGCGCCTGCTCGATCTCGTCGGTGCCCTTACTATTCTAACAGTCTTGGCGCCGCTTCTCTTGTCTCTGGCCGTTGCGATCAAAGCCACCTCGCGCGGCCCCGTGCTGTTTCGACAAGAGCGGGTCGGAAAGGGAGGCAGTCGTTTCTCGATCTTTAAGTTTCGTTCCATGTACTGCGATGCCGAAGAACGACGTGCGGCTTTGCTCGCCAAGAGCGACCGCAAAGGCGTTTGTTTCAAGGTCAAGAAGGATCCGCGGGTGACCCCGGTCGGTCGCTTTTTGCGCCGCTTCTCACTCGACGAGTTACCGCAGCTTTTGAACGTGGTCAATGGCGAGATGTCTTTGGTTGGGCCCAGGCCGGCTTTACCACAAGAGGTCGCCGCTTATCCCAGCAACGCCTTGGAGCGCCTCAATGCCAAACCGGGATTGACCGGCGTGTGGCAGGTTTCCGGACGCGCAGAGATCGGATTCACCAAGATGGTGGACATGGATGTCGCCTATGTTCGGGCCCGATCATCGCTCTTGGATCTGGTGCTATTGGTCCTGACCGTGAAGGCGGTAATCGGCGGGCGAGGAGCCTACTGACCCCCTCCGCCCTTGGGGTAGGCAGCAGCGGTCATCGCCTCGGACAGGGTAGCGTAGGCCTTTGTCCATGCAGCTGCTGCCTCCTCGCTGAAGCGTCCACCTAGTGTGTTTCTGAAGGTCCAGATCAGCGAGTCGCCAACGGCATGGTAGTCCTCCTCCTTAACGCCGTAATCCACATGACGGATCGCCAAAGCCTCAGCAGCTGCGGTCACTTGATCGATCTCGTGCAGATGGTCGACCACGAAGCCAAGCGTGTCTGTCAGTTTCCGTCCTTGGGACTGCAGATCTGACCTAAAGAGCGCTTTCGTGTGTGGTGCGATGCGAAACAGCCGCCCATAGAATACCTGGGCAGCCAGGTCGCGCGCCGGGACGATCAGCGCCCAGGTTTTTCGAATACACTCAATATCCGACTGAGATAAAGCCATGCGTTTTCCAGAGTTCCTCAGTGGTGTGCTTCAACAGGAAAATTTCATACAGATTCTGCGAATTCAAGTGCTTGCGTCACAATGTTCCGCAATGAAACAGTGCCGTGAAGGCTATCAGCCTTAGCATTGAACTCTCACGGCGACGCCCTTATTCTGTAAATAATCAAATCGTTGCCTGTCAGAAGACAAGAAAGGAGGGCGGCCTGGACGCCGCCCGCAATCTATAGATGCTTCCTTTTGTGAGCACGGTCTGATTGCCGCTGATTAAAGGATATGATTCACGCGAGAAATCATGCCATGCATCGGTGGTTTGAAGAGCGCTTCCTTCCACGTCGATCGTACTGCGCAAGCTGTCATTCCTCATATTACAAACTATCGGAGGAAAGCGAAGGGACATAGTTCTGGCACAGTCGGAAGCAACGCGCCACGATTGGCAGCGGCTGTTTCGCGAAACTTACACCTTACATCTTATAGAAAAGTTCGGCGAAATCAGCGACTTAAGAATCCAAGATGCTCGCGAGACCCGCCAGACAACCCGTTTGGCACACTGAGATTCACGAGGGTGCCAAATGGCAACGATCCGCGAGAAGTCTCGGGGACAGTGGCAAGTGTAAATCAGGCGCAAAGGTTGGCCGTATCAGTTGGCCACCTTCCGCTCGAAGAAGGCCGCGGACGTTGGGGCTCGAAAGATCGAGACCGAGATGGACCGGGGTCCCTTTGTGGATCAGTCCGCCGGCCGCGCGACCACCTTGGGGGATCTCATTACGCTCTATCTTCGCGAGGTGACCGGGAAACGCCCCAGCGAAGACTCTCGCATTGCCGAGGCCAGTCGGCACAGGCGGTTTCTCCGCGAGGAGCGCAAGCTCTGCGACTATGCCGCAACGAATCTGCGGCCGGAGCACTTTGAGGACTACCGTGAACGACGACTGTGCCAGCCTGTCAGCAGAGGAAGGACGCCACAGATAGATCGAAAGACCGTGGCCTCAGGTACCGTGCGCCGCGAGTTGATGCTGCTGAAGCGCGTTCTCGACTATCGCCGGAGGCAATTGGGCCTCCTGATCAACCCTGTGAACACGGAGGATGTGAAGCGACCCGCGGTGAACGACGAGCGCGATATCAGGTTCTCCAGTGCGGAGCGGCGCAAACTCCTGGAAGTCTACAACCAAAGCGGTCACACCTGGCTCAGGTCCCTTGCCGAACTTGATTCCGAGACCGGCGCCCGGTTCTAGGTGTTTAGTCCCGCCATTCGATGCGCCGGGATCGTTAGTCTACGTCTTGGAGTGCGATCAGCGGACTGGCACGGAGGACCCCTGCAGGGTAGCCCGGATTGTCTCGAATGTTTTGAAGCGAGAACTCGGGTTCGAGCGCACGCAGCCTAGTCCTGACACCGTGTGCGGCCTCCAGATTGTCGCTGTGAAGGTAGAGGGCATAAAGATGACGCAAGGGTGCACGAAAGTTCGGTGCTCTGACATGGGCTGCCTCGGCATTGGCGATCGCACCATCAAAGTCGCCGTTGGCGACCTTCGCCAGGCAAGAGAAGAGCTCCCACCAATGGATGAAGGGTGAATTTCGGGCAATAAGAGTCCCACGCTGTGCAAGTGTTAGAGCCTCGTCCAGGCGGCCTCCGCGCATCAGGGCTGCGGCCAGCCCCGAGAGACCGATCGGGTTGCTCTGGTTGAGCGATAATGCATCTTCTGCCAGAGCCGCGCCGCCAAGGACATCGCCATTGGCCAAGACGCGGACTTTCCCGACGATTGCTTTCACCAAGGAATTGTCGCCCTCGGCTTCTAGGGCGCGGGCGCTGAAGCGTTCTGCCTCATCGCGCAGCAAGTCTTGATCGGCTTCCGTCCGCTCGACGAACATGAACATCCGCAGCAACGACCGCCAGGCATCAACCCGGCCAGAAGGCGCAAAACGGCCGGTCTCTGCCAGAAGGCCTTCCGCCACGCGCAGGCGTGCTGCATCGAAAGAGAACATCTCGCGCATTGCGCGAACCATCATCGCTTCTGCGCGCAGTGTCTCACCGCTGCTGCCGACCAGCTTGGGAATCAGCAACAGTGCCGTTTCGGCCGCATGATGTGCGAGGTGGCTGAAATCGGCGCTCTCCAGCAACTCGGGTCCACTGCCCTTCATGCTTGCGTGGCTGGACCAGAGCAGCTGGCAATTGGCCGACGCTTCCAGCCGGACGAGGAGGTGCGTTCGACGCTTGTCGGCGATGGTGTCGACCCGAAGGCGCAGCCCGTTCTCCGGACCGCCAACGCGCGCCTGCGCGACGCCAGGTGCAATGACATCAATGATCGCGAACTCAGTCACCAACTTGCCGGCAAGATTGGCCAATGCCAGGGCTAGCAGATTCTCTTCTCTGGCGCCGTCTGCACTTGGCAGGAGCTGTAAGGTCAAGCCCTCGGAGGGCGGTGCACGGGCATCTCCTCCGCCGGGGAGGGACTGAATGACACTTTCCAGCCGCGACCTCTCATCTCGCAGCCAGATCTCGAATTCAGAATCGCGGACGTCCAGGCCTTCCAAGAGTTCGCGACCCTGGTTCAAGGCCTGCTGCGTCGCCTGCGGCTCAACTTCCAAGTCCACCAGGAAGAATTCGGACCGAAGCAGCACGTCTTCCCTGTCGGCAAGCAACAGGTTGCGATCGGGGCCGAGGTTGCGCCGAATCTCCGTCAAGGCCTGTCGCAAGCTGCCGCTGGCCTGCTCGGGCCCGCGGTCCGACCAGAGGCGAGACTCCAACCAACGCCTGGTGCGACGTCGGTCCGGTGTCAAGCAGAGGATCGCAAGCAAACCGCGTGCCTTCGCGCTCTTGGGCGTGAGGTCGCGTCCGCTCGCACTTGTCATGCGAAATCCACCAACAGTACTCACATGAATCCGGGTTGATTCCATGCCGCCGCGCCCCTTACGCCAGCCTCCTGCAACAAACTGGCTAAAGACTATGCCTCAACGATCTCCAATGATGCCAGAATCGTGAAAAAGACGTCAATCACGGATTTCTCGCAATTCTTACTTTGACTCACGCCGTCTTTACCGCTGCCATAAGGCGTCAACACAGAGGAGGTGGAAATGCCACTACTTGGATCACTCGGAGGACACGGCGGTCATGGAGGACATGGCGGCCATGGAGGGCACGGCGGCCACGGAGGACACGGCGGCCACGGCGGCCACGGGGCGAGCGCTGATGGCTCACATGCAGGCGGTTACTCGTCTCTCCTGCTGTCCGCTGCCATCGGCGTAACGGCAGAGGGAATCGTCGGTCAGTGGACGGGGGAGAAGGACAAAAACAGAAAGCCTGTTATGCCCAGGGGCGGCGGCAACTGGCAGAGTTTCGAGCGCCTTGATGCCAAACCGAAGTCGCATGTCCTGCACTTTGAAACATTAGACCTGTTCAATCTTGTTCTTCATCCCGGAGGCTCCGCAGCTGGGGACAAGAGCAACCCGTCGATCGCGCTCTTGACGAATGGTCTCACTGAAGAGAACCAGCCGGTCTTGGCCGTAACCCGTCCCAACCAGGAATTTTTTCACGGACAGCTGAAGTACCTTCGGGATTACTTCGATCTCAGAGTCGATCGATTGCCGGAGATTCACACGCAACTTGGGGACATGCTTTCGTTCTATGGCGCAATCGGTTTCTTGAACGCACAGCGTTCGAAGTGGACGATGATGCTGCTGGAAGCAGTGGACAATGCAACCACGACCTTGGAGATGCGCGTGAAGCATCACTTTTCCTGTCCAAGGCCCATCGACTTCACGACGAAGGTGCAGCCGGTCATCCAAACGCCCTCACACAGCAGCTATCCAAGCGGTCATGCTACGGAAGCCTTCGCTTTGGCGACCATGCTTGCAGCGCTCATGAGCCAAGCGGAGAACGCTCAGCAGGGCCTCAATGAACAGCCGATGCTGTATCGGGTCGCCGAGCGGATTGCCGTCAACCGCACTGTTGCCGGCGTTCACTTCCCCGTTGACAGTGCGCATGGCGCCCTCCTTGGCATTGCCATTGCAGAGGTCATCATCGCGCATTGCCTGGGCGGCCGCGACATCGTTTCCCGTGATGTGGAGGGATCTGCGTGGACGGGTGCTGGAGGTGCATCCTCAGACTTCACTCTGACCGAACTTGGCAGGGTGCTCAATGCCAATGGCACCGTTCATGGTGTCTCGCCGAGAGCGAATGCACCGCTTTCAATCGCAGGCGCTGGGAAAGGGTCCCTCTTGCAGGAACTCTGGAGCCGCGCCAAAGGCGAATGGGCTTAAGCTCATTCTCCTTGACCTGACGCAGGCCATTGGCGGGCTGTGCAACAGACGAGACTCCCCTCGAATGAGGTGGGCGTGGCGACACCCGAGGCCCGAACTCTAGCGGGTGTCGGGTGGGAAGCCGCCAAAGGATCCGGCCTCTTGTCACCGGCAAGGTCGGATTGGGACGCAGTCTGCTTTCGCGATTGGCAGCCCCAACTGGAACCGGATCGAAGAACCACCTCTGATTTAACGACATTTTCACTCAGAAGGCTCTGTAGTCTACGCTATGATTGGGTCATTGTTAATGAAGGAGAACGCGTATGCCCTGGAAAAAAGGCGATTACACCGCCCCGACCATTCAGCAGATCAAGACCAACCTCAATAAAGAAACGTCGCCGACAGCGAACGGTACCTGGATTGCGATGCGTTACGTCATTTTTGATGGAAAAGTGCCGTTTCACAACGAACAGGACCTGGGCCATACGGCCAGCACCGTTCCTGTGAGTTGCAGCGAAGCACGGCAAGCCTTTGCCATGCGATGGGTACCGGCCGAGCATGAGGCCATACTTGAAGAGATTGCACTCAAAGACGGGAAACAATATTTGGCTCCAATCTGATACTCTTCTCCCCTGTGACGTGTCACAGATCTCCGCTCTTGTAATAGAGAGCGAACTTGGCCGCGAAACTCTTGGTTTCGCGGCCCTTTCTTTGTCCAGCGAGGTCTGGCGCCAGGAGGCGGTGAGTGAGTTTCGCCGCCTCCCTCCGGCCGCCTCTCTCCCACCCGACTATTGAATAGATTACTCATTCCTCGGATCTCTGATGGACGGTCAGGAGTAAGAGCGGGCTGGGTTAATGCCCCCTCCCGAGCGCTCGAGGGCGCTTGGGAGGGGGACTAGCCCGGCCAGATCGATTACCGGATTCGATTACAGTGGATTGCAGCTGCTCGGCGGTACGATGCCCTTGCCAAGTCGGGCTTTCCACTTGGGCTGGATCGACGCCGCTGCCGGGCCCAGAAGCGCATCTATTTCCGCTCTTGTGTCTTCGTCCGTCTGAGAGCCGGTACTGGAGAGTGGCAGAAGTGCGTCGAGCATGGCTAGACGTCTAGTGACTTGGGGCGCGGCAGCACTCGTTCCCGACAGTCTGGCATTGGAGCCGGTCAAGAGCCCATGGGCACGCACACCCGGCAGGAAGCGGCCCTCGTCTCCGAATGCGGAGAGGTCCGGGCCGCTCGATCTGCTGAGTGCCTTTTTGTCGGTTCCGGCGGCGGAATAGTAGGCGGGCGGATGGTCTGCATTGCCGTGCTCGCCAAGGAAGGATCGGCTGACGCTGCAACGGGCCGCCCCGACACTATAGACGTTCGGGTTCCTGGCCGCCAGACCAGCATAACTCGAATGCGTCCCCTCTCCGGTGATGGGGCTTTCACCCAGTCCGACGTACTCTTTCAGTTCATCGTCGTAACTGCCGACCTGGCTGTTCTCGAAATAGGACTGACGGCCAGTCTCTCGATAGCCACGCGGGGTATCGTCGCGTTGAATCTGCATAGTTACGACGATTGTCTTATCGCCTTTGTTCTCGAAGGCCAGACTCCAGGCGCCGCTCGGAGCCAAGGGACCCGGTTCCAGAGAGGCAGTCGGCCGCATCGCAAAGAGGAGTGAGGCGTCGGATTCCGTGTCGTTCTTGTCCCGGACAACCGCGGCCACGGTACCCTGCCCAAGGTCGAGTTCGTGGTGCTGACCGGCTTCGGGCAGCGCAACGAACTCATGCGCGTGGCACGGAGGCTGCAATGACCACTCAAGGCAATCTGCCTGCTTTGCGCGGACCTCAATGAAGCTGTCCGTGCGATCTTGAGGCTGTATGCGCCAGTGGAGGTGAGCCCTCTGCCCGGCTTCGATTTCATGCACCGCGACCTGTCTGTTACGATAGGCATTGCCGTAGGCCAGCACGATGCGGATGGGCGCATTGCCGCTGTTCTCGGCGAAGCGCTCGATTTCTTGCTCCAACCAGTCCTCGACAAAACCCGAACCGTCTTTTGGGCCGGCCAGGACGCCAAGGCTGAGATTGATGATCAGAGGAACTGTGTGATCTTGATTTCTGGGGGCGTTGTTGATTGCTATGGCTTGGTCGATGATCCACCGCGTGGCCTGGATGACGTAGGCACCGAGTTCCCGGCCCGAGGTGTCTCGGACTGCGTGTGATGGAAGTTGAACACCGAGAATCTTGACGTCGTCCATCTCGCCCGGCTCCGCGCCGCAGGCCAAATCGGCCACCTGTGCGCCATGCGACCAGGCCAGTGCACTCTGCCTACGCTCGCCGGGTCTTGCTACCTTGTCGGCGCGGCGCTTGTAGATCTGAGCTTCGCTGCGCGGCACGAGATCGGGCTTCGGATTTGCCTGTGGCTGGCTTTGGCCGCGTGCCCCGCTCTTCTCACTTGCCCCGTTCTTCTCAGCGTCCTTGACGTGTTTGATCATCCTGTTGATCGCTTTCCTCGACAAGATGCGGCCGACGTTCGGATCGTGGCGATTGCCCTTGGGTTGGTCGCCTTCGATATCCGCATCGTCAACCTGATCGATGCGATCTTGCCGCTCTTCATCGTCGAAACCTAAGACTTGGCTGCTTTGCAGCCAGACGCGGCGAAAGCGGGTCTTGTGGCGCGCGGTTTGAAACCGCCTGTTTAAGAATGGGATCGAGTCCTCGACAACACCGACCAAAACCCTTGGTCCCGGTTCTTTGTCCGCCTCTGCGTTTTGGTCGGTGTCGGCGCGGCCTTTGTGCTTGTTTGGCCGCTGTTTGGGTATGGCCAAGGGCGGGCCGATGTGGAGCACTTCGAACAAGCCCTGGTGCGCAAGCTCATCGAGCGCGCTGCGCTTCATCAAGAGGACAACGCGTCGGTCCCATTTGCGCGATGCCCTGTTGGCTCCATCCTTCGGCCGACGGCGCAGTCGTTCGAAGTTGCGGGCCTCGGTCGTGTCAAAGCGGACCCCGTCGTTCTTCTCGAGAACGTCGATGATGTCCAGTAGAGAATTCTTCGATGGATCGCGCCTGGCGCCTTTCTCCGGTGTCAGGCGGACGAAGATACGAAGGAACTGATCGTTCTTCGCCGCTGTACCGGCTGTATCGGCGCTATCGACTGTATCCGCGCTCTGGGCCTCAGCGGCTCCGTTTATCTGATACCAACAATCGTAGGTATCGTAGCCTGATGTGTTCTGTGCTTGGGTCCATCCTTTGTGACCGTTAGCGGCCATTCGATCGTTCGTCATCAATCGCTCCCTTCGTAAATCCTTGTCCAGGAAGCATGCCACGTCCGCCCCGACATAAAAGCCCTTAGTTGAGCGCAAAACCGCAATTCACGGTTTTTTCGCGCGCATTACCTGCGCCGGTGACGGAGACTTGACGGGTAGTGGCGATAGTGGCCCTGCGCTTCTCAACAGAGCGCAGATCTCAGTCAGGCTTATCACAGTCACCGAGAGGTGTTCTGTGAAACACGGTTTAGGATGAGGACATAACAATGCTTTTTCTTCTTGGACACGGCCAATGCGCAGTGCAACGAGGTGGCGATGAGAAGGCTGTAGAGGCGGCGAAACCCGCCGCAGCCGTCTGCGGGGCAAGTGAAGACTTAGCAGCGCCCGCTGCCGGCCCCTTCCGCTATTACTTTCCCGATGCGCCCGAGCAAACGCCTGCCCCCGGAGCAACGGCAGCGCTCGATCACTTGGCCGAGAAGATGATCGCGATAGAGGATGCGCCTGCCTTCGATTCCAGCATCCCTGCCATCTTCACCTATTTGGGTCAGTTCATCGATCATGACATCACGGCCGGCACCGATCGCGAAGACGGTCTATCGACCATAAGCGGTGAACACGTCCGGCCTCTGCCCCGCGAACAGGTGGTGCGCGATCGTGGCAATCTGCGTGCTGGTTCACTCAATCTGGACAGTCTCTATGGAGGCGGCCCAAACCAAGGTACCTTTAGCCAGCGGCTGACCGAAATGCTCCGCCATCCGAGCGACAGATCCAAAATGTGGATTGGCACCTTCTTCGATGCCGGCCTGGGGCGGGTTCCTCTGCCCCGCGATCCGGGAGGCGATCTCTTGCGCTTGGGGCGGCTCCTGCAACCACCACATCAGCAGCTGCACGAAGAGGAAATCAAAACACTGCCTGAACCGCTGCGCAGCATGTACGTGAACGATGACGGCTCCATTCGGGTGCAGCGCGCGATCATCGGCGATACGCGCAACGACGAGAATCTGATTGTCGCCCAGCTGCACCTCGCCTTTCTACGCCTACACAATCGTCTGGTCGATCACGCCGATACTGCCGGCGGCCCGGTGGGGGACGCCCAAGCGATCTACGAATGGGCGCGCCAGCAGCTGCAGTGGATCTATCAGTGGCTGGTACTGAACGTCTACCTGCCGACGATCTGCGATGCGGCCATCGTTCGGGATACCTTGGCCCAGGAAGCCCCACTCTACAGCGCCTTCTTCCGTGCCGGAAAACCCGCCAACCCCGACTTCATGCCGATGCCACTCGAGTTCTCGGTCGCGGCATTCCGTTTCGGACACTCGATGGTTCGCCCCGCCTACGACTGGAATCGCTTTTTCGGGAGACCGGTCAAGGAGGAGACGCCATTGCTGGATCGCGCGTCATTCGAGTTGATGTTCGCCTTCACCGGAAACGGCCCCACCCCGATGCCGGCGCCCAACGGTGGCTCCCTGCCGCGTCTGCCCGGACATTGGGGTGCCGAGTGGGACCGTCTGGCAAGCGATGTCAACGGCTTGCCGGATCGTTCGGCGCGCCGGATAGACACCAAACTCGCTCCGCCCCTCTCCGCCATGGCGAACGAAGAGCAGGTACCACTGGAGCTCTTTCAACATCTTGCAAGGCGCAATCTGCGTCGTGCGCGCCGATTGAACATTCCCAGCGCACAAGACTGCATCGCCGGCATCTACGCCCGCACCCAGGCAGCGATCGAACCGCTCGGCACCGCAGAGCTGCTCTCCGGTTCCACCTTTGAAGCGGTCAGAGACGGTGGCTTCGTCGAGGAGACGCCGCTGTGGTTCTACCTGCTGAAGGAAGCCGAGATTCAGGCCGAAGGGCTGCATCTGGGGCAGTTGGGTAGCCGCTTGGTCGCCGAGACCCTGGCCGGGTTGGTCATCAACGACCCGAACTCATACTGGCACCAAAGCGGCAGCGACTCCGGGCGCTGGCACCCCCGCGACGGCGTCCGTCCGGATGGATGGGTCGTCGACAGCGTTCCGGCACTCCTCAAGGCAGCTCTGCTTCTGTGAGGTAGTTGTTATTGTGTCGGATCGTGTATTTAGAAACTTTTTCATCCCTGAAAGGAGATCAATGATGAAACGCGTTGCTGTATCCGCCCTATTCGCGGTGACCACGCTTCTGGCTGGATGCACAGAGCCGATTTTTAAATCTTTCGATATCGGTGACGGGACCAGCAAAAGCATCGACGCCAAGCAGCGGGTCATTCTCGTCAAGGCCAATGCCGGCCCTTATGGCAACGATACTTGGGTGTGCGCGGAACCTAGCCCTGATGCACTGACCGCTCGGGCGGCCGCCGCTGCGGTCTCCGGCGGAACGCCCAAGGTCGGCGGTGCACTCTCTGGCTCGGCCACCGAAGCTGCGGCATCGATTGGCCTGCGCACGCAGACCATCCAGCTGCTCCGCGATGGCTACTACCGCCTCTGCGAGGCCTACATGAACGGTGCTCTGTCGCGAGAACAGTATAATCTGGCCTTGGTAAGCTTGCCGGAAGTCATGGTGTCCTTGCTTGCAGTAGACGCGATCGCCGGGACGCCCCGACCGCCAGCTGTAATCGTTGCTCCAAACGGCGCAACTGCGAAGACCACTGGGGCGACCGAAGGTGGGACTCCCTCTGGCGAGGCCAGCACCGCGACCGGCACAGCCACTGCAAGCATCGAAACCATAACAGCACAGACGGCGAAGTCCCTAACCACGGATGAGGTGAACTTGATCAAGACCATTGTTGCTATGTCCAGTGAGACATCGTTTGCATCACTCTGCCTAGCCTACATGGCGGATCCTGGTTTCTTTAACAATCGCATTCCACATGGCGAGGATTCTCTGAATGCCAAGCGGAGTTTGATTTTCAATTGCGAAAGATTCCTCCCTCGATACTATGAAAAGGTGCTAAAAATGGCGGAAAAAACTTAAGAAACTCACTTGTAAGTCAAATCACTATTCACGAGGACCGCGCAGTCAGGCCGCAAACAAATCCAGGCGGATGAATGCCCCTGGTGCAGGTTTGAGGTCCGGCTGGGCGGTTCTTCGGTTAAACTCTGACGGCAGCACTCGCGTTGCCGCAGACAAACTAGAGAAACAGGGAGTAGCACGATGAAGGAAGTTCGTATCGGCGTTGTCCTGTTTGGAGGCGTTTCGCTGGCCGTCTACATGAACGGCATCACGACAGAACTGTGGCATCTGCTTCGGGCCAGCCCAAGGCAGGGTGCGAGCTCAAGTTCTTTGCCGCAAGCGCTCGATGGAAACGCTGTTATCTATGCGGACCTTCTGGCTGAATTGGCTGCGAAAAGCGGTGTTGATCTTCGCATCGTTGTCGATGCTGTGGCGGGCAGCTCCGCAGGCGGTCTGAACGGCACTGCCTTGGCAAAGGCGGTTGTCGAGGGCGGCAGCGTCGAACCCTTGGAAGATACCTGGATTGAGGAGGCCGATATCGCGGTGCTGCTTCCAGAGACGAACGAGCGACCACCATTCTTCTACCGAAGGCTCATTGCGTGTCTCTGTCGGCGCTACGACGTCTTGAAGGATTTGAAGGAACGCCTGGTCAAGCACGACAACAAGAAGCTCTGGGACCGCCTCTGCGTGTCCCTCTTGGCTTATGCAAAAGGAAAAGAGGGACAGCACTCGGTGCTGAATGCAAGCGCGTTCACAAAGTCAATTGCCGGCGCGCTTAAGAGGATGGACGGAAAGAAGGGCCCACCTCTGGTGTCGCAGGTCGCCGGCTTCGACCTCTTCTTGACCATGACCGACCTTGGCGGTTGGCCCAGACATCTTCCGGTCAGCGCGCGCTACCATCCGCATCCTCTCTATGAGCGCAGCCACGCTCACGTGATGCATTTTCGAACGGCCTTCGGAAATGGACCTTTCAATGAGGACTTCGCGCTTACCTTTGCCTCGCGCAGTACCGCGGGTTTCCCCTTCGCATTCGCACCCTTGAACAACGCACAGGCAAGGCAGGACTTCAGCTCATCCGGGAGTGCGGCGCCGATGCCCAGCCCAGACAACTTTGCACATTCTCATCTTCGCCAACAACAGCTGTGCGGCCGGAATGTCGACGATACCTTCATGATCGACGGCGGTCTTCTCGACAACAAGCCCTTCACTTACGTAGCGGCGGCCATTGAGCGAAAGCCGGCGGAGGTGGAAGTGCATCGCGTGGTGATCTACGTCGAACCCGACCCGGAGAAGGACCCGATCGCAGCGAGCCTAACAGAGATTCCTGGCGCTAAGGACCTGGCAAAGAGGCTATACGGGTTGTTGCGCCACGAACCGATCTATGGCGATCTAGTTCGCTTGGAGGAGCGCAATCACGAGGTGCGCCGCATCCGCCGGGTCTTGGACGCCAACCGCGAGGCCGTCCTTCACTCGGCCCAAGCCTCAGCCCGGCGGGCGGGTTTGGCGTGGCCACCGCAGCGTCGGGATGCAGCAGGCTGGCGGAAGGCCGCCAATGCCCATGCCGCCTTGGAGGCCCTCTCCGGCTATCCTGGCTATGTCGCCCTCAAGGCCGAAATAGCCGGAAAGTTGGTTGCGGAACTTGTCTGCCGCTGTCTGAATTTCCCGCCTCGCACGCGCCAAGCCTATCTCATCCGCCAGGTGGTCAAGGTTTGGTTGAGGCTGGATCCAACACGCTTGGCGCCTCCGCGATACCAGGGCGCACAGGGCTTCCAACTGAAGCCCAAGCAGCTGGAGTTGTTGGAGGCCTTTGACATTTCCTTTCGCTTGCGCCGTCTGCGGCGCCTCGTTCGAGCGGTGAACGGTCTTTACGACGGTTTGGCTTCGCATCCGCAGGATCTGCGTCAAGAGCTAGACAGGTTTAAGTCCGCTCTTGCCGCATCGGTGATCGCGCTGGAGTCGGCATTGGAAAATGTCGCCGACCTCTGTGCCGAACTACTCAAGGCCTTTGGCGAAGGAATCCTTCGGCAAGACATCGAGAAGGCGATCGAGGACAACACGTTCGATCCCGAGACAGTCGCACAAAACCACAGCGAGGCTCTGGGTCGGGCCTACACGGTCCTTGGTGCAAAGCTCAAGGGAATTGGCGAGGAACAGAATCGGGCACTAATCGGCGCCTTGGAAGCCTTGCCGGAAAGTGCTGCGCAATCGGTCCTGACTGCCTTTGCAAGCTTTCCCTTCGAAGACATTTCTGCCTATCCGCTGATGCTGGCCAATCAGGTGGAGGATCTGATCGAGGTTGATGTCATGCGCATCTCCCCACTCGATTCCGAAGCGGCGAACGGCGATCAGGCTCCTCTCCAAAGCTTGGAGTTCGGTGCTTTTGCTGGATTCCTGGACCGCACGGCCAGGGTTCACGACATCACCCGAGGTCGCATCGACGGCGCGACCCGGATTCTCGACCTCTTGCTCGATGCCGCCTTCGGCGTACAGAAGAGCGGACCTGCGGCGAGCGCACTGCGCAAAACCTACGATACGCGCTTACGCACTGCAATCGAGCTTGCGATGAAGCAGAAATCGTAAAGACTACCACCTTTGCTTCTTCTTTGTTATCATGTCTTATATAGATACAAGGAGCTAGAATTATGTCTATCAGTGAAGAAGTAAGAACCCTATGTGAAAGACTTGCAGGCGCGGGATGGGGTAGCGTGTTCTCGCGTCATGGATTGGACCTTCAAGGCGCGCTGCAGCAAGATCAAGCGGGCTTCGAAGCGAAGCTGACGGAAGGTCTGCCGGTGGATCGGGGCGTTCCTGGTTTTGCCGACTTCACTTTGGACGGTGAACGCCCGATCGAAGCTGGGAAGCCGGCCGCCAGTCTGCTCTACCACGCCTTGGCCAGCCCCTTGGTGCATCCCGACGGCGGCACCCAGCCCGCGGCCAGCGAGGCCTATGCGAGTTTGGCCGAACTGGATCTGGTCGAGAACTACATATTCAGCCAGGCGGCACCCGATCTGGGAGCCATCCGAAACCCTCGGATCGCCGTACTTGCCTACCAGTATCGGTTGGGCAACCGCTCCCCGCATGGCGAGCATGCCGATCTCGCCTTCTCGCGTTGCGGCGTCGCGCGCGTTGGCACCGAACCCGTTCGCTACAACCCGATCACGCGTGACTTCGACAGTCGGACAGAGGGCGGTGGAATCCGCGCCTTGGCCGCGCGCTATGCCGCCTTTCTGGTCGACTGGCGGGCACCCTTGAACGGTGACAGTGTGGTGGCGGAGGCGCATGATGATCGCAAGCGCCGCTTTGCCTTCCCGCTACACAAGATCTTTCCCGGAAGTGATTGCCTCGACGGCTACGACATTGATCTTCTGTTCCACGAGTTTCACCGCAACGAGAAGCTGCAACGCGTGCACAGGCAAGGCGGCGTTCGCGCGGTCGAAGGCTTCGATGTCGACCTCTACCCCTTCGTGCGCGACAGCACAAATGCCGGTGATCTGGTTCGCCTAGAGGAGGCAGGCGCATCAGTCGTCGTGCAACCAATGGAACAGCCCACGCTCGTGAGAATGGTAGAGCAGCTGAACCGACAGAGCGGCAAGCGGGAGCCGGTTCGTTTCTATGTACCGCCTAGGACAAATGGCAATCGCTTCGATAGTGCCCTCCTGCTTCCAAGCCGTAGCTCCGGCGCGCGGCTGTCGCCGGAGTACGTGAACATCAGGCATAAAGTAGAGCGAGACGGCGACGGGTTCAGGGTCGTCGATCTTAAGGACAGTAACGAGACCGAATTCTCCGATCACTTGAACGGCGGCAACTATATCGCTGCGCATTTCATGGACGATAGCTGCGATGGTGTCGTCAGTGTGGAGGTAAGCGGACTTTCTCTAGCCTCCGGCGGGCCATCGCAGAGTGCTTTGCCGGCCTTCTCTCTTGTCACCGCACCGGACTTCCTACCGATGTCGGACCAGATCGAGATCACGGAGTGGGCACGGAACCCGCGGGAGAACGGGCGTAATCAGTTCAGTCAAGGCAATCCGGCTCCGCTCTGCGAAGGTCGCCGACCGCCGAACCTTTCTCTTCCGTTGCCGGGGCATCATGGAGTGTCGGCCTTCTCGGAGAGCGACGAGACGGCTGTTGCCATCATCGGGATGCAGCCTCTATCGGCGTCGGGGCAGAGTGAGCCAGCCCCGCGTGTCTCGACGAGCTTCTTGAGCGATGCGGCCTCCAACGAGTTCGCTCCGGGCTGGGATGTGTCGATCAGCGAGCAAGGTGGCAAGACCTTCTATGCCTCATACGGCCTCGGCAGCCCCTTCCCGGAAGATGCCAAACTCTGCGCTGCGCTGAACTCCTTCTGGCCGGCCGTGGCACCCGATGCGTCTAGAACCTTCGACGTGTCCTGGTCTCCAACGGCGATCCCGATGCTTGATGCGGAACTGGGCTATCATCCAGACCATCCGGCGGTCACATCCGGTAGAGCGACGACGAGTTACGGCTGGGACGGAGAGCAGGGTCCATTCTTTGAGCAGCATGATGGGCGGCTCTTCGTCAACTACGCGGTCATGGAGCGGTCGGACTATGTTACGAACGTGCTGCAAGGGCGCGTCCACACGGCCCACACCGATGCAATCGTCTCCAAGGAACTCATCGTCCGGATGGAAGCCATGAAGGCTGCCATCAAGCATCTGCCACCGTCTGTAGACTTGGTACGCTCGTCCAGCCTTTGGCTGGTTAGAGCCGAGCAGGTGGAAGACTGGGCCGCAATGGCGGAGGCGGCCGACCCGGCCTTGGCAGGTGCCGGCCTGATCTATGAATTCGCAGATGTCTGGCGATCGGCCCCGGTCGAACTGACGAAGATAGTGGGGACACACGCGCGACGCCGGCGTCCCGTCGTAAAACGCTACCTCTGTCACATCTCGCAGACGCATCTCTTCTGGCGGGATGCCGACGATGATGGCTGGGCGCAGGTCGCACTCTAGGGCGAGGGAAGCGAAATCCATGTCGAGGCGGTATGACCTCTGCGTTGTCGGAGCCGGTCCCGCGGGTTGCGCAGCAGCGATTTTTGCCGCCGCTGAGGGCGCAAGCGTTTGCTTGATCGATCGGACAGAAGCTCCGATCGACCGCCCCGGCGAGACCCTGCACCCCGGAGCGGAAGTGCTGTTTGAGCAGTTGGGCGTTCGCGAGGCTGTGAAAGCAGCAGCTTTCCTTCGCTTTGACGGGATCACCGTAAGGCGGGACCAAGGCAGACGTCATGAGTTGTTCGGACAGGATCAAAAGGGGCCATGGCTTGGCTATCAGGCCCCGCGCCGTAGGCTCGACGCTATCCTGCGCAAGCGGGCAAGCGATCTTGGTGTCACGTCACTGTTCGGTGCCGACTGTCTGTCTCCACTGAGGAGCGGCGACAGGATTGTGGGAGTCGAGACCGAGACGGGGCCAATAGATGCCAGATTCCTTGTTGATGCGACGGGTGGACGTCAATGGTTGGCCAGGCAGCTCTCGCTTCCGGTCAAGACCTACAGCAAGTCGTTGATCGCACACTTTGGCTATGCGGAAGTATCGCTGGCGGATGTGAGCGATCGACCGTCCATCGAGATTGACTCGTCCGGGTGGACCTGGAGCGCGCAGATCACGCGCGGCAGTCTTGCCTGGTTGCGCCTGGCTTTCGACGGGCGGCCGCCCGCTGCCGGCTGGATTCCGCCGCGATGGCGCCACCTCCGCCCACTCGGTCGGATCGGCCGGGCAAATGTGACCTGGCGGCGCTGTATGCAACCGGCCGGTGCTGGCTATTTCCTCTGTGGTGACGCCAATGGGGTGCTCGATCCAAGTGCATCAAGAGGCGTGCTGAAAGCCCTGGCCTCCGGCATCATGGCTGCGCACTGCGCGCTTGCCGCCTGCCACTCGCAGCGCCGAGAGGAGGATGTGCTCCGTTGCTTTGGTCAATGGTCAGAAAACTGGTTCTTGGAAAGCCTTCATGGGCTCAAGCAGAGCTGGGTGACACAGGGCGTGTAGTGCGCAAGAGCGGCATGCACATAGCCATCGGTGAAACTGTCACTGACAGTTCCCTATCGACGATTGCGACATACGCTGCTGAGCATCGCCCTATCCGGACGCCAAAAAGGCCCAGTTGACCCGTCCGCCCAGGCTCAGATGTCCTGCAAAGAGCCCGGCGAGGAAGAATGCTGCGCTCTTTATGGCGAGCTTCCTGTCGGCCGTCTTGGCAGTCAGCCGTCTGAGGCGCTCCAGGTTTCCTAGACACCTGCCTGTTTTAGTCTCCGCTGCTTGATCAAGTTGAAAATTGCAACGAAATCAGTGTTCTAGAGTAACTCTCCGACGGCAGGGGGCACAGGTTCAAATCTTGTCGGGTCCGCCAGAGTTCCAGGGTGAACTCAGCGACTCTAGAATCCAAGATCCTTGCGAGACGCGCCAAACTGTTCGTTTGGTCCAGATCCGGCATTGAGGCTGGCCTTTGAGGCAACGACACGCTTCTACAAGGCAGCGGCTGTTTCGCGTTCGCCCGGCAAGATGCTAGGGTGCAGCAAGATGGGACGACCGGCGAACGGAGGACGTGGTGGGACGGGCAAACGGTGGAAATGATAGGGCGCAACGTGTCGAAAGAGGCTGAGCCGAAAGAGCCTGAGCCGAAAGAGCCTGAGAAAGCGGCGTTGGCGAACGTCACGGCCCACGGTGCGGACGTCTACAAGCGCCTCTCGGACATGATCCGCGACGGCGAACTGCGCCCCGGCGCGCGCTTGCGGGAATCGCATCTGGCGGAATTGCTCGGCGTCAGCCGCACACCGATCCGCGAAGCCTTGCGACGCCTCGAAATGCAGGGGCTGGTAACGCATCAGATCCACCGCGGCACCGTCGTGCGGGAGCTGGACCACAACACCATTACCGAGCTCTACCTGATGCGCGAGGTGCTGGAAGGAACCGCGGCATCGCTTGCCAGCCGGCATGCCTCCCAGTCGGAGGTCCATGCCTTGCGCGACATGATCGAAGCCGATCGCGCCCGACTGAACGATCCGACCCATTTGGCGCGCACCAATCAGCGCTTTCACGGTGCGCTCTACCGCGCCAGCCACAACCGCTATCTGGTCGAGATGCTGCAGAGCCTCAGAACCTCCATGTGGCTTCTAGGCCCCACGACCCTGGCCCACCCCGGTCGCGGCGAGGAGGCGCTGGACGAGCACCTCCGCGTCGTGGAAGCCATTGCCAGAGGCGATGCCCAGGCCGCCGAGGAGGCGGCAAAGGAACACATTCGCAAGGCCCACACAGTGCGCCTGAAATCGATGATGGAGGACGAGATCAAGGAGTAGCGCTGCCGCCCGTCACTCATAAGATGCGGCAAGGCGCGGACCTATTGAATCCATGTAAGCGTTCAAGCGCCACGCGGGCTTATCCTCGCTTCGCTGCGGGCGCGCGGTCGCGCTTGCCAAGCTGCGCCGCGTTCCGCTCAACGCAGCTTGGTACGACCCGTTGATCAGGTGGGGCAGCTTATGCAGACGGATGGGAACCATCCATCTGGGTCGTTCCACTAGTCGTCGCTGGGCGGGCTGGTCACCACGAAGAAGACCAGGTCCTTCAGGCCGGTGTTGTAGATCGCGTGTTCGACCCCCGGCGGCAGAAAAATGCAGCTGTGCGCCTCCACGACCCGGCGTTCGCCATCGATCACCATCAGGCCTTCGCCCTCGAGGACGTAGTAGATCTGCTCTTGGATCTTATGTTTGTGCGGCGCGACGTAGCCCTTGGGCTGGTAGCTGGAGATGCGAAAATCGAGCTGCTTGGTGCGGTCCGTATCCGGCGTCACCAGCATTTTGGAATGGGCGTCGTAGTGCGCCGGAGGTGTCTCCCATAGGACTTCGGCAATCCGACGGATCGTAGCGCCGTTGTGTTCGAACATGATGGCTCTTTCCTCGTGTTGCTCTCTTGGGTGGTGCCGGCCGCGCTATCTCCGCGCTGCACCGAAGACCGGCTCCTTGTGCGGGATCGGCGGCAGGGCCCAGGTCCCGGTCGCCGGCGGCTTGATCTCCGCATCGACGTGGACATCCAGCAGGTAGGGCTTGCCGGAGCCGACCGCGTGTTCAAGCACCCCGGCGAAGTCTTCGGCTGCGGTAACGGTGATGGCCTCGACACCATGCGCGCGGGCCAACATGGCGAAGTCGGGGTTGTAGGGCGTCTTGTTGGCCCCGGAATAGAAAGCGGTGCCGATTTCGCGACCGTCGAAGAGCCCGTACTGGATGTCGCGGATGGCGCCCCAGCAGAAGTTGTTCCACACCACCCAGACGCAGGGAATGTCGTATTCCACGGCGGTACAGAGCACGTGCGGCGTCATGGTGAAGCCGCCGTCGCCGCAGATCGCGATGCAGGGAACCTCCGGTTTTGCCAGCTTTGCCCCCAAGATGCCGCTGACGCCGAAGCCCATGGCGGAAAAACCCCAAGCGTTCAGCATGGTTTGCGGATGGCGCGCTTTCCAGAACTGCATGAACCAGTTGTGGTGCACCCCGGAATCCAGAGAGATGATGGCGTTGTCGGGCAGAACCTTGCGGCAGCCGGCAACCACCGTCTCCGGCCGCATCGGCTTGGCCATGGTGGTGAAGTTCGGCTGGACGTAGGCGTCCCACTCCGCCCGCCAGCCTTCGATCTCGGCCATCCACTGCCGGCGTTCCGGCCTTGGCCGACCGCGCTGGTCGAGTGACTGCAGCATCTGCCGCAAGCAGATTTTGGCATCGGCGACGATGCCCAGTTCAACCGGATAGTTGCGGCCGATCTCGTTCACGTCGACGTCGATCTGGACCAGCTTGGCGCCCGGAATGTTCCAGGAATAGCCGGGTAGCCAGGAGGAGGAGGAACGATCGTCGAAACGCGCGCCGATGCAGAGAATGAGGTCGCTATGGCGACCGGCTTGATTGGCCGGGAAGGCACCGTTGCGACCGATGAAGCCAAGCGACAGGGCGTGCTCCATGTCGATGCAGCCCATGCCATTGGGCGAACTGATCACCGGGATGGCCAGCCGCTCGGCCAGGGAGGTGAGCTCCGCTGCAGCCTCCGACAGGGTGACGCCGTGACCGATGAAGAGCACCGGCCGTTCGGCTGCGTCCAGCAGATCCAAGACGCGCTCCACGTCTTCCGGCGCCGCGCCCGAGCGGCGTGCCGTGCGGCGCACCTGGGCGGTCTCAAGCTCGACCTCGGCCTCCTCCATGAAGAGGTTGAAGGGCACGTCCACCTGCACCGGGCCGGGACGCCCGCCCAGCATCACGTCATAGGCCTGGCGTAAGGCAAGCGGCAGCATCTCCACCCGGGTCGGCTGATAGCTGCGTTTGACCACCGGCCTCAGCATGGAGGGGAAGTCCGCTTCCTTCTGCCGATACATCTCCTGAAAGGGACCGCGGTTGAACTGCTGCGTCGGCACGTTCGCGGTGACGGCAAAGAAGGCCGAGGAATCGGCATAGGCATTGGCGGCTGCCATCGGCAGGTTGGCCGAGCCCGGCCCGCAGGAGGTCAGGGTCGCAACCGGTTCGTGGCGCACCCGGAAATAGGCGTCGGCCATGTGTCCGGCGGTCTGCTCGTGACGCGGCGAGATCATGGTGATCTTGTCGGAGCGCGCATGCAGGGCGTCCAACATGCCGACATTGCCGTGGCCGCAGATCCCAAAGACGTAGGGTACACCTTCGTCGATCAGGAAATCGGCGATGATTTCGCCGCCCTTCTGTTTCGTCACCTTGTCCGCTCCTCCACTATGCCTACCAGCCTCGCCGGGATAACTGGGTCGCTGCTGACCGTATCGGCGTCAGTCTGCCCCAAGCGGCGAAGACGAAGCCATCTCGCTCTGGCCAAGAAACAGAGTGCAGTGGTACACAAAGGAATGCAAGATGGAGGAAGCGATGAGCAGCGATGCGGCCTCGGCTGTTGCGAAGATCGAGACGAGACTCTTTCTGGAGGGGACCTGGCAGGGCGGCAGCGGCAGCTTTCCGCTTTGCGACAAATTCACGGGCCGGGAGATTGCCGCAATCGACGAAGCCGGACCGCGTGAGGTCGAACGCGCGGTCACCGGCCTCAGTCGCGCCTTCGATGCGGGCGTTCCGGCCCCCTTCGAGCGCGCGGAGATCCTGCACCGCGCCGCCAACCTCCTGCGCCAGGAGGCCGAAGTCTTTGCCGCGACCTATCACAAGGAGACCGGCTTTACCCACCGCGATGCCGAGACCGAGGTGGCACGCTGCATAGAGACCATCACGCTCTCCGCCGAGGAGGCGCGCCGCTTCGAGATGAACCAGACGGTCCCACTGTCCGGTGCACCCGGCCCGGCCGGACGCCTCGCCTTCATTCTGCGTGTGCCGCTGGGTCCGGTCGCCGCCATCACCCCCTTCAACGCACCGCTCAACACCGTCGCGCACAAGGTCGCACCGGCCATTGCCGCTGGCAATCCGATCGCATTGAAGCCCTCCAGCATGACCCCGCTTTGCGGCGCCGCCATCGTCGATCTCATGCTGCGCGCCGGATGGCCGGCGGACCTGATCGCCCTACTGCAAGGCTCCGCCGAAACCGCCAAAGCCCTGCTGGCCGACCGGCGGATCGAATTCTACGCCTTCACCGGCTCGACCCAGGTCGGGCGTGCGATTCAGACCGCCGCCGGGCTGAGGCGGGTACAGCTGGAGCTGGGTGCGCTCTCCTTCACCGTGCTGGAGCCGGACGCCGATCTCGAGAAGGCCCTGCCGACCATCCGCAACGCCGCCTTCCGCAAGGCGGGCCAGGTCTGCACCTCGGTCCAGGTGGTCTTGGCGCAGGAGGCGATCCTGGCCGAGGTCGCCGAGCGCCTGACCCAGCTGACCGAGGCGGCGCCCTTCGGCGACCCTGCGCAGCCGGATATCCTGACCGGACCGATGATCTCTCCGGCAGCGGCGCAAGCGGCCAAGAGCAAGGTGGATCAAGCGATTGCCGCCGGCGCCACTTGCCTTGCCGGGGCCGGGCTGGAGCGCGCCGTGCTCGCCCCCACCCTGCTGCGCGATGCACCCGACGACTGCAGTCTCTTGACGGACGAGATCTTCGCCCCGGTCATGACCCTGCAGCCCTATCGCAGCCTGGACGAGGCCTGTCGACGCATCAACGCAACGCCCTATGGGCTGGCGGCGGGCCTCTACACCCAACAGATCGACAAGGCCCTTGCGGTCGCGCGGAGCCTGCGGGTCGGCAGCCTGCACATCAACAACACCTCGAGTTCGCGAGTCGACCTCATGCCCTACGGCGGCGTGAAGGACAGCGGCTTCGGCAAAGAGGGTCCAGCCTACGCCATGCGGGAAATGAGCGAAGAACGCCTGATCACCTTCACACCCTAAAAAGTGAGCGTCATGGCGCAGGATCAAGGCTTCGACGTTATCGTGCTGGGCGGCGGGGCCGCCGGGATGACGGCTGCCCTGGTCGCAGCCCTGGAAGGACTCTCGGTCTGCTTGCTCGAGAGAGAGCCCCTGCTGGGCGGCACCACCGCCTGGTCGGGCGGCATGGTCTGGGCGCCCTGTAGCGATCTGGCCAGGCAGGCGGGATTCCAGGACGACCCGGCCGCGGTTCGCTCCTACCTGGCAGGCCTGGTCCCGGGGCTCGACGACAATCCGCGCATGACCGCCTTCCTGACGGCGGCACCCGAGGCCGTCGACTATCTGGCTCGGCGCAGCCAGGTGCGCCTGCAGCCGGTCGCCCGCTATCCCGACTACTATCCCGACCGCGCGGGGGCCAGTTTGGCCGGACGCGTGCTGGAGCCCGAGCCTTTTCAGGCCGCGGTGCTGGGTCGGGACCTCAGGCTGCTGCGTCCGCCCCTGCCCGAGTTCTCGCTCTTTGGCGGCATGATGATCGCGCGCCCGGACATCCCCCACTTCCGACACCCGTTCCGTGCGCTCCGCTCCAGCCGGGTGGTTGCCTCCTACCTGCTGCGCTATGCCGGGCAGAGGCTGCGTTACGGGCGGGGTACCTCGCTGGTGCTGGGCAATGCCCTGGTTGCCAGGCTGCTCGTGTCTCTGCGCGATGCCGGCGTGACTATCCGTGTCTCGACCAAGGTGGTTGCACTAACCCAAGACCCTTCGGGGCGGGTGACCGGTGTCGTCTGCGAGGACGGCAGCCAGTGTGCGGCAGCGCGCGGCGTCGTTCTGGCAACCGGCGGCTTTGGCCACGAGCGGCAGCGTCGTGCGGCCCTGCTGCCCCCGGCACTGCTGGCCAACAGCGCCACGGCCGAGGGGGCGCTGGGCGAAGGACTGGGCCTGGCCGAGGCCGTGGGCGCGCGCCTTGCCAGCGGTAAGGCCGGCAATGCCTTCCTGGCGCCGGTCTCGCGCTATCGCCGTGCCGACGGCAGCCTTGCCGTCTATCCGCACACGGTCACGGATCGTGCCAAACCGGGGCTGATCGCGGTCGACGACCTAGGCCGACGCTTTGCCAACGAAGCGGTCTCCTATCACGCCTTTGCCACCGCTCTGCTGGCACGCCAGAACATCTCGCGCGACGCCGGCGCCTGGTTGATCTGCGATTCCACATTCCTGCAGCGCTATGGCATGGGGGCAATCAAACCCAAAACGCGCCGCCTGGGCGCCTTCTTGGCGCAGGGTTATCTGCGCCGCGCCGCGACGCCCGCCGGTCTTGCCGCCGCCCTGGATCTGCCGCTGGAGCCCTTCCTGGAAACCCTGGAGGCCTACAATACCGCTGCCCGTCGTGGCGAGGATCCGGATTTCGGGCGCGGCGGCGATGCCTATCAGCGCTTTCTGGGAGACGCCGCGGTCGCCCCCAATCCCTGCCTGGCGCCGATCGAGCACGCGCCCTACTACGCCTTGCGCGTGCTCCCGGGCGACCTGGGCACGGCCGCCGGTCTCGACACCGACCCCGTGGGCCGGGTGTTGGATGCGGGAGGGGCGGCCATCCCCGGCCTCTACTGCTGCGGCGCGGACATGGCCTCGGTGATGGAGGGTGCCTATCCCGGTCCCGGCATCACCCTGGGCCCGGCTCTGGCTTTCGGTTATCTGATCGGCCGTAGCCTGGCCATGAGCTGATTCCCCTTGGTGTTAGTTCTGCCCGCCGGCCGAGCCGCCGGCCAGGCGGCCGAACACCAGGCCGGACATCAGCCCGGTGCCGCCCGGATAGTTGAAATAGAAGATCCCGCCGACCAGCTCTCCGGCTGCATAGAGGCCGGGAATGGGATCCAGATCCATATCCAGCACCTGGCCGCTGTCGGGATTGATGCGCAGGCCCCCGAAGGTAAAGGTGATGCCGCAGCCAACCTGATAGGCCTCGAAGGGAGGAGTGTCGATGGTGTTCGCCCAGTTGGACTTCGGCACGGCCAGGCCTTCGGTAGAGCGCTCGTCCTTGACGTTGGGATTGAACGGGACGTCCTGCCGCACCGCCGCGTTGTAGGCCTCGACCTCGGCCAAGAACCCCGCCGGATCGACCCCTTCGAGCTTCTCCGCCAAGGCCTCCAGGCTGTCGGCCTGTACCTTGGACACACGCTTGATTCGATACTCGTCGCGCAGCAGGTGGGTCACCTTCCGATCGAAAATCTGCCAGGCGAACTGATCCGGCTGTTCCAGAATCACGCGGCCGTATTTGGCGTAGGTGTAGTTGCGGAAATCGGCGCCTTCGTCGACGAAGCGGCGCCCCGCGGCGTTCACCATGATGCCGAAGGGATAGGAGTGCTTCTGGAAATTGTCGCCGACGGTGAGGTCGCCGAACTCGGGTGCGTTATAGTCCCAGCCGACGGCATGGCAGCCAGACCAGTTGCCGTAGCTGGAGGCCCCGACCTCCAAGGCCATGCGGATACCGTCACCGGTGTTGAAGCGAGATCCGCGCACCTTGGCCATCTCCCAGCCAGGCCCTAGGTAGCGAGTCCTAAGCTCGGCATTGGCCTGGAAGCCGCCCGTGGCCAGGACCACGGCCTTCGCCCGGATGTCGACGATCTCGCTCTTGCGGCGCACCTTTACGCCCTTCACTGCGGCCCCGTCATGCAGCAGCGAAAGCACCTTGGTCTGATAGGAGATCTCGATACCGCTCTTGCGCCCGATCTCGCTATGCGCATCGACCAGTCCGGGGCCGCCGCCCCACACCTCCAGGGTCAGCCCGCCCCAAAACTTGAAACGGCCGTCGACCTCGAAGGCTTGCCGACCGTAGATCGGCATGAAGCGGATTCCCTTGTCTCTCAGCCAGAACATGCTCTCGCGCGACTGTGTGACCAGGCGCTCGCACAGGGCGGGATCGGTGCGATAGCGGGTGACCCGGAACATGTCGTCATAGAACTGGTCGGTGGTGTAGGTGCCGAAGTCGGTGACCGCGATCTGGTCTTCGGAGAGATCGGGACAGAGTGCCCGGATGTCCTCGACGCCGTCATAGGCGAAGCGAATAGCGCCCGCCGTGAAGCGACTGTTGCCACCGTTTTCTTCTTTGGGTGCCCGTTCCAGCATGAGCACCGAGGCACCCTGCTCGCGCGCTGCGTGGGCCGCACAAAAAGCGGCATTGCCCGCGCCCACGACGATTACGTCCCAATCTACCATCTAGCTGTCCCAGTTCACACGAATCGCCCTCGCAACGAGGCCAAGCCGACCCTCTTGTCGTCCCTTACCGACGATTGCCGTCCTGATTGGGAGGCTTTCGAGGCAGGGTGTTGTACATCAGTACACAATTGCATACGGCCAAGATCATTTCAAGGAAGCTCTGGAGCGCGCCAAACCTGCCGGATGTGCGCGGTCGAGAGCCTCTCCAAGGTGGGATCGCTGCAAACTGTTGCCACCGCCGGGATGCTTTGCATACACTTGCGTACAGAATGCTAAAAGCCAAAGGGAGGATCGAGCGTGGCAGAGCTTCGCCAATCGCCGGAGGTCGCCGAGGTCGTGATCGTCGGTGCCGGCGCATCCGGGTCTATCGCGGCACGCCACTTGGCGGAGGCCGGTTTCAAGGTCGTCTGTCTGGAGCAGGGACGGCAGGTGGGTCTGGAGGACTTCTATACCGACAGCCCGGCCTGGGAGTTGATGCAGCAGAAGCGCTGGCACCCCAATCCCAACACCCGCGGGCTTCCCGACGACTATCCGGTCAATGCCGAGGAGAGCGATGTCAATCCCTTGATGTACAATGCCGTCGGCGGCAGCACGGTGATCTATGCTGCGCACTGGCATCGTTTCGTCCCCTCCGACTTTCGGGTGAAGTCGCTGGACGGCGTCGCCGACGACTGGCCGATTTCCTATGCGGACCTCGCCCCCTTCTATGATGCCCTCGACATCGAGATGGGGGTTTCGGGCCTGCCGGGCGATCCGGCCTTTCCACCCTCTCCCGGGCCGGCCTTGCCGCCGCTGCCGATCGGCAAGGTGGGGCGCAAGGCGGCCGAAGGGATGAACAAGCTGGGCTGGCATTGGTGGCCGGCCGTGCAGGCCATTCCCTCGCGCGCCTATCGCGGCCGCAGCCAGTGCGTGCGCCGCGGGGTCTGCATGTACGGCTGTCCGGAGCAGGCGAAGGGCTCGATGGATCTAACCCATTGGCCGGATGCCACGCGCTTCGGGGCCAAGCTGATCACCGGCGCCAGAGTGCGCGAGATTACGGTCGACGAGCGCGGCTATGCCAACGGCGCCATTTATGTCGATCGTCAGGGGGTCGAACACCTGCAGCGGGCGGAGATCGTGCTGCTCTGCTGCAACGGGGTCGGAACGCCCCGCCTGTTGCTGAACTCCACCTCCAATCGTTTCCCCGACGGCTTGGCCAACAGCTCGGGTCTGGTCGGGCGCAACCTGATGATGCATCCCTTCGCCGTGGTCATGGGCAGTTTCGAGGATCCTCTGGAAAGCTGGATGGGCCCCAATGGCCAGTGCATCTATTCCATGCAGTTCTACGAGACCGACGCCAAGCGCGGCTTCGTCCGCGGCGCCAAGTGGAACGCGCAAGGCACCGGCGGGCCGCTGGGGCTACGCTCGGCGCTGGGCGGCAAGCCTCTCGAAGAAGCCTGGGGGGCGGCCCTGCACCGCAGCACCCGCGAACGCCTCGGCCACTCGCTCGAGTGGGGCATCATCGCCGAAGACCTTCCCGACCCGAATAACCGGGTGGTCCTGGACCCGGAGCTTACCGACAGCGACGGCATCCCAGCACCCAAGGTGATCTACAAGAACTCCGAAAACACCAGGAAGCTGATCTCCTTCCACGTCGCGCGTGCCAAGGAAGCGCTCGAGGCCTCGGGCGCCTATGCCTTGAGTTCGACCGAGCTGATGACCGACTGCGGGTGGCACCTGATGGGGAGTGCGAGGATGGGCGACGACCCGAGCCATTCGGTGGTCGATCGCTGGTGTCGGGCACACGACGTTCCCAACCTCTATATTCTGGACGGCAGCGTCTTCGTGACCTCTTCGGGGTTCAACCCGACGGCAACGATCAGCGCGATTGCGCTGCGGGCCACCCTCAACATCATCGAAAATCGCGGCAGCCTGGAGCGCGCGGCATGACCGGTTTCTTGACGGATGCACAACGCCAGACCTTCGCGGCCTTGGCAGACGTACTTATTCCCGAGGCCGAAGGCATGCCCGCGGCAAGCCAAGTGGATCTGCAAGGAGCACCCTTGGATCTGGTGCTGGAGCTGCGCCCCGACCTGCACGAGGCCTTGTTTCGCGCGCTCGACCGTGCCGCCGGCGAGGACGCGGCCGAGGTGCTGCAGCAGCTGAACCGGGACGATCACCCGGCCATCGGCGCGCTCGGCGCGGTCGCCTCGGCGGCCTACTACATGCAGCCCGAGGTCTGGCGCCGGCTCGGCTATCCGGGGCAAACCAGCCGACCGGCCGCGCCCGAAGAAGAGAACGACTACATGCACGACGATCTCTTGAAGCCGGTGATCGATCGCGGGTCCATCTGCCGCAAGGCGCCCCAATAGTATCAAGTCCGCGTTAGGTGGAACGCAGCGCATCTGTTTTAGCGTTCAAACGCCACGCGGGCTTATCCTCGCTGCGCTGCGGGCGCGCGGTCGCGCTTGCCAAGCTGCGTGTTACGCAGCTTGGTGTAACTTTGAGGGAAGACCTGCGGCTGCCGGTCAGTTGGTCCGGCGCAGCATGTAGAAGGCGGTGGCTGCGATGATGATCACGCCCTGGATGATGTACTGAAACTCGCTCGGCAGGCCGTTCAGCAGCACCAGGTTGAAGATCACCGTCAGGATCAGCGCGCCGGCCAGACCACCCAGGATGCTGCCGCGTCCGCCGGTGAGCGCCACGCCGCCCATCACCGCGGCCACGATCGACAGCAGCTCGTAGCCCTGGCCGACGAAGTTGTCGATGCTGCCGACATAGCCCACCAGGAAGAGGCCGCCGATGCAGGCGCACACAGAGCTCAGCACATAGCAAGAGATGGTCACGCGGTCGCTGCTGATACCCACCAGGTTGGAGGCCGCGGGGTTGTTGCCGACCAAGTAGACCCGGCGCCCGAAGCCGGTCTTGTGCAGCAGATAGCAGAAGAAGGCCGCCAGGATCAGAAGGGCGACGATCCCGGTCGGTATGCCCAGAATCTGCCCGGTGCCGAGAAAGCGGAAGCCCTCCGGCAGGGATCCGGAGGGGGCGCCCTTGGTGGTGCTGAAGCGGATGCCCTGCAGCACGATCATGGTCGCCAAGGTCGCCAGGAAGGGCGAGACCTGCCGCTTGGTGACCAGCAAGCCGTTGACCAGGCCGACCAAGGCCGAGAAGGCGATGCAGACCAGGAAAATGACCGGGATCATCGCATTCGAGACGGCATTGAACTCGGTCGCGATGACGGCGGCCGTGGCCATCACCGAGGCAACCGAGAGATCCAGCCCGCGCACCAGGATGACCAGGCATTGACCGATGACGACGATGCCCAAGGGGGCGGCCTCGGTGAAGATGTTCTGCAGGTTCTTGGAGGTGAGGAACACCGGCGAGGTCAAGCCGCCGACGACGATCAGCAAGACGGCGAAGACGAAAATGCCATAGCGGTTCAGGTGGTCGGCGTAGGAGACGCCCGATGCCGTCATGCCCGTCGGTTCCCTTCTGACCTCTTCACTCATTCCCGTCGCCTTCTTTCGACGTAGATCGAGACCGCCACGATGATGATCAGCCCCTGCGCAATCCACTGGTAGAAAGTGGAAATATCCAGGAAGTTCAATAGGTTCCCCAACATCGCCATGAGAATGACGCCAAGCAGTGTGCCGCCGACACCACCCACGCCGCCACTCAGCATCGTACCGCCGACGACGACCGGCGTGATCGAGTCCAGCTCATAGGCCTTGACCGCCAGCTCGGGGCTGCCGACGCCCTGCTGGCTGACCAGGTAGATCCCGGCCAGTGCGGCGCAAAAGCCGCTGAAGCCATAGGTCACCAGCAGGGTGCGGTAGACCGAGATGCCGGAGAGACGCGCTGCATCGGGGTCGCCGCCAACGGCATAGATGTTGCGCCCGCTGCGGGTGCGTTTCAGAAAGAAATAGACCAGCAGGTAGAGCAGCAGGCAGAAGACGCCGGCAAGCGAGAGCCCGCTGCCCGACCAGATGTCGATTGTCAGCCCCTCCTCCTCCAGCATGATTCGCCCCATCGCGAAGGTCGCATAGTCTTCCGGCGTGCCGCCGACCGGAGTGTCGGAATAGACCAGCATCACGCCGCGCAGCACCGCGGCCATGCCCAGGGTGATGATGAGGGGATGCACCTTCAGGAAATGCGAGGCGGTGGCGTTCACCATACCCACCGCGACGCCGAGAACCAGGACCAGGGCGGTCACCGGCAGCATCATCGAGGGGTCGTTGTCGATCAGCCCGGAGGTCAGGACTGCGGCAAAGGCGATGACCGAGCCGATCGAGAGATCGATGCCGCGGCTCAAGACCGGCAGAGTCTGTCCGATAGCGATGATCGCCAGGAAGGCCGCCTGGCCGAAGAGATTGGAGAAGTTGCGCAGGGTGCCGAAGCGATCCGAAAGCAGGAAGCCAGCCACGGTCAAGCAGGCGATCAGCCCCAGGACCACCCAGGTCGCCTTGCTGCCGGCAAGCGACCAGCGGCCGGTTTCTCGATCGAGGGTCAGAAGCGACATGGCATCCCCTCACTCGGCCGCCTGATTGGCGACGTCCAGGGTCGCGAGATGCAGGATCTCTTCCTCGACAATCGCCGCACCGGTCAGCTCCCCCGTCACCAGACCCTCGCGCATCACGATGACACGGTTGCACATCCCCATCACCTCCGGAAGTTCCGAAGAGATCATCAGGATGGCCACGCCGTCGTCTGCGAGGCCGCGGATGATGCGATAGATCTCTGACTTGGCGCCGACGTCGACGCCGCGTGTCGGCTCGTCCAAGATCAGCACCTTGCGGCAGGATCTAACCCAGCGGCCGAAGAGGACCTTCTGCTGGTTGCCGCCGGACAGGCCAATGACCTTGGCCTGAGGCGAGTGCGCGGCGATCGAGAACTGGCGCATGGCCTCCAGCGCGATGCTGCGCTCGCGACCGCCGTCGCGTCCCCATGCACTGGAAATCTCGTGCAGGCTGGGCGCCGTGACATTGGCCGCCAGGGTCATGTCCAGAAACAGGCCTTCGCCCTTGCGATCTTCGGTGAGGAAGCCGATGCCCAATCCGATCGCCTTGCTGGGCGTCAGGGGCGTGATCGCCTTGCCGTCGAGCAGGACCTGACCGCTGGCCAGCGGCTGGGCGCCGAAGAGGCCGTGTGCCAGTTCGGTGCGTCCGGCCCCGACCAGGCCTGCCAGGCCCAGTATCTCGCCCTCGCGTAGAGCGAACGAGACGTTCCTGACATTGCGGCCGAGCGAAACCCGATCCAGCGTGAGCACCTCCCTGGCACTCTCGGACACCAGCTGCAGCGGTGGGTAGAGATCGGCGATGGTGCGCCCGACCATCATCGAAATCATCGTCTCTCGGGTCAGGTTCGAGGAGGGCTCGGTCCCGACCAACTGGCCGTCCTTCAGCACCGTGACCTGGTCGGCAATCTGGAAGATCTCCTCCAGGCGGTGTGAGATGTAGATGACCGCCACCCCGGTTTCCTTGAGGCTGCGCATCCGTCGGAAGAGTACCTCCACCTCTTTGCCCGAGAGCACGGCGGTCGGCTCGTCCAGGATCAAGACCTTGGTATCGGCCATCATCGCCTTGGCGATCTCGACCATCTGCTGGTCGGCGATGGAGAGGTCTTTCAGCAGCGCATCGGGATCCAAGGGGTGACCGAGGGCTTCGAGCTGCTCTCTCGCGATCCGTCGTTCGGCCGCCTTGTCGATGAAGCCGAAGCGGCCGCGTGGCTGCTGGCCGATCAGAATGTTCTCTGACACCGAGAGTTCGGAGAACAGCAGCAGCTCTTGATGGATCAAGTGGATGCCGGCGGCCTGCGCTTCCTGCGGTGCGGACCAGACGCGCTTGCGGCCTTCCAGTTCGATGCGGCCTTCGTCAGGCTGATAGACCCCGGCGATGATCTTCACCAGGGTGGACTTGCCGGCCCCGTTCTCGCCGAGCAGTGCATGCACTTGGCCTGCCTCTGCCGAGAACGACACCCCGTCCAGCGACTTGACGCCGGGGAAGGATTTGGAGACCTGAGAGACGCTCAACATGGCATTGCCAACCGTCAGCCTAACCGCGACCCGACAGGCCGGCAAGCACTGGTGCGCCTGCCGGCCATGTCCGATCTCACAAGTACTGGCTTGACCGGTCTTTCCGACCTTCGATTAGTCGTCCAGGCCAGGATCGAAGGTGTTGGGATCGTAATCGGGCCCAAGACCGGTCGAGAGAATCAGCTCGTTCGGACGGTCCATCTTGGCCAGGTCCTCGACCCAGAGATCGGCCCGCACGGAGGGGGTCTCGTCGCCTTTGGTGACCGCGATGTCGGCGCTGATCTCATAGACCTTGGGCACGGTCTTGCCGGCCAGCACGTCGAGTGCGACCTCGACCGACTTGTAACCCATGGAGGGCGGGTAGTCGAAGCTCATCGCCGGCACCTTGTGCTGCACGGCCAGCTTCACACAGCCGTTGAGGTCGCCGCAGGTCACCGGCGGGATCTTGCCGTCCTCGTAACCGGCATCGACGAAGGCCTCGATGGCGCCGGAACCCTGCAGGCCGGAATCGGCCCAGATGCCGTCGATCTCATCGCCGAAGCGCTGTATCAAGGCCGCGGTTACCTGCTTGCCCTTGGCCGGGCTCCAGTCGGTGTACTGGGTGTCCAGGACTTCGATATCCGGGTACTGGTTGAAGATGCCCATGGCCGCGCGCGTGCGGATCTCAGCCGGGCTTGCGCCCTTGGCGCCAGGCAGCAGGATGACCTTACCCTTCCCGTCCAGCTTCTCCACCAGCCACTGCGCGGTGAAACGACCCAGTGCATAGTCGGACGCGGTGACGAAGCTGACGAAGTTGTCGGAGGTGACGCGCCGATCGACCATGACCACCGGTATGCCACGGCGCATGGCACCGGTGACGGCGCGGTCAAGCGCATCGGCGGTTGCCGCCGACACGATCAGGAGATCGACGTCGCGCTCCAAGAGATCCTGCACATCGGCGACCTGCTTCTGCGGATCGTCATTGGCATCGGTGACATAGAACTCCTTGATCGTGTCCTTGTTGTCGGCAATGGCCTTCTGCAAGGAATGCAGCATGCCGACACGCCAGATATTGGAGATCGAGGCGTTCGAGAAGCCGATGGTGTAGGGCGGCTCCTTCTTGAATTCGGCCGCATCGAAGAACTCGACCGGACCAGGCGACCAAAGCAAGGTGCGCGGCTGTCCGTGATAGCCGTTACGGGCCTCTTCGGCCGAGGCCGCAGGTGCCGTTGCTAAGAGAGCCCCCGCCACCAGAAGGGCCATAGGCCGGATCATCTCTTTCATGCTCTCTCTCCCTTGGTTGTAACCCATTATTGCTTATTCGGTTTTTGAGTGTGTCGAAGCCGAAAACGCCTCTCTGCGTACCGGGCGATGCAAGAGGCTCCTGCCTCGATCAGAGGGTGACGCTCGGCGGAAGCCCACCTCGCTCAATTCCTTACTGGCTCCCCAATTCACAGCCGGCCGTCGATGCCAAACGCCCACCAAAACGCCCACCAAAACGCCAAGCTATGGCGTGTCTCACATTTCGTATACCGCTGTGTTCAATATATCCAGAGGGCTGTAATGGCGTCAAGGCGTTCGCGACGGAAGCCGCCTTGATCACGGACTCCCGTCCGCCGATCCGATCGGAGAACTGGCGCGATAGAGTGAAGGCTATAGCTGTGGGCAACCGACAGGTCGTCGATTGAGAAGCGGACGGCCAGACAATGCGGACGGCCAGACAATGCCGACGGCCAGACAATGCCAGCGACGCCGGCTATCTCGGAAATCGCACCAGGCTAGATGGCCCAGGTCAAGAGCACGCTGAAGGAGGTCTGGGCAGCTGCTTAAAGCTCGTCAGCCACCCTACGCAGGATCGTGCCGCCGTCGCCGACGGCGATGACACCCTGTTCTGGGCTCGCCGCAACGCCGCGCAGACCGCCGTCGAAGCCGCTTGCTTCCAGCTGCCATTGCCCCTCGGCGTGGCGCAGAATGCTTCCCGCCGAGCCGACGGCGAAGACCGCACCGTCAAGCCCGGTGAGGGCCAAGAGGTCGGCCCGCGCGCGCGCCGGGGTCAAGGTCCAGCGGCGACCGTCGAAGTGGCCGATGGTACCGGAGAGGCCGACCGTGAAGATGTTGTCCAGGCCGCTGCCCCAGACATCGAAGAGGAAGTTCTCGGTACCGGCATGAAACTCGTCCCAGCGGGTGCCGTTCCAGCGCAGGATCATGCCGAAGTCGCCGACCGCCAGCATGTGCGCATTGTCCTGAGCCCAGAGCCCGTAGAGCGCGGACTTGGTGCCGCTGATCATACGCTCCCAGCTCTTGCCGTCCCAATGCAGCGCCAGGCCCTCGTCACCGATGGCAAAAGCCTCTCCACTGGCGTCGGACCAGAGCGCCAGGATGGTCACGTCGACATGCAGATCGAAGTGCTTGCGCCAGGTCCGGCCGTCGAAGTTGTGGATCTCTCCCAACTGTCCGGCAGCGTAGAGGCCACCGGCACCGTCAGCGCAGAGGCAACGCAAGCCCAGATCGCCCAGCTTGGGCAGCCGCTCCCAGCGGCCCTCCTCAAGCGTCATCACCAGGCCCTCTTCGCCGAAGGCATAAAGGCGCCCGCTGCCTGGATCGGCCCAGGCCCCCCAAAGCTGCCGATCGCTTCCGCTGTCCATCTCTTCCCACTGCGACGCCGCCCCGGCGCGTGTGGCGGGGCTGGCGATGGCTTCGTGAAAGTCCGCGGCAGCGGTCAGGATCGTGCCGAAGTCGCCGACCGCGAGTGCTTCGCCAGTCGGTAAAGGCAAAATTCCCAGCAGATCATGGGTGGTGCCGCTTTCCAACTGCACCACGCGGTCGCCGATGATGTGATGGATTTGCCCCTTGTCACCGACGGCCAAGGCAGCGTCGCGATAGGGGGCAAGCGCGCGAAAGCGGGCAAAGGCCTGGTCGTCGCCCAGACGCGTGAAGGCGCCGTCACGCCAGAGCAGCAGATCGCCGCGAAAGCCGTTGGCCTCCATGAAGTAGCGTCCGCCGGCCAGCAGCACGCCACCGTCTTCGAGGACCATCGCCGCTTGAAACTGCGAGCGCAAAGGACAGTCCAGTCCTTGCCAATGCCCCTCGGCATCTCGCAACAGCACCGTGCCGTCACCGCCGGCCGCCAGCAGCCGCCCGTCGCTTAGCGTGGTGATGGCGCGCAGATGGGCCGTCGTGCCGCTGTCTTCGGGCTGCCAGGTCTTGCCGTCGTAATGCAGGATCCAGCCCCGGTCGCCGACAGCCCAAAGCCGTCCCTCGCCGTCGCCGACAAGGTCGAACAGCGGTGTGTTCGCCGCACTCGCGGCATACTTGCCGTCCGCGTCGATTTCGCAGCCGCGCTGCAACCGCCAGGCTTCGCCATCGAAATGCAGGATCGTGCCCATCCAGCCGACCGCATAGAGATCATTGCTGGAGCGGCCCCAGAGTGCGTGCAGCGGTAAGGGGACAGGCGATGCCAGGCGGGTCCATTTGCCATCGGCAAAACTGAAGATCGTGCCCTCGTCACCAACGACGAAGAGACCGCCGTCGCCGCACCAGCCGGCCCAGAGCACATCTCCGGAACCGGCCGTCACCCCCTCGACCGGCTGCCAGGGCGCCGCAGCGGGGCTTTGCGAAGCAGCGGACACGAGCTTGCGGAAGAATTGGCGGCGTGCGGGCGCCTCCGGCGCGGAAACCTCGCTCACGGCCCAGCCCTCTTCTTGTCATCATCGCCGGCGGCTCGATGCAGCCGTTGCGACTCGTCGGACAGCAGGTCGGAAAGCGCAGCAGCCACCGCCGCACGCTCTCCCTCCGGAACCGAGGCCAAGGCGTCCTCCATCTCGGCGGCACCCAGGTTCTCTTCGAAGACATCATCCAAGGCGCGGGCGACGGCACCGTCAAAGTCGGCACGACCGACGGCGGCACAGGCCTCTATTGCCTTCGCAAACGCCCGGGACACCTTGTTGCCCGGGTCGGACAGAACGAGAGGGCTGCCCGCATCGGATGCCGATGCCAGCTCGATCGCCAGCGGCACCTGACCCAGCAAGGTCACGTCTGCCGCCGCCAGGGCCTCTTTCAAATCAGCATCGGGAAAGACATGGATCTCATTCTCGCAGTGCGGACAGATCAAGCCCGCCATGTTGGAGAGCGCGCCGAGCAGCGGCAGGCCGCGTTCTCGGCAAAAGCGCACCGCCTTCATCGAGTCCATCATCGCAACGGCCTGAGGCGTGGTCACCAGCAGGGCGGAGACATTGGCGCCCTCCAGCATATCACAGAGTGTGATCAACTCATTGCCGGTGCCGGGCGGCATATCGATGATCAGGTAGTCCAAAGGCCCCCAGTCGAAGCTGCCCAAGAGATGGTGCATGAAGTCGTGCTTGTAGGAATCGCGCCAGACGACCGGTGTGTCGTCGCTTTGCAGCAGGAAGGCCAGGCTGGCGATCCTGATGTCTTGGGCCATGGAGGCGTGCGCATGGTGCAAGGTCTCCAAACCCTCGTCCTTGAGGCGGACCTTGCTCCCGGCGAAACCGAAAAAGCGGCTTTGGTTGGGCCCGTGAACGTCGGCATCGGCAACGCCGACACGAAAGCCCTTGGCGCCCAAGCCGGCGGCCAGATTGGCCGAGACGGTGGACTTGCCGACACCGCCCTTGTTGGCCAGCACCAGAATGATCTGGTCGATCTCCTCCAGGCGCTGCTCGATCAGGACCCGATTGTGATGCGGCTTGTCCAGCGCACAGGTCTCTTCCTGCGGGCAGAAGCTACAGGCATGCCCCAGTCCGCAGTCGATGGCGGCCGGCTTCGCGCTGCTGTTCAAGATGCCACTCCCTACTCGGCCGACAGATCGACCAGGATCCAATCCTCGGACACGTTCTTCAGGCCGTCGCGCTCCCCCTTGTGGCCCTGCCAGAGGGCGAAGGCGATGGGCACCTGCTTGCGGTCGAAGGACACCTGATAGTCGCCCTCGGTTACCAGCGGGCGCGACATGACCAGGACCCACTGATTGGCCTCCGGGTCCTCGTCGGGGACATAGAGGCTGGCGCCGGTGACCGGCTGCTGATCCAGGATGGTCGTGCTGCCGGGGCCGCCGGCGGCCAAGCTCTGGACCAGACCTCGATCGGAACGCCAGTACCAGATGTTCACGGGTTCCTCGGGGCCGGTTCCCATGATGTAGGAGGTCTCGGCATCGCCGATTGCGAACTGCACGGCCGCGCCGTCACGGAAACGGTCGGAGCGTGTTTCCGTGTCGCGGGTGGCATCGTGCCAACGAAGTCGCATGTAGAAGCGGTCCGAGGTGCGCGCCACGGTGAAGTAGACGTTCTTGCCCTCGTCTTCCTCGTCGTAGCGCAGTGAGACAGACTCATGCACCGGCGGTGCGGGCATGAGATAGGCCCGATACTCCGGCAGCCGCTCCCAGATGATGTCGTCGGGATCGTTCACCGTGCGCAGGTAGATACCGTCGGGAATGCGGGCGACCGGGACGCTCTCGCCCGGCTCGATCAGCTTGATGTTGGCATCGACCAGGTTGTCGCCGGCGACACTGGGGGGAGCGGCAAGCGCAATCAGAAGGCAGGCGGCTCCGACCGCCAAGAGGCTGTTCTTGGTCATCTAGGCTCTCCTTATCCCCAGAGGTCTTGGTCGACGACACGACCTGTGTCGGTTCGTGCGTCCGGGCGCGCTTGGCCTGCCAACCGGCCGCTGCCAGCCTCGGCATCCGGATCACGGTAACGGCCAACACGGGCTTCCAGTTCGGTGGCGAGGCGCTCGGCAAAGTCCGGCAGATCCAGAACCAACTGGCGCAAGGTCGGGTCGAGGTCGGCTAGGCCGTCTTGCTCTCGCAGACGCTCGCGAATGGCTTGCAGAAGGCCCAGCAGGTGGCGGCGTAGGAAGTCGCGTTGCGCCCTGCGATAGGGCGAAGCGTCTTGGTCGCGAGCCAGCGCGCGCGCCTCCAGATGGGAAAGCACGGCCAGGAACTCCAACATGCTGGCCAGGTGATCGGGCTCGTCGTGATGTCCCTCATCCTGGGTTGCGGCCTGCAGTCCGAAGTGTCGGTAGAAGGCGGTGACGTTCAGCATGAAGACCGGCCGCGTGTGCCCGGCCAGCAAGGCCTCGTACTCGCCGGCCAGAAGCGAGGCCAGGGGTTTGCCCTTGCGGCCATGCAGGAAGGCGATGATGTAGCCGGCCTCCAGGGTCGCAAAATCGGGCGAGGCGGGGCTCTCAGGCCAGGCTTGCCTGGTGAGCGCCCACCAGGCCTCTTGGAAAGCCTGGTGGAAGCGCCCCGACGCGAAGGCCTCTTGCAACTCCGGGTTCGGATGCGAGAAGGCGGCAGCCGAGAGACGCCAGAGCGTCTCCTTCGCTGCGGCGCGTTCCGGCGAGTCTCCTGCCGGCAGGGCTTGGCCGTGAATGTGAGGCAGAGACATGGCGGCCAAGGTCAGCTCAGCTTGAACATCTCGGCATGGCGATAGCCGATAAGCGTGTCCATCAATTCGCTGTCGTGGCCGTCCGTCTTCTTCTGCCGCTCGCTGGAGAGCGTGTCCAAGGCCGCCGAAACGCCGCTGCCGAAGAGGCCTTCCAGATAGTCCAGCGGCACGCGCGATTCGGCGGTCGGCGCGCCGCCGCCGTCGATCTTCGGCGGCGAGAGCGGCGGGATATAGAAGACGTTGGGCTTGGTGCCCCATTCCGGATGCAGCGGCAGGGCGACCTTGTACTTCTCGACCAGCAGATGAATGGGTCCCGCTTCGTCGTCGCGATAGCCGATCCAGCGGATGCGTCCGACGCACTGCTTGGCGCACGCGGTCGGCAGGCCCTTCTCGATCCGGGGATAGCAGAAGATGCACTTCTCCGACTTGGAGATCTCCTCGTTGAAATAGACCTTCTTGTAGGGGCAGGCCCCCACGCAGTAGCGATAGCCGCGGCAGCGTTCCTGGTCGATCAGGACGATGCCGTCTTCCTGGCGCTTGTAGATGGCGTTGCGCGAGCAGGCCGCCAGGCAGGCCGGGTTTTCGCAGTGATTGCACAGCCTTGGCAGGTAGAAATAGTAGCTGTTGGGGTACTCGCCCTCGCCCTCGTCTTCGTCCCAGTTGGCCCCCCAGGTCGGCTTCACGTTGGGGCGCAACCAGGGGTCGGTTCCGGTCATAAGCGCGGATTCGTAGTTGTATTCCCACGGCACGCCATAGTCCTCGGCGCTGGGCTCCTGGCCCAGCTTCAGCGCGCCGTCTTCGTCGAAACCGCCGCCCATGTCGGCATAGTTCTTGGGGTAGCCGGTACCGGGCATGGTCTCGACGTTGTTCCAGTACATGTGCTCGCGGCCATTGCGATTGGTCCACTGCAACTTGCACGCCGAGGTGCAGGTGTGGCAGCCGATGCACTTGTTCAGGTCCATCACCATGCTGAGTTGACGTTTCACAGCCATCTTACTTGTCTCCACCCTCTTTGCCGCGCCACCTTTTTAGGCCGCTTCGATGTCAACGCTGCTTTCGTGCGCTAACTGATTGGCGTTGTACTTCCAGAGCTTGAAGCCCAGGTGCCCCCAGTCGCCGCAAAGCTCCAGCGGTTGCAACAGGGTTGCCATGGCGTTGTTCATCGGCAGGTTCTGTTCGTACTGATGGGGCTCCCATCCGTGCTCCATCATGATCGCCGTCTCCGGCAGGCTCGGATAGAACTTGGCTTGCGCGAAGAAGTGGCCGATGCCGTTGAAGACCCGCACCCGGCCGCCGTCGGCGATGCCGCGCTCGGCTGCCAGGCTTGGATTGATGTAGATGTTCGGCTCGCCGCGCTGCAGACGCATCATGAACTTGTTGGATCGCCAGTTCGAATGAATGCCCCAGCGGGTGTGCGGGGAATAGAAGGACAGCGGATAGTTCGAGGCCTCGCGACCGGCGTGGTGACGCGCCGTGGGCGTCGCCGCCCCCAGCTTCATGAAGCGCGGGTGGTCGCAGTAGAAGGTGATGCGCCCCGTCAAGGTGTCGTAAGGCTTCTTCTCCTCGGTCTGGGCGACGAAGGGATTGTAGGGCTCCGAAGCCGGTAGCGGCTGATTTGCGCCGGCTGCAGCCGTCATCACGAAGAAGCCCTGCTTGGCGCCTTCCTCGAGGCTGACCCCGCCGAACTCTGGCGAGTTGTCGACCAGCCACTTGGTGGCGTCGTAGTCGCTCATCAGGGTGCCGCCCATGGTGAAGTCGTCATGGATCGTGTGCAGATCGCGGCTGACGTTGCCGTCGGGATAGGCGCCGACGCCACGCGCCTTTGCACGCTCCTGTATCTTCTGGGTCAGCAGGACCATGATCTCCCAGTCGGGCTTGGCCTCGCCGATGGGCTCGACCGGACGGGAGAAGACATTGACGAAGCGATGGTAGCCGACCGAGCGCAGATCCCAGGCTTCGTAGTGACTGGCAGCCGGCAGCAGATAGTCGGCCCACTGCGCGGTGGAATCCATCCTAACGTTGATGTCGACGAAGAGCTCCTCGACCTCCTTCAAGATCCGCTCACGGTACTTGTCGGCGTTCTTGTTGCGGCGGAACTTGTTGTCGGCGATGGAGATGAGGCCCTTCATGTCGCCCCAGTAGGGCATCCATCCCTTGGAGATGGATTCGTCGATCATCTCCTCCATCTCGTCCAGGTCGAAGCCGACGCGGGCCTTGAGCTTCTCGTTGTCGAAGTGCTTGCGCGAGGACTCGATCATGTGGCCGCGCTGGAATTCACCCAGGCCGCCGGCCTCGAGACGCGGGAACTTCTGAAAGCCGAAAAGCGCCAGTTCCAGCAACTTGCCGTGATTCCACTCGATCCAGGAGGTATCCATCCCGCCGGTCTTGCCGCCGTGACCGGTGAGCGCCAGCATCAGAGTCTGGCACCAAGAGGTGTAGATGCCGTTCGAATAGCGACCGATGTTGAAGCCGGTCATGAGGATCGCCTTCTTCGCCTCGGCGAAGCGCTTGGCCTCCTCACGCACCGCCTTGGCCGCGAGCCCGGTCTCTTTCTCGGTGGTCTCCGGCGAGAACTTTGCCGCTTCGGCCTTCACCTTCTCGAAGACGGTGGTGACGGCGACGCCCTCGACCTCGAACTGACCTTCCAGGGCGGGGTCGAGCCCGGCCAGCGCCAGGGTCTTCTCTTCCGAGCCCATGGAGCCTTTCATCTGGACCGCTGCCTGGCTCGCCAGATCCCAGATGTAGAAGAGCTGGTCGGACCCGCCTTCCTTCAGATCGGCCTCGCGCAGCAGCTTGCCGTTGTCCGCGCGCACCAGGATCGGCAGGTCGGTCTGCTCCTTCATGAAGGCGGGCTTGTAGAGCTTGTCTTCGATGATGACGTTCACGAAGGACATGGCCAGGAAGGGATCGCTGCCCGGTTTGATCGGCAGCCAGAGATCGGAATGGATCGAGGAGGGGTTGTAGTCAGGCGCGATGGAGACGACCCGGGCGCCGTTGTACTTGGCCTCCCAGATGTAATGCGCGTCGGGAATGCGTGTCGCATTGGGATTGAACAGCGACATCATGATGTAGTCGGCATCGAACCAGGCATCCGAGGTGAAGCTCTCCAGCGGATTGCCGTAGGCCAGATGCGCACCGGTGTTGAGGTCGCCGACGTCGGTGAAGATATCGAGCTGTACGCCGCCGACCAAGGACGCGAAGCGATAGGGGGCGGCCAGCCGCACCATCGAGAGGTTGCCCGACCCGGTGTGGGTCATCAGCTTGCCGGGGCCGTGCTTTTCGAAGATGTCGATGATCTTGTCGGCGATCTCTTCGGTGACCTGGTCCCAGCTGACCCGCTGCCACTTGCCTTCGCCGCGCGCACCGACTCGTTTCAGGGGATAGCGCAGGCGATCGGCCTCGTACATGGCAGCCGAGTGGATCGAGCCCTTCTGGCAGCCGCGCGGGTTGGCGTCGGGGACATTGGGATTGATTTGCGGGTACTTGGCCAGCTGTTCTTCGCGCAGGACGATGCCGTCCTTCACATAGACGTCGAAGGCACAGTTGCCGACGCAGTTGATGCAGTGCGCGGCCTTTCCGACCTTGTCCCAGGTGTATTCCCGCCGATAGAGGTCTTCCCAATCGCGATAGGGATAGGCCTCGTCCAGGGTGTCGTAGAGAGGCTCCAAGCGGTTCAAGGCCCAGGTCTGATTGCTGGCGAGCACTCCGGCGCCCACCAGGGACGAAGCCTTCAGGAATTCCCGACGTTTCATACGCTGCCTCCCTTGCCATCGATCGTGCCGTCCCCTTGTTTCGATCCTGGCTTTTCGATCCTGTCGATCGAAGGGGCAGTCCACGCACTTCCTTGACGACAAGGCTAGCAGCCCGTCTCGGGGCAAAGGCTGCGGGGTTGTGAAAAGATGTAATGTGAATGTAATTGAGGGCGAGGTTTGTTGCTCCCTCGCTTCGGCAGTGGTCTAGTGGTCAAAACGCCTAAGGGAGGGGCGGCCCACGCGGCCGCTAAGCCAGCACGATGTCACGCGCTCCAACGCTTGCCGCGAAGGACGTCGGTGCAGCCAGCCCGCTCGAGGCAGACCTGCTTGGTTATCTGGAAAGCCGGCAGGACGCTCTCGTCGCGCAGGCGATCGCCGTCGCCAAGTCCTATGGCTATGCGCAGTATACGACCACGATCCGCGCTGCCTGGGTGGAGGCAATCGAAACCCTGACCAGCGCTCTTGGACGCTACCTTGAAAGTCCCTTGGCCGTCGGACTGGGCCTGCACGCAGAAGCCGACTATGTCCGCGATCCAGGCTTCGAGCCCTTGCGGGCCAATGCCAAGCGCCATCGATCGATGGGCGTCACGCTGCAGCTCTACGTCGGCCTCTTCAAACACTTCAGGAATCTCTACTTGGACAGCCTTGACGGGCTCGACGGCGAGGCCGCGGTGCGTGCTCGTGCGGCCGGCCAGATCGCAGCCTTCTTCGACGCAGCCGAGCTCAGCATCGTCAGCGACTGGGCGGAGGACAGCGAAGAGGAGCGGCTGCAGGAACTGCAGGCCAGGGCGCGTACGATCGCGCTGGACAAGGATCGCTATTTTTCGATCTTCGAGAGCCTGCGCGACCCGGCATTGCTGCTGGATCGCCAGAGGCTGCTGGTGAATGCCAATCAGGCCGCAGCGGCCCTCTTCGTCGATGCAGCCGGCGCGGGGGAGATCGTCTACCTGCGTTCCACCCGCGTGCGCATGGCGCCTTTGCAGGCCTTGCTGGAGCGGGCCAACGAAGCACTCAAGAGCGACAGTCCTTCCCTCTGGCTCGACACGCCCAAGGGCCGCAGGTGCTTCGATGTTGGCGAGCGCACGATCCACGATGCGGTCGGGAACATGACCCTGGGCCATGTCGTTATCCTGCATGACGTGACGACGCATCGTCTGGCGGTCGACGAGGCAGAGCGCGCGCGCCGTGCCATGTCGCGCTTTCTTGCAACCATGAGCCACGAGATCCGTTCGCCCCTGCACGGCGTCTTGGGCGCAACGGAGCTGCTGCGCGAAGCCGAGGTCGACGAGTCTCTGGCCTATGTCGATGCGATCGAAAGCGCCGGGCGGACCCTCTTGGGCACGCTGAACAACGTCCTAGACTATTCCAAGTTCGAAGCCCGCCCGCCGCAAGCGCGCCCACAGCCCTGCGAACTGCGCTTGGTCCTGGATGACTATGCCCGGGTGGCAAGAATCTGGGCCGATCGCCGCCAGGTTCCTCTCGACCTCTCGGTCTCGGGTCAGGTCCCGCGGTTTGCCGCCATCGACTGGCCACTGGTCCAGCAGGTCCTGACCAATCTGGTGACCAACGCCATCCGCCACGACAGCGGTGCCGGCGTGACCATCTCGCTCGGCCGTCGCGGGCGCTACGGCGATGGGGCCAGGTTGCGGTTCGAGGTTGCCGACAGGGGGCCGGGTGTCGGCGCGAAGCATCTGGACCTGCTGTTCCAGCCCTTTGCCAACCGCAGTCGGGTCGCCGACACGAGCAGCGGTTCTGGCCTGGGTCTTGCCATCTCGCAGCGTCTGGCGACGGCAATGGGCGGCACCATCGGCTATCGGAAAAGACCCCAGGGCGGCGCCCTCTTCTGGTTCGAGGTTCCCTATATTAAGATCGCACCCAAGCAGGCTGCCCAAGAGGCAGGGCGAAAAGCCGCCGCCGCCTGCGCAACGCGAGACTCCGGTCGCCGCTGCCTCCTGGTCGATGACGACAAGGTAGGAATCCTCATCACCGCCGTGCAACTGCGTCGCCAGGGTCTGCAGGTGACCACAGCCCTGTCGGCTGAGGCCGCGCGCAGGACGGCAGCTGAGACTGCTTTCGACCTCTTCGTCATAGATTACTACCTGGCCGAGGAGAATGGCGCACAGCTGGCGCGTAGCCTGCGTGCGGACAATGAGGCGGCGCGTTTCGTGGCCCTGACGGCCAACGCCGATCATTTGGTCGAAGTCGAGGGCGGCGACGATCCCTTCCATGCCGTCGTGTCCAAACCGGCCAGCAGCACCGACCTGCTGGCCGCAGTCGAGGGGACCAAGCCACCGACGGTGTCCAAGCACGCATTCGGATCGGGCATGAGCGATATGTCCGCCCTGTCCGGTGTGTCCGGCACCGTGAAGCAGGCGATGGCGCGCGAGTTCACCCGCGGTTGGGCGGACGGCGTCGAGCGCTTGCAAAGCTGTTTGGAGAGTGGCGACCGTCTGGGGCTGGCAGCGGTGGCGCACCGCCTTGCCGGAAGCTGCGCAGTCATGGGCCTGGCCGATGCGGCGACGCTGCTGCGACAGCTGGAAAGCGCCTGCCAAGACGACGAACAGAGGCTGGATAGCGACGCCTGGCGCTCCTGCCTGGCAGATATCCTGCGAGACGCCCCTGCCCGCGCACAGGCGATCGCCAGGGTGGCTGCTGAATGATGGGACAGAGTCTGCCAGGGGCGCTGTCGGCCCGCAACCGCCAGCCGGCCAAGGTGTTGATCGTCGATGACGATCCGGTCGTTCGCGTCTTGCTGCGCGAGCTGTTGGGCGATGCCGGGCACGATGTCGACGAGGCCGAAGATGCGGCGGCGGCGGAGCAGCACCTGCAGCGCGGCAACTGGGACCTGGTGCTTCTGGACCGTCGCCTTCCGGACTGCGATGGCTTGCTGCTGTTGCAGTCGGTGAAGCAGCGCTGCCACTGCCCGGTGATCGTGCTGACGGTGATGAATGACGAGCGCGATCGCATGCTGGGGCTGGGACTCGGCGCGGACGACTACATCACCAAGCCCTTCAACGCCAGCGAGATGACCCTGCGCGTCCGTAATCTCTTGAAGATGACCGACGCGCCTGTCGTTCCCACCGGACGCGAGCCGATCACGCTTGGCCCCTTCACCCTGTTGCAGCCGGCCCGGCGGCTAGAGTTGGCCGGCCAGGTGCATCATCTGACCTTGGCAGAAACGCGCCTGCTGGCGGTCTTCCTGACCCGCCCCGACGAGGCCCTGGACCGCGGTCTCTTGACTCGCCTCGTCTGCCAGAGGGAATGGGGGCACGACGACCGCTCGATCGACGTCTTGGTATCGCGCTTGCGCAAGCATGTGGAGGCCAATCCGAAGCTACCGGAATGGATCGTGACCTTGCATGGCGTAGGCTATCTCTTCGACAGCCGTAAGAGTGACTGCGCGGGCGCTGCTTAGAGCCCGGCCCGGCTCTCCGAACCCGGAAAACCTGCCCTCCTGCATCACCTGACTTTTTCAACAGCCTGCTAGAGGTGCCTTCCTGTCCAACTCTCCTGCTGCGAAACGGCACCGCCTTGGCGCTCTTGAAGACTCCCGGACGGGCAATGTGGTGGGCGCTTGACAGGATCAGGAAAGCAATTTAATGCTGTGCAAAGGTTTGCTGCAAAGGTTTGCAGCACGTTTCGAGATATCAACGAGCGATGATATTGCGCAGCGGGCGTAATGTCGGGGAGAGTCGGGTTGGACAAGAGCAAGCAGCCGGAAGCCGTTGCAGCCTGGGGATTGAAGAAGTCCTACGGCGCGACCGTCGCGCTCTCCGGTGTCTCTCTGGCTGTGCAACCTGGCGAAATCCATGCCCTGCTTGGCGAGAATGGCGCCGGCAAGTCGACTTTGGTCCGAATCTTCAGCGGCATCCTGCGGGCCGACGATGGCGAGATGAGCCTCTTCGGGCAGTCCTATCGGCCACAGTCTATCGCAGCCGCCAGAGAGGCAGGCGTCACCACGGCCTTTCAAGAACTGAGCCTGCTGCCCAATCTCTCGGTTGCACAGAACCTGCTGCTGCCGAAGATGGTAAAGGGTCGTTTCGGCCTGAATTCCAAGGCGGAGAGCGAGGCGCGAGCACGCGACATTCTCGAGCGCTTCGGCATTGCCCATCTCGATCCCAGACGCGAGGTTTCCAGCCTGGCGCTGTCGGATCGACAGCGGTTGGAAATCGTACGCGCGCTCAGTCGCGAACCCAGATTCCTGATCCTCGACGAGCCGACCGCCGCACTTGCCGAGGTCGATTGGGTGTTTGATCACGTACGCGCCGTCGCCGCGCGCGGCTCCTCCGTCCTCTACATCTCGCACCGCCTGGGGGAGGTGCGCGAGCTCTGTAGCCACGCCACCATCCTGCGCAACGGGCAAAGCATCGACTCGGTCGAACTGAGCGACGCCGACAACGACGATATCTTCAGAATGATGGTCGGGCGCAGCGTCTTCGTCGGCGGCCAGGCCAACAAGTCCGCGCCGCAGAAGACCGGCAAGCCTGTTCTCAGCGTCGAGGGAATCAAGTCGCAGATCCTGCGCGATGTGAGCTTTGTCTTGCACCAGGGCGAAATTCTCGGCGTTGCCGCCTTGGAAGGTCAGGGACAGCAAGGCCTCTTCCGCATTCTGGGCGGTGTGGAGCAGGCCGACGAGGGCAGGATTTCACGCGCCGGACGGATCGGACGCTTCAAGAACCCACATGATGCATTGACCCGAGGCGGTGTTGCCTTCGTGCCGGAAGAACGCAAGGTCGATGGCATTTTCCCGGGCTTGGGCGTGACCCCCAACATCACGATATCGATCTTGGACCGCTTGAGCCGGGGCGGAGTCCTCTCGGCACCGCGTGAGGCTCGAACGACCCGGCAGGTGGCCGAAAAGGTCGAGCTTAGTAATCGCTACCTGGCCTTTCGAATCAACGAGTTGTCCGGCGGCAATCAGCAGAAGGCCATTCTGGCGCGGGCCCTGGCAACCGGTGCGCAGGTCCTGGTGCTCTTCGATCCGACACGCGGTGTCGATGTGGGCACCAAGCAGACCATCTATGCCGCCATCCGCGCCTTTGCAGCCGCCGGCGGATCGGTGCTGCTCTACTCATCGGAGCTTCCGGAGTTGGTCGAGATCGCCGATCGTTGCTTGGTCATCTACGGCGGACGCGTGCTGGACGAGTTGGTCGGCGCAGAGATCGAAGAGCAAGCCTTGGTCGCCGGCGTTACCGGCCATGCGCGCCAACGCCAGACGACACCCGAAAGACCACTCCCGCTCTGCGAAGAGGCACCAGCGCAATGACGGTCACGACCGCACAGCCCATGGCGCCCGGCTGGAAGCGGGCTCTGTCAGACGGCGCCATGATCATCACCATCGTCTATCTGCTGCTCTATGCGATCTACGCATCCAGCGAGCCAAGCGCACTCTCGGTCTTCTCGATATCCAGTTTGATCAACAACACCGCACCGCTGGCCTTGGCGGCGGCCGGGGCCACCCTGGTTATCATCTGCCGTGGCTTCGACCTCTCTGTCGCAGGCGTGGTTTCGGTCACCAATGTCGTGATGGCGGTCATGCCCTTGGAAGGGCCATGGGGTGCCCTCGGCAGCCTGGCGATCTGCCTGGCGATCGGCGGCTTCATCGGTCTGATCAACGGCTTTCTGGTAGCCTATCTGAAGCTGCAGTCCATCGCCTCGACCCTGGGCGTGATGATCGTCTGCCAAGGTGTTGCCTTGGTCATTCTCGATGCACCGGGTGGATGGGTCGCCGAATGGGTCTCTTACGAGCTGACGGACGTCCTCTTTGGATTCCTGCCGGTCAGCGGCCTGATTCTCCTGGGCGTGGTCGGCCTCTGGCTGCTGGTCTTGCGCAGCAATCTGGGCTTGGCGATCTATGCCGTCGGCGCGGATGAGACATCGGCCGGACTCTCCGGCATCGCCACAAGGCGGGTCCGCCTGCTGGTCTATGTCGGGGCCGGCCTCCTCTATGCCTGCGCCGGCTACATGCTGAGCGCGCAGACCGCGACCGGAAACCCCAATGCGGGAACGCCCTTCATTATCCTGACTTTCGCTGCGGTCGCCATCGGCGGTACGTCTTTCGCCGGCGGCAGCGGCGGCCTCATCGGCAGTATGATCGGAGCCGCCACCCTGATGCTTCTGCAAAAGGTTCTGTTCTCGACCGGCGTCGCCTCTTTCTACACCGGCATGTTTCAGGGCCTGATTCTCGTCCTGGCCATCCTGTTCCGCGGTAGCATCGTCGCCCTGGCGACCAGGCGAGGATCCGGCTGATGGCACAGATCGACCCCACGGCACAGTCCCTGGCCGCCGCAAGCGACGCGCGCAGTCGTGGCCGGCTGGAGAGCGAAACCATCGCCGGTATCGTCATCTTCCTGCTCTGTATCCTCTTGATCGTCTGCGCCCGCTTCATCAGCCCAGCGCTTGGCGGGTGGAGCCATGCAGAGACAACCCTGCTGCTGGCGTCCTTTCTTATCGTCGTTGCCTTCGGCCAGGGGTTGGTCATCCTGGTTGGCGGACTTGACCTGTCGGTGGCATCGATGATCACCCTTGGCGGTGTGCTGAGCACCACCATGGTGGGAAGCTACGACGCCGGGGCCTGGGCCCTGCCGGTCGTGGTCGTCTTCTGCAGCCTGCTGGGTGGCGTCAGCGGTTTTTCGGTGGCCTACCTGAAGGTGCCGCCCTTCATCATGACCATGGCGATGGGCGTCATCGTCTACTCCGCTTGTTTGGGCTACACCAAGGGCTCGCCGCGTGGCGCCGCGCCGGAACTCTTCATCGACCTGATGAAGGCCGAGTGGCTGGGCATACCGGTCGCCATCATCTTCGTCTTGCTCTTCGCGCTGGCCGGTTGGCTGGTGCAGAAACACACGGCCTTCGGCCGACGCCTCTATGCGGTCGGCAGCAATCAAGAGGCCGCCTATGTCGCCGGCGTCCATGTCCGCCGCGTGACCCTCAGCGCCTATGTCGTCAGTGCGCTCTGCGCGGGTTTCACCGGCATGATGCTGGCCGGCTATGCCAACGGTGCCACCCTGCGTATGGGCGACAGCTACCTGCTGCCCAGCATCGCCGCGGTTGTTGTCGGCGGCTCTTCGATCCTGGGCGGTCGCGGCAGCTTCATCGGCACGGTCGGCGGCGCCATTCTGCTGACCGCACTCAGCACCATCATCCAAGCCCTCGGCGTGCCGCAAGGATGGCGCACGGTCATCGAGGGCATGATCATCCTAATCGCCCTCTTGATGCTGCGCGAGCAGCTCTATCAGGCGATCACGCAACTGTTCTCAAGACAACACTGAAGCGGGAGGAGGGAAACGGCGACAGGCAAAGTGACTGAGCGATGCAAAGGTTTGCATTCCTTTGGCCTCAAGCATGCAGGCCACAGTACTCAACAACCCCAACGGGGAGGAGGAATAGATGTCCAGTAAGAGCAAGTGGATCAAGACCCTGCTGGCCGGCGCAGCAATCGCCGGATGCTTGACCGGCACCATAGCCGGAAGCGCAACGGCAGAAGACAAGAAGTTCAAGATTTATCTGAGCTTGAGCTACAGCGGTAACTCTTGGCAGTCGGAGGCGGCAAACATCGTCAAGGCGCTGGCCGCCACGCCGCCCTATAACGACATGGTCGAGCTGACGGAGGTCATCTCGGGCACCGACCCGCAGGCGCAAATCGCTGCCTACGAGAGCATGATCGCCGCGGGTGCGGACGGTGTGATCTCCTTCCCGATCTCTTCCACTGCGCTGAACCGCGTGATCAAGCGGGGCTGCGAGCAGGGCGTCTTGTTCTTCATGTACGACGCCACCGTGACCGAGCCCTGCGCCTACAACGTCAGCTACATCACCTCTGGCTTCGGTGAAAACACCGCACAGGCGCTGGTGAACATCCTCGGCGGCGAAGGCAAGATCTTCCTCAGCCGCGGTGTCCCCGGCAACTCGGTGGACAAGCGTCACACCGACGGCGCCATGTCTGTCTTCGACAAGTACCCTGGCATCGAGGTCGTGTCCGAATACTATTCCTACTGGGACGATCGCACGACCCAGCAGGAAACCGCCAAGGCGCTGGCCGCCTATCCCGATGTCGACGGCATCTGGGCACAGGCCGGCGAGTATGGTGCAATCCAGGCTCAGCTCGACAAGGGCGACAAGCTGGTGCCGATCACCGGCGAGAACTCCAACGGTCTGCGCCTGGCGCTCGCCGACCCCAAGTTTCAAGCGATGGGCCTGAAGGGTGTCTCTTCCGGTTCGCCGCCGGCGCAGTCGGGCTATGCCTTCAAGCTGATGATGGAGATCCTGACCGAGAAGCGTGAACTGGAAGCGATGAACATCCAGTACCCCCTGCCCTGGGTCCCGGCCGAGGCCGTGAAGCTCTGCGAGGGTGACCGCTTGGAGAATGGCTGCAACACCTTCCCGGATGGTGTCGTGCCCTCCTCCTTCGTGACCGAGGTCTTCAACCCGGTTCTGCTGCCAGAGCTTTCCTTGCAGTCGGCGCTTGATGGCGTTCCCACTCCGGGCGCCACAATTCAGCCGCTGCCGGCAGAAGTCATCCCCGGCACCAACGAGCCCGGCATTAACTGCCAGCGCTGTGAGGCGCCGGACGATCTCTACAAGCTGACGAAGATCAAGCCAGCGAACTGATTGGCGCCGAAAATCCGCTCATGGGTGGCCGTTGGCTTCCCATGGGCGGCACGGCCTAGTTTGGAAGAAATCGGAGGATAGAATGGCGATTCACTTGAAACGGGGCCTCGATCAGGCCGCTGTCGATGAGGCCAACGCGAAGGTCCGGGCAAGCGTCGAGAGCATTCTCGACGATATCCGAACCCGCGGCGATGCAGCCGTTCGCGAACTCTCGGAAAAGTTCGACAGCTGGTCGCCACAAAGCTTCCGTCTGAGCGAGGAGGAGATCGCCAAGGCGATGGCGCAAATGAGCCGCCGCGATCTGGACGATATCCGCTTCGCCCAGGCTCAAGTGCGCAACTTCGCGATGAAGCAGAAGGAATGCCTGCGCGATCTTGAGGTCGAAACGCTGCCCGGCGTGGTGCTGGGCCACAAGAACATTCCGGTCAACTCCGTCGGCTGCTATGTGCCCGGCGGCAAGTATCCGATGATCGCCTCGGCCCACATGAGCGTGGTCACGGCCAAGGTGGCGGGCGTCAAACGCATCGTCGCCTCCGCCCCGCCCTTCAAAGGAGGCGCCCATCCGGCCATCGTTGCCGCCATGCACATGGGCGGCGCCGATGAGATCCTGGTGATGGGCGGTATCCAGGCGGTCGCAGCCATGGCACTGGGAACCGAAACCCTCGACCCGGTCGATATGCTGGTCGGCCCCGGCAATATGTTCGTAGCCGAAGCCAAGCGGCAGCTGTTCGGCACTGTCGGCATCGACCTTTTCGCCGGGCCCACCGAAACCATGGTGATCGCCGACGAGACCGTAGACGGCGAGCTCTGTGCCATCGATCTGCTGGGTCAAGCCGAACATGGACCGACCTCTCCCGCCGTGCTTCTGACCACCTCGGAAAAGCTGGCACGCGAGACCATGGCCGAAGTCGAGCGACAGCTTGCGGTTCTGCCGACAGCGGAAATCGCGCGGGAGGCTTGGGAGACCTACGGCCAGGTCATTGTCTGCGAGAGCGATGAAGAGATGCTGGCCGAATCGGAACGGCTGGCGTTCGAGCATGTCCAGGTCATGACCCGAAATCCGGACTACTTCCTGGAGCGGATGACCAACTACGGCGCGCTGTTTCTGGGGCCGCGCACAAACGTCTCCTACGGCGACAAGGTGATCGGCACCAACCATACGCTGCCGACAAAGCGGGCGGGGCGCTACACCGGCGGGCTCTGGGTCGGCAAGTTCATCAAGACCCATACCTATCAGCGGGTTCTGACCGACGAGGCCTCTGCGCTGATCGGGGAATACTGCTCGCGGCTGTGCACTCTGGAGGGTTTCGCCGGCCATGCCGAACAGGCCAATGCGCGTGTCCGTCGCTATGGCGGCCGCAACATCGAGCCCTATAGTGCTGTCGAGCCCTTGAACTAGGGCCCGTCAGCGAAAGAGGGCGCGCGGATGGCAAGAAATGACAGGGATCGAGTGTTGCGACACCGCGTCGTGGCCAAGCGCTTGGCGGAAGACTTGGGCGTGTCGATCTCGACAATATCGCGCGCCTTCTCGCCCAATGCGGTGATCGCACCGCAAACCCGCGAGCGTGTGCTAAAGCACGCGGCTGCGATCGGCTACAAGCCCAATCCCTACGCGCAAAGCCTGATCACCAGGCGTAGCAAGATAGCCGGTATCATTGTCTCGGATATCGCCAACCCCTTCTATCCGGAGGTTCTGACCGGCTTGACCGAGGCTTTGCAGAGCGCCGGATTGAACGTCATGCTGTTCACCGGTGCGGCCGGCGAGACCGCCGATACCGTGCTGCCCTCGGCCCTGCACTATCAGCCCAACATCGTGGTGGTGATGGCCGCCACCCTGTCGTTCCGCGCAGCCTTGGAATCGATTGAGGCCGGAACCAGTCTGATCTTCTTCAACCGCTACGTTCCCGATACGCCGACCCACTCGGTAACCTGCGACAACGTCCGTGGCGGGGTCGAGGTGGCCGATCATCTGCTGGACCTTGGGCATCGGCGCCCTGCCTACATAGCCGGCCCGCAGGATGCGACCACCAACATGGACCGTTGGGAGGGCTTCTCCAGCCGCTGCGGCGAGCGCGGATTCGCACCTAGGCACGAAGATGCCGGCGCCTTCTCCCACGCCGCCGGCTATGCGGCAGCCAAGCGGCTGCTGGCGGCGGGAAGCCGGCCGGACAGCATCTTCTGTGCAAACGACTTGCTGGCATTGGGCGCGCTCGATGCCGCGCGCCGCGAGTTCGGGCTCGGAGTGCCCGAAGATCTCTCCATCGTCGGCTTCGACGACATTTCGATGGCCGCTTGGCCCTCGCACGCGCTGACCACCTACCGCCAGCCCACACGTCGCATGATCGCCACCACCATCGACCTGGTCCGCGTAGTCGAGGAAAATCCGAACTTCGAGCCGGTGTCGGAGAGGATTGCCGGCCAACTGGTGATCCGGGAGACCACGGCCGAACGGGCCACGCAGAAGGAGGAGGGGTAAGATGTCTAGCCAGTCCTGGAGGTCGGTGCTGGACCACAAGCCGACCATTCACCGCCCCGATTGCGAGGCGCTGGACCAGCAGCCCAACGCCGTAGCTATACCGGACGCCGACCAGGTCGCCGGCCAGGCAAGCGAGGACGCCATCCGCTATGGCCTCTCGGTACGGCCCCACTATGAGGTGCTAAAGCGCAGCCTGGGTCAGATCTCAGGCTTCCTGATCCTGGCCTACGCGAGCCAGAAGAGCGATGCGCTGGATATCGAGGCCGTCGCCGCCGCGCGCGAGCAGTTCTTTGCGGCACGAGATGCACTATACGGCCTCCGCCCCCCGGCGGTGGGAGCTGCCCATCATCGAACACTGTTGCGCGCCGCCGACCTTTTGGACGGCGCCTTCGGCCTGCTCGATCACAAGGGATTCCGACAGTCGGAGGAAAGACGAGACGAGGTCGCACAACGCCTGCAAGCGGTCCACCGGCTGATCCTCAGTGCGTCCGACGATCGCTTCGCCATGACCATGGTCGATTTCAGCCACGCCTGCTGCAACTGCACGAGCCTGGCCTCGCCTACACAAAATAGCCCCAACCCACACAGTCGTCAGGGAGGATAACATGAGCACTTACTCAATCTGGGTGTTGGAGTACTGCGCCGTCGAGGCCTACCACAAGAGCGGTATTGTCTATGGCGCGCACAACCAAGGCACAAAAAAGCTACCTTACTGCTATGTCGTCATCAAGGGCGGCGGGCGCACCGCAATGGTCGACGTCGGCTACAACAACAAGGACTATGGCCGCTATCTCGGCGAGAAGTTCGGGGTCACCAACTGGCATCCGCCGGAAACGGTCCTGGGCGAAGTCGATGTGACGCCGGGCGACGTTGATTCGGCCTTCATCACCCACGCGCATTTCGATCACTTCGGCAATGTCGAAGAGTTCCCCAACGCCCACTTCTATGTCCAAGAGCGAGAGATCGCCAAGTGGATCTGGGCCATGTCGCTGCCCGAGCGCATGCGGTGGATGATGATCGCAATCGACCCCGGCGACATCCTGCGCGGCGTCGAGCTTGCCAAGTCCGGACGTTTGACCTGCGTCGACGGCGCCATGGAGAATGTTCTGCCCGGCGTCGACCTGCAGCCGGCGCACGACAGTCACACCTTCGGCAGCATGTGGGTCGATGTCCGCAATGACGGCTTGGCGGCCTCGGAGGATCGCTGGATCCTGGCCGGCGACCTGGTCTACGACTTCGATAATCTGGAGGGCGACGGCGACATCGTCGGCGTCGAGACGATGTACAATCCCGTCGGCTTGGCGGTCGGCAGCCAGGTCAATCTCTTGCTGGCGACAGAGCGCATGATGAGCAGCGTCGGTCATGAGGCGCGCCGGGTCATTCCGATCCACGAAGAGCGCCTGAAGGATACCTTCCCCTCGCGGATCACCAAGAACAACCTGCGCGTTACCGAGATTTGCCTGGGATCCGGAGAGACCTCGAAGGTCGCATGACCTTGGGCCCGCCGTTGGGCGATCGCGCCAAGCAATGCAAGCAAGGAGAAGTGAAATGAGCCGGCACATTGCTGTCGTCGGAGCGGGGCTGGTTGGGTCCGGCTGGACCATCGTCTTCGCGCGGGCCGGCTTGCCGGTTCGCGTCTTCGACCGGGATTCGCAGATCCGCGAGACCTTCTTGAACCAAGTGCGCGCGAACCTGGACGATCTGCAGGACTATGGTCTGATCGATCATGCCGAGGCCGTGATCGAAAGGATCGAGGTCGTCGATTCGCTGGAATGCGCTGTCCGGGGCGCACACTACGTCCAGGAATCGGTGCTGGAACAGACAGCGGTGAAGCAAACCGTCTGTGCTCAGATCGACTCGGTCCTGGACGAAGGGACTGTCGTCGGCAGCTCGACATCGGGGATCCCGGCTTCCGCCTTTACCGAAGGTCTGGCCAATCGCCAGGGCTTCGTTGTCGCCCACCCGGTCAATCCGCCCTATCTGGCACCGGTGGTGGAGATCGTGCCGGCGCCCTGGACGAGCCCGGAGACGGTAGAGACGACGGCGGCCCTGATGCGCGACGTCGGTCAGGTGCCGGTTTGCCTGACCCGGGAGATCGAGGGATTCCTGCTGAACCGCCTGCAGGGTGCCCTGCTGCGCGAAGCCTGGGCACTCTACGAGGAGGGCTATGCCAGCGCAGCCGATATCGACAAGACCGTCGCAGATGGCTTGGGATTGCGTTGGTCCTTCATGGGCCCCTTCGAGACCATCGATCTGAACGCACCGGGCGGCGTCGCCGACTACGCCGAACGCTTGGGCCCGCTCTACCACTCAATTGCCCGTTCGCGCGTCGACCCACAACCGTGGAACGACACGCTGATCCAGAAGATTGCTGAAGAGCGGCGCACTGCCGTAGCCCAAGCCGACCTTCCCGAAAGGCGGGCCTGGCGCGATCGTCGCTTGATGGCCCTGGCGGCGCACAAGGCCAGGCAGGGCAGGGTCACCGGGACATGAGTGATGGCAAGCTGTCTGACGTGATCGGAAACTTCAGGCTGGACGACCGCCATGCCGTGGTAACCGGTGCATCGCGCGGCATCGGCAAGGGCTGCTCCCTGGCGCTTGCCGGTGCCGGCGCCTCGGTGACATTGATCGGCCGTACACCTGCCGATCTAGAGGCGGTGGCTGACGAGGTCCGTGCGCTGGGCGTCGCGGCCAGGACTCTGCCGATCGATGTTACCGATACCCAAGCACTGGCCGATGCACTGGCCGGTCTGCCCAGGATCGACGTTTTCGTGAACAACGCCGGAATGAACCGCCCGCAGCCCTTCTTGGAGGTAGAACCGGCGACCTTCGACGAGGTGATGTCGGTCAACCTGCGCGGCGCCTTCTTCGCAGCGCAGGCAGCGGCGCGTTCGATGTGCAGCCAAGGCGCCAAGGGCTCAATTATCCATATGTCCTCACAGGCGGGACACCGGGCCCTGCAGAACCGTAGTGTCTACGCGAGCGCAAAACACGCGATCGAGGGCCTGACCAAGGCGATGGCCTACGAGCTGGCGGAACACTCTATTCGCGTCAACGCCGTAGCACCGACCTTTATCGAAACGCCGATGACGAAACCTTTCCTTGAGCAGGCCGCATTCCGCGACTATGTCGAGGCCAAGATTCGCCTGCCAGGTTTGGGCCGGATCGAAGACGTGGCAAGCGCTGTCCTCTATCTCGCATCGCCGGCAGCACGGATGGTCACCGGTACCTCCCTCTTGGTCGACGGCGGCTGGACCTGCCATTGAGCCTGGAGGGGAGGCGGCGTCAAGGGCAAGGAGCAGAGATTGCCAGTCGCGCCCGCCTCGCACAGGTCGTCCGAGAGCAGGGGGCACGCCCTGAGTCCGATCCCAAAACCATCCCTGATTCCCTGCCCGCCGGTGGCCCCTATTCTCACGAAAAACGAACGTGACGCTCTTCGGCTCGGCAGTCCCTGGCCTCAAACCTTGCCTGACCCTCGCTGCATACCCGATCATCGCTCTGTCGTGATATTTTCATATTCATCAATAGGTTACCGTTTCTTCTTTTGAATACAAGAATCCAGATTGTCAGTTCGGATCAGTTCAACGACCCACCTGTGAGCGCCTTTTAGCCACGACCGTTTTTACAGCTATTCTAAATGATCTGTTCAGATTAAACGCGTTCCCAATCCGGGAAGGCACTCGCATACTTCATTCGGAGGCAAGACGAAGACAAGGGTGACGCTGTCATCGCATGCGTCTTGTCCGTTTTTGCAAAAACTCCTGCCGGCGCTGGAGGAGAGGGGCTGCACTGCGCCCCACGCCTACCATGAACGCCGATCCAACGCAGGGGGCCAAATGCGATCGTCATGCGTGTGCGAGGACTGCAGCTTGCAGCCTGCCGCGCGTGACCAGGGAGGAGCGAGAGAATGACGATGATGAAGAAAGCGGTAAGTATTGCCGCAACAGCGGGCCTGGCCGTATCGCTTGCCGGCAGCGCCTTGGCCGAAGAGGCCTGGGAGTGGTGTCCCAATTCGGCCGAGAAGATCTCGGGCGAGACGGTCGAGGTCATCGACTACACGCCGCGCATGGAGGCACCCACCAAGAAGTGGCACGTTTGCGTGCTGCTGCCCCACCTGAAGGATACCTGGTGGGTCGGGATCGGCGTCGGTGCGATGAAGGAAGCGCAGCGGCAAGGCATCGAAGCCTCGCTGTTTCAGGCCGGCGGCTACACCGAGCTGAACAAGCAGCTTTCGCAGTTCGACGACTGCGTGGCGCTCGGTGTCGATGCCATCTTGATCGCGGCCATCTCCGAGGGCGCGCTGCGCAGCAAGATCGAAGCGGCGAAGGAGAAGGGCATCAAGATCGTGGCGGTGGGCAATCCGATTGCCGATGTGCCGCTCGATTCAGCGGTCTTCGGCGATTACAACATCGACGCGGAAGTCGCCGGCAAGGCGCTGGTCGAGCACTACAAGAAGCAAGGCAAGGACGGCGCCCGGGTCATCAACTTCGCCGGCGTTGCCGGTGCCGGTTGGGCTGAGCAGGCAGCACGTGGCTGGACCAACGCCTTCGACGGCACCATGGTCGAGTTGGTCGAGCACAAGTATGGCGAGACCGGCAAGAGCACGCAGCTGAAGCTGGTCGAGGACGCGATCCAGACCTATGACGACATCGACGCCTATGTCGGCGTGGCCGTGATGGCCGAGGTTGCCCCCGATGTGCTGGAAGAGGCCGGCTTGTCCGGCGAGGTCGACATTCTGGCTTTCTACATGTCCGAAGGCGCCCTGCAGGGGGTGAAGGACGGCACTGTGCTGGGCGTTGCATCGAACCCGATGGTCGTCGAGTCCGCCGTTGCCATGGACCTGGCCGTGCGCCTGCTGGAAGGCGAGGAGGTTCCCAGCCGTCTGCGCCTGCCCCCGGTCTGGATCGACAAGAACTACGTCGAGACCCAGGACATGTCCAAGTTCACCCCGCCGGATGGATGGGAAGTGATCTATACGGTCAAGTGAGGCTCGTCCGACAGCGCTTCACTCTCCTGCGTCGGCCCGGTCGTAGCGCACAAGCGCTGCGGCCGCTGCCCGACCCCGGAGTGACCCGCGACTCCCGTCCCTCTCCACGCCTAGGGAGGCCGCAAGAGCGATGACCCCAGACGCGACTAGGATCAACACATCCGATAATACCCCGTCTGCGCACCGGCAAGATGCCGTCGGGGATGCGCAAAACCTGATCGAGATGACGGGGATTCAGAAAAGCTTCCCCGGTGTTCTTGCGCTCGATCAGATCGATTTCAGCCTGCGCCCCGGTGAGGTTCATGTCCTCTTCGGAGAGAACGGGGCCGGCAAATCGACCCTGATCAATGTCATTTCCGGAACTTTTTCGCCAGACGGCGGCAGCTATCTCTTCTGCGGCGAACGTCTGACCGGGCTGGTTCCCCATCGTGCCCGCCAGATCGGCATCAGCCCGGTGTTCCAAGAATTCAGCCTGGCGCCCGACCTGACCATCGAAGAAAACCTCTTTCTCGGCCGCGAGGTCAGCCGCGCCGGTGTCCTGAACAAGGCCGAGATGCGCACGAAGGTTGCCCAGGTGCTCGACAGACTGGGCTTCGACCTAGCGCCCAAAGTGCGAGTCGGTGCCCTGTCGCGCGCGCAGCAACAGATGGCAGAGATCGCCAAGGCCCTGCTGCACGACATTCGCGTTCTGATCCTGGACGAACCCACCGCGTCGCTCAGCGAGAGAGAGACCGAGAGGCTCTTCCAGATCATCGACGATCTCAAAACGCAGGGGATCGGCATCATCTACGTCTCCCACCGCATGGCGGAGATCAAGCGCCTGGCCGACCGCGTGACCGTGCTGCGCGATGGTCGCCTGGTCGGCACGGTCGAGGCCGAGACCGTCAGCGAGAACAAGCTGGTCGAGATGATGACCGGCCGAACCTTCGAGGCCATGTTCCCGAAGATCGACCACCGCCCCGCGCGCATATTGCTGCAGACCGCAAATCTCACGACGCGGAACGGCCAGGTCAAGGAGGCCGACTTTGTCGTCAGAGCCGGAGAGGTGGTCGGGATTGCCGGCCTGGTCGGCTGCGGCAAATCCGATCTGGCCCGCGCGATCTTCGGCTTGGAAGACATCCGCTCTGGAACCATAGAGCTGGACGGCCAGCCGATCACGCATCCCTCGCCGTCGCGCATGCTCAAGCGCGGGCTCTGCTACTTTCCCTCAGACCGCGTGTCGGAGGGTTTGGCGCTGCCCAGACCGGTGCGCGAGAACATGACCCTGGCAGCCCTCGACCTCAAACACTTCGCCTCTCACGGCCTGCTCAAGATCCAGCAGGAAAAGATGCGTGCGCGCGACATGATTAAAAATCTGACGGTCGCGCCGGGCGACCCGGAAAAGCGGGTCGAGTTCCTCTCCGGCGGCAACCGGCAGAAGGTGATGCTGGCCCGCGGCATGGCCAGAGACGTCTCGGTCTACCTCTTCGACGAGCCGACCGTCGGCATCGATGTCGGTGCGAAGACCGAAGTCTACGCACTGATCAAGGAGATGGCGGAGGGTGGGGCCGGCGTCGTCGTGATCTCCTCCGAACTGCCGGAGGTCATTCACCTCTCGAACCGGGCCTACGTCATGCACCGGGGTTTCCTGGTTGCCGAGTTGAGCGGCGAAGAGATCAAGGAGGCCACGATCCTCGCCCACTTCTTCGACCGCGACCACGTCGAAGCGGACAGGCCTGCCAGCGCGCGACCTAGAGGAACAGTGATCGGATGAGCAGTCTCTCACAGACCGCCGACACGGCGGCCACGGGGCGTAGCCAGTTCGCCAAGCGCCTTCTGGTCTTCGGCCTGCTTCCCCTCTTGATGATCGCCCTCTGCCTCATCTTGTGGATGGTCGAACCCCGTTTCGTGCGCTCGGCAAACCTGATCAACGTGCTGCGCAATGCCTCCTTCCTGATGCTGATCGCCTCTGGCCAGATGATGGTGCTGATCATCGGCGGTTTCGACCTCTCCGTCGGCGCCGTGGTGGCGCTGACCAGCGTCGTGACCGCGCTATCCATGACCAGCCTGATGCAGGTCTTCCCGGAGTCTCACCTGCTGGTGATCCTGATCGGCTTGTCTGCAGGCCTGGCCGCGGGTGCCGCCGTGGGGCTGGTGAACGGCCTCGTCGTCGCACTGATGAAGGTCAATCCCTTCATGGTGACCCTGGGCACCCTGTCGATCGCATCGGGGCTCGCGCTCTACTTCACGCAAGGCGTTCCGGTCTATGGCATGCCGGACCTCTTCACCCGCGACTTCGGCCGCTTGCGTCTGCTGAACCTGCCCATCGTCATCTACGTCACCGCGGGCGTGCTGATCCTGCTGTGGTGGATGATGAACCAAACCAAGTTCGGCAAGTACATCTACGCCATCGGCAGCAACGCGCATGCGGCACGGGTCTCGGGCGTCAAGATCACTCTCTACATCGTGGCGACCTATACTGCCTGTTCCCTCGTGGCCGCCTTGACCGGCGTGCTGCTGACCGCGCGTGTGGGCTCCGGCGAGGCCACCCTGGGCAGCACCTTGATGCTGGAGAGCATCGCCGCGGCCGTCATCGGCGGCGTCTCGCTACGCGGCGGGGTCGGCCGCATCGAGATGGTGGCGCTGGGCGCCCTCTTCCTGGCCCTGGTCACCAACGCCATGAACCTGCTTAGGATCGACAGCAAGCTGCAGACGATCGTGATCGGTGTCGTCATCATCGTGGCTGTCGGCGTCGAGACCTTGCGCGCAAGGAGGGCAAGCCGATGAGCGAGCGTGTCACGACGCAGGCCAGCGATGGCTTCAGTTTGCAGATCTGGATGCTGGGCTTCTTCTCGAAGTACGGCTTCCTGCCGGTCATCCTGGTCTTTCTGTGCATCGGCTTCGGCCTTGCCGAGCCGCTGTTCATGACCGGTGCCAATGCGCTGAACATTATCGAGCAGGCGAGCTATCTGATCGTCCTGGCCACCGCCCAGCTCTTCGTGCTGCTGACCCGAGGCTTCGATCTCTCGCTCGGCGTCGTCGTCTCCTCGGTCAGCGTCGCCAGCGCCATGGTCATGGTCATGGTCGCGCCGGAGGGCGAAGGGCCCGTTCTGCTGGCCGTGGGCGCCGGTATCCTGGCAGGCCTCGCGCTCGGCGCCTTGGCCGGCGGCATCAACGGGGTCTGCGTCGGCTTCTTCGACATCAATCCCTTCGTCGTTACCCTGGGCATGCAAGGGATCGCGTTCGGTGTGGCCACCACCATTTCCGGGGGTTTCCCGGTCTTCGGCATCCCCGATGCGCTGCTCGACACCTTCGGGCAGAACGCCGTCTGGTTCGGCTTCCTCTCGCCACCCATCGCCGTCTGCCTGCTGGTCCTGGTGCTGTCGCACCTGCTGTTGAACCGCACCGTCTTCGGCCGCAGCCTCTATCTACTGGGCGCCAATCCGCGCGCGGCCGAGGTCGGCGGCCTGCCTTGGCGGCGCTACAACATGCTGGCCTATGTGCTCTGCTCCTCCATTGCGGCCATCGGGGCAATTCTGATGACGGCGCGCACCGGCACCGGCGAGCCCAGCACCGGCGGCGGCCTGGTGCTGCTCAGCATTGCCGCAGCGGTCGCCGGCGGCGTCTCGCTGCGCGGCGGCGAGGGACGTGTCATTCACGTCGTCTTCGGCGGCCTGCTGGTCTCCATCCTCTCGGTCGGCATGAACCTGGCCCGGATCGACAGCTTCCTACAGCAGGTGGTGCTGGGTCTGGTGGTGGTCGCAGCAGTGTTCCTCGACCGTCTGCGCCTGCGCATTCGCGTCTAGTTGCCCCACTAGGGACGACTCTGGCGCCAGCCGTAGATGACGGGATTACGTCAATTCGCGACCGCCTTGTCGGTCAGCTTGCCAAGCGCACCGGTCATCTTGCCCAGCACCGGCGCGTCGGCCGGGATGCCGTGATCGGCAGCCAGAGTCTCGGGCGGGTGGTAGGCAAGCACGACGGTGCCGTCCGCATCCTCGAAGACGACCACGCGCAGCGGCAGATCCAATCCGGCGGACTGGGACAGCTGCATGGCGGGCGTTCCCAGCTTCGGGTTGCCGAAGATCAGCACCTCCGTCGGGCGAAGCTCGGCGCCGACGGCTTGCGCGCCGGCCGCGTGATCGATACGGGCGAAAACCTTGGCGCCCGCCCCCTCTACGGCCGAGGCCAGTCGATCGACGGTCACCTGCACCGAATGGGGGCTGGTCTTGCGCACCAGGTCCGCTGCCTGCAGCGTGGTGGTGACCATCGTCAGCAGGAGGGCCGTTCCAAGAATTCTCAGCATTGTCTTCTCCATTGTTCACGCACCCCCTCTATAGAGGAAAACCGTGTCGCCATTGCGAGATTCTGCGCCTGACCGACCCCTCTGCGCCGCGACACAGTGTTTGAGCACACGGACGTGCAGGGCCAACAATTAGAAATTCTGCATCACCTGTTGAGATAAAACCGTTTCCGGCAAGCCGTTCCCATCAATAGAATTACTGAACATGCAGCGGGCGAGCGGCCGATGAAACGGTTTCTTTGCTTCAGTAAATCTGAAGAGAGGCGATGCTTGCCCGGCCTCACCAAGAACAAGGCGGTATCCTTCAGTGCCAGACACGCCCCACTCTCAGGACCTGAGCAAGGTCATCCACGCGACCTCGCATGCCGTTCTTCGGCTGAACTCCAAGCGGTTCGACAAGTCGCCCTACTTCGACAAGTGGGCCACCGAAGACACGATCTTCGGCATCTACAACACGCGGCTCTACCCGGTGTCATTCGGCGAGGATGTGATCCGTCACTACTGGAAGCTCAGGCGCAGCCTCATGCTCTACGACGTGCCGGAGAAGCCGATCGACATCAAGGGCCCCGATGCGGTCGCGCTGTTGGAACGTGCGCTGACCCGCCGGATCGCCGATCTGAAGCTCTGGAAGGCGCGCTATGCCGTGGCCTGCACGCCGCAGGGCGGGATTATCATGGATGGCGTGGTGATCCGTCTGGCCGAGGACCATTTCTGGTACGTCCAGGCAAATGGCGGTTTCGAGCATTGGCTGAACGTCATGTCCGAGGGCATGGACGTGGTCGTCAGCGACCCCGAATCGCGCGTTCTGCAGGTGCAGGGCCCCAAAGCTCTAGAATTTCTCGAGCGCGCCTGTCCCGGCCAGATGCCGGCGAAGTTCGGCTACTTCAACGCCGGGCGCTTCAGCTTCAATGGCATGGAGGCCATCGTCTCGCGAACCGGCTTCACCGGAGAGATGGGGATCGAGATCTACGGCAATCCGCAGAACGATCCCTCCGCCTTCTGGGACTACCTCTTCGCGGTCGGCAAGGCGTTCGACCTGGAGATGGGTGCCGGCGGCTCCATGACCCTGCGCCGGGTCGAGGCCGGCATTCTCGACTACGACATGGATATCAACCCCGGCACCACGCCCTTCGATGCGGGCCTGGGGGCGCTGGTGGACTTCGACAAGCCCAGCTTCGTCGGCCGCGAGGCCCTGATGAAGGCCGACCGCCGTCAGCGTCTCTTCGGGCTGACCTCGGCGACGGGAATCCCGCGCGTCGGGACCCAGGTGCTGCACGATGGTGGCGAGGTTGCCCGCATGACGATCGGCGACTGGTCTCCGACCTTGGAGAAGGGCGTCGGCTACGTGCTCTTCGACGCGCCGGAATGCGACGGTGGGCCTTGGGTCGGGCAGTCCTTGCAGATCCGCACACCCGATGGAGAGCAGCACGCCTGCGAGATCGTCGCCCTGCCCTTCTTCGACCCGGACAAGCGCATTCCGCGCGGGCTGGAAAAGCCGCCGGCTTGACCGCAAAGCGCCGCTGGGCCGCGCTGATCCAGCAACGCTTGGTCATTTAGATAATCTAAACAACTCTGTTAGATCTTCGCATTTCTCCAGGCGAGAAAATCTAAATAGACTGGTGCCTGAGGCAACGCCCTCAACGCGGTAACGAAGAAGGCGGCCACAAGGCCGTCGCTTTGGGTCAGTCCGGTTGGGTCAGTCCGGTTGGGTCGGCCCGGTTTGGTCGGCCCGGTTTGGGTCAGCCCGGTTTGGGTCAGCGAGGAAGCAGGTGGCAGACAAAACCATATCCGAAGCCTTGGTCGGGCAGTCGATAAAGCGGAAGGAAGACCTGCGGTTGCTGAGCGGCGATGGAAGCTATGTCGACGACATCCGCCGTCACGGCGAGGCCCAGGCCGTATTCGTCCGCTCGCCCTATGCGCACGCCGTCATCAGGTCCATCGACAAGACGGCAGCGCTTGCCGCTCCGGGAGTCCTTGGGGTCTTCACCGGCAAGGACATCCAAGAGGACAACTGGGGCTCCATCCCCTGCGGCTGGGCGGTGACGGATCGCCATGGCGAGCCGCACAAGGCCGTACCGCACTACGCGCTGACGCCGGACCGGGCCCGTTATGTCGGCGACCACCTTGCCGTGGTGGTGGCCGAGACGCTGCATCAGGCGCGCGACGCCGCCGAACTGGTGGAGATCGACTACGAAGAGCTGGATCCGGTGACCGACCTGGCAACGGCGATGGAGGGCGCGCAGATCCACGACATGGCGCCCCGGAACCTCTGCTACGACTGGGAGTTGGGCAGCAGAGAGACGATCGATCGGATCTTTGCCGCTGCCCATCACGTGGCCTCTCTCGATCTGGTCAACAATCGCCTGGTGCCGAGCCCGATGGAGCCGCGCGCTGCTATTGCCGAGTACGAGAAGGCGCAGGACAGCTACACGCTCTGGTCCACCAGTCAGAACCCGCACATGCTGCGCTGGATGTTGAGCGAGGCGGTCACCGGCATCCCCGAGACCAACCTGCGCGTGATTGCGCCGGACGTGGGCGGCGGCTTCGGCATGAAGATCTACTGCTACCCGGAAGAGACCACCTGTCTGTGGCTGGCAAAGCGGATCGGCCGGCCGGTGCGCTGGACCGCGGATCGCTCGGAATCCTTCCTGGCCGACGCGCATGGCCGCGACCACCTCACACGGGTCGAACTGGCGCTCGACGAGGAAGGCACCTTTCTCGGCCTCAAGGTCGACACCACCGCCAACATGGGCGCCTACCTCTCCAACTACGCGACCTCTATCCCGACCTACTTCTACGCCACCTTGCTGGCCGGCACCTATAAGACGCCAGAGATCTACTGCAATGTCAGAGCCGTCTTTACCACCACCTCGCCGGTCGACGCCTATCGCGGCGCCGGGCGACCGGAAGCGGCCTATCTGATCGAACGCATCGTCGAGGTGGCGGCGCTGGAAATGGGCCTGGACGCGATTGAGCTCAGGCGCCGCAACTTCATCAAGCCGGCAGACTTTCCCTACCAGACCCCGGTTCATCTGACCTACGACATCGGCGACTACGACGCCTCGCTGGACGAGGCCTTGAAGATGATCGACTACACTGGTTTCGAGACGCGCCGGGCCGAGGCCAAGACCCGCGGCAAGCTGCGCGGCATCGGCCTGGCCTGCTACATCGAAGCCTGCGGCGTCGCCCCCTCGCAATTGATCGGCAAGCTCGGTGCCGGCGCCGGTCTTTGGGAATCGGCGCAGATCCGCTTCAACGCCACCGGCACCGCCTTCGTGCTGACCGGCACGCACGGCCACGGGCAGGGCCACGAGACGACCTTCGCGCAGATCGTGTCGGACATGCTGGGCATTCCGATGGAGAGCATCAGGCTCATTCATGGCGACACCAGCCAGGTGCCGATGGGCATGGGCACGTACGGGTCGCGCTCGCTGGCGGTCGGCGGCTCTGCCATCGTGCGCGCCGGCGAGAAGGTGATCGCCAAGGGCAAGAAGATCGCAGCACACCTGCTGGAAGCGGCCGAGGTCGACATCGAGTTCGCCGACGGCATGTTCACCATTGCCGGCACCAACCGGCAGATCTCGATGGTCGATGTCGCCAGGACCGCCTACATCCCCTTCAATTATCCCGACGATCTGGAACCCGGACTGGACGAGACTGCCTTCTACGACCCGCAGAACTTCACCTATCCAGCCGGCACCCACATCTGCGAGGTGGAGATCGATCCGGAGACCGGCGTTCTGGAGATCGTCGACTGGGTCGCGGTCGACGACTTCGGCAAGGTGATCAACCCGATGATCGTCGAGGGCCAGATCCATGGCGGCCTGGCGCAAGGGATCGGACAGGCGATCATGGAGAACGGTGTCTACGATCCGGCGAGCGGACAGCTGATCACCGGGTCCTTCATGGACTACTGCATGCCCCGCGCCGACGACCTTCCCAGCTTCAGGGTCGGCTACACCGAGACGCCCTGCACGCACAATCCCCTGGGCGCCAAGGGGGCGGGAGAGGCCGGAGCGATCGCCGCACCGCCGACCTTGATCAACGCCATCGTCAATGCGCTGGGCATCCGCCACATCGATATGCCTGCGACCCGCGAAAAGCTCTGGCGCGCAGCCCAGAGCGCCACGGCCGCGGAGTAATACCAAGGGGCGACCGCAATCCGCATAACGGCAAGGGAGAACGACAATGATCTGGGAGATCGCATTCTGGTTGGGACTGGGGGTCTCCTTGATCGCGGGCTTCTTCTATTTCCGAGAGCTGGGCGACATCAGCCAGATGTTCTTTCGGATCAAGCGCCGCAACCTGGTCTGGGTCATCCGCCACGAGTACAAGATCTTCAGCCTGGGCCTGCTCGGTGCTGCGGTGTCGAGCCTCGCCTATCTGGCCTTCGGCGCCGGCTCGGGCTGGGTCTGGTTTCCAGCACTCGCCGTCTGGGGGCTCTTCTACGCCTTTCCCTACATCTGGCTGCACGCCGGCATGCGGACCAAAACCGGCAATGCGACCTACTACAGCATCGAAGAGGCCCGCGCTTACGTCAGCCCATCGAACGAGGTCCTTGTCATCGAGAACGAGGGCGTCGCACGCGCCCATCCCGACGGCGAGGTGCTGCGCCCGCACGTGGTCGGCAACAGCGAGGGCTTCGGAGGAGCGGACGTCCAGATGACCTATTGCGGCATGTCCAACCTGGGATTGGCCTACGAGCCCAACATCGCTGGCCGCCCGGTGAAGCTGGAGGTGATGGCGCAGATCGCCAACAACCTGATCCTGCGCGACAACAACAGCGGCGAACCCGTGCAGCAGATCCTGGGAAAGCGCGAAAGGGAGATCGACAGCGATCTGGCGATGACCCCCTGGCCGACCTTTCGGATGACCTTTCGCGGTTTCGAGAAGGCCTATCCCCAAGGCAGCGTCTATGTGAACAAGCCCTCTTCGAACCCGCTGCTCAAGCTGTTGGATACGGCCCAGCAGATCATGTTCACCTGGGGCATCACCGCGCAACATCGCATCGACGCACCGGTCATCGACAACATGACCCACAGCGACCCGCGCTTGGCGAACAAGACCTATATCTGGGGCGTGAACATCGGCGATGATGCCGTTTGCTACACCGACGACTTCGTGATTCATCACGCCGGCCCGATCAATGCCACTGTGGGCGGACGCGCCATCGTCGTCGCCTATGACGGCACCTACGAGAGTGTGGGAGTATGGTACAATGACAGCGGTGGGCCGGTTCGGAAGATCGACTTCTTCGGACAGTCCGATCGCGGGCCCTTGCAACGGGTGGAAAGCTTGAAGCCGGGCATGTTCTGGCACGTCTGGGCAGAGTATTTCCCGCACACGGATATCAATCGAAGCCATGACACCGAGGTCAGCGATTCCCCTGCCGCGCAAAGCGCATAAAGCCATGCCGGTCTTCACCAGAGGCACCCCTTCCAAAGAGCGCTTTTGCGGCACGGCAGCGCCGCGGGCTGTGTCATGAGCAGCTGGCTGCCCTCCCTCAACGGGCTGCGCGCCTTCGAGGCCGTATCGCGGCATTTGAACTACCGCGAGGCCGCCGAAGAGCTGCATGTCTCGCCCGGTGCCGCCCATCAGCTCGTGCGCAAGCTGGAGGATGCGATCGGTGGCCCCCTACTGGAAAAGAAGGGGCGAAAGCTGGTCTTGACGCCGGTCGGTGCCATCGGCCGGGAGGGGCTATCTCTGCCCTTCCGACAGATTGCCGACACGGTCGAGCGTATGCGCCGCATGACCGGCTCGCAGCGCTTCATCGTCTCGACGACGCCCTCCTTTGCCAGTTCCTGGCTGGTACCGCGTCTGGAGAGCTTCAAGCAGAAGAACCCCGGCATGGACGTCTTGATCGATTCCACACCGCAGATCGTCGATCTGGATTTCGGCGTGGCCGATGTCGCCATCCGCTTCGGCATCAAGGATCACGGCAACCTGGTGAGCCACCGGCTCTTCGACGAGACGCTCTGCGCCTTCTGCAGCCCGCAGCTGGCAAAGGGGCCGCCGGAGATCACCCGGCTGGAAGACCTCGAAAGCGTCATGCTGCTGCGCTGGGATCTCTCGCAATTCGAATGGGCGGAGAACACCAGAAAATGGAACTACTGGAAGCACTGGCTGGCGCAGATGGGAGCCAGCCACGTCACCCCGGGCGACGGCTTGCGTTTCAGCGATTACAACCTGGCGGTCCAGGCCGCGATCGCCGGTCAAGGCTTCATCATCGGCAGTATTCCCATCCTGCGCGAACTGATCGAGGCGAAACTGCTGGTCAATCCCTTCGGCAGGGGCGCGAAGACCGACATCGGCTATGACTTGGCCGTAACCAAGTCGGCCCTCTCACGCGCCGAGGTCACGGCCTTTATCGACTGGATCGTCGAGGAAGCGAAGTCGGCCATGCCGGAGAGCGCCTAGCTTACCTATCGCCGCAGCCAGTAGCCTGCGAGGGCGCCGGCCAGGGTTGCGACGACCCCGCCGAGAGCCGATTTGGCCAGCACCACGCCGAGCCAATGGAGGACTGTCGCCGGCCAGTCGGCCAAACCGGAGAGCGCGCCGCGATTGGCCAGCATGACGGTTTCGGCAAGGGCGTAGGCAAACGCAAAGGCCGGTATTGCCAGAAACGCCACCAGCGCACCTTTACGCCATCCAGCGGGCCTGAAGACCAAGCCCAGCAACGCGCCGATCAGGCACGCAAGCGGCAGGACCTCGCGCCAAAGGCGTAGGCTATCGCCCTCGCTCGCAAGCACGTGCGCAGCACCGGCAAGCAGGCCGACAAGCGCAAAGGCAAGTGCTGCACGACGACGCGATGGTTGCTTCACACTGTCCATCTCAGCCTCATGACATGAAGGGCGCAGCCGCTCCGATCCACCAAACCCTGGCGGCGCTGACTTACCTGAGGTCATATAGCGTGGTGCTGCCCGCGTTGCGCGTGACCGATGGTCCATTGCTCTGCTGCTTTGCCAGACGCTGGCGTGCTAGAGAGAACAGGTGACCGCCAGAAAGGCGGCCTTGCCGGGAGGGCGGGTCTCGCCGCCGAGGTGCAACAGGAATCGGAAGGGCATCCGTGAGATGACAGAGATTTGTCGGACGCACTTGGAGCACCCCGGTGCATGGCGGGGAAGCGACTTTGCCTCGAAGGACGACTTCTCCTTCGATCTGGAGGGCCGTCACCTGAAGGCCATCGAGCGGGCGATGGATCGCATCCGTAAACAGGGTCTGGGTCTGGACGATATCGAGCGCGAGCATTTCCAGCTGGAGGAGATCGCAGAGGATATCGCCGGCTACTACAACGAGCTGCGCGACGGTCGCGGCTTCTTCATGCTGCGCGGCTTTCCGCTGGATCGCTACACGCAAGACGAGATCGGCATGATCTATTGGGGCCTCGGCACGCACCTGGGCGTCGGCGTTTCGCAGAGCGTGTTGGGCGACCGCCTGGGTCACGTGAAGGACTTCAGCCAGAACGACCCCAATGCCCGGGCCTATCGCAACAACAAAGAGCTGGATCTGCACACCGACCTTTCCGACATCGTCTCACTGCTCAGCCTCGCGAAGGCGGCGGAGGGCGGCTCCAGCCAGTTCGTCTCCGCACTCACCGTGCACAACGAGATCCTGGCCCAGCATCCGGAGTATCTGGAGCCGCTCTACCGTGGTTTCCGCTATCACCGCGCCGGCGAGGAAGCCCCCGGCGAAGAGCCGGTGACACCCTGGAATGTGCCGGTCTTCGCTTACCTCGAGGGTCGCCTCTCCACCCGCTATGTGCGGGCCTATCTGGAGCGCGGCCACGCGATCCTGGATCAACCCCTGACCGAACTGGAGCTGGCAGCACTCGACTACCTCGACACGGTGGCCCAGCGCGAGAAGCTGGAAGTCGTGATCGAGCCGGGCGAGGCCGTCTTCCAGAACAACTACACCGTCTTTCATGCGCGCAGCGGCTTCACCGACGACCCGGCAAAGGGTCAGGTTCGCCACCTGCTGCGGCTCTGGCTCGACGTACCGGAGAACGGCTATCCCGCGGTGAAAGAGATGCGCACGCACGCCGGTGCCGGGATTGCGCGCCAGGAGGGCCGCATGCCCTCCGGCGAAGGCGATGCCTATAAGGAAATCATCCGCGCCCGAAAGGCTGCGAGCACTTCGTCCGACGTCCGACCCCTGCGCTGATGCGAGAGTCTAGAGAGGAGTGTGCCGAGCTCTCAGAGCACCGCCGCATGGACAGACCCTCTAACCGCTCGTGGGCTATCCTTGTCGGATTGACCCTGGGTGTCTGCGTGACAAACGGCTTCGCACGCTTTGCCTACGGCCTGATCCTGCCGGCAATGCAGAAAGACCTGGGTTGGTCTTACACCGAGGCGGGTTGGCTCAACACAGCCAACGCCTTCGGTTACATTCTGGGATCGCTTCTGACCTTCGCACTGGTGCGCTGGGTATCGTCTTCACGTCTTTTCACCATTGGTATGCTGGGCACCTCGGTCTTCTTGCTGGCCACGGGCCTTACCGACGACTATGTCATGCAGACCCTATGGAGAATCTTGACCGGTATTTTTGGCGCCACCGCCTTTATTGCCGGTGGCGCGCTATCTGCAGCACTCTTCACAGACGACCCGAAACGAAATGCCTTGTCGATTACGATTTACTTCGGAATCGGCGGCGGCTTTGGCATGGTATTGAGTGGCGCTGTCCTGCCGGTTCTGTTCGACCGTTTCGGCGCCTCTGCTTGGCCCACGGCTTGGATGCTTCTGGGCGGAGCCAGTCTTGTCTTCTGCCCGCTGTGTGTATGGGCCTCGGAGAGTCTGCGCCCCCCCATCAAGGAACCGACCCACAGAGCGCCCTTGCCGGTCGTCAGAATGTGGGCGGAACTGGTTGGCTATCTCTGTTTCGGCCTTGGCTACATCGTCTACATAACCTTCATCGTCGCCTTCATGCACAAGCAGGCGGTCGGTACGGCCGTCGTGTCCCTGGTCTGGATCGTCATCGGCATCGGCATCATGCTGTCGAGCTTTGTCTGGAAGGCGACTTTCGCCAAGCACGCCTCGGGATTGCCCCTGGCGATGATCCTCGCCACCATGGCGCTCGGCACACTGCTTCCCGTCGCGCTGCCTTCGGTTGCCGGGCTGCTGGCGTCAGCGATTCTGTTCGGCCTATCGGTGTTCATGGCGCCGGGCGCCGTCACCAACTTCAGCCGCAAGAACCTGTCTCAATCCTCTTGGGCGGCCGCCATCGGCTTGTTTACCATCCTCTTCTCGCTGGGTCAGACAGTTGGCCCGCTTGCGGCCGGGCTGCTCGGCGACCTGTTTGACGACGTGGGGCTGGCGATTCTGGCAGCGGGAGGCATCCTCCTACTCGGCGCCGCGGTCGCCGCCATTCAAAAGCCCCTTGCACCTGAGACAGCTTAAACCAAGCCGCGTTGAGTGGAACTCATCGCGGCTTGGCAAGCGCGACTGCGCGCCCGCAGCGAAGCGAGGATGAGGCTCGCGTGGCGTCTGAACGCAAAAGGGATTTTATGGGTCATCACCTGTGCCGCTCGGCATTAGCTTGGCGAACCCACGCGCCGCCATTCGGCTGGGAATGTGAACGATACGGTCGTTGACATGGACGAGCAGGGTGGCGGTCGATGTAGGAGAGCGCAATACCTCGGTCTTATCTTTCGGCGGAGAAGGCGACGCCTCCTTCATCTTCGGCAACGACGATAACCACTATCTGCCCGGCGGGGCGGACGACGATGCCTTCGCTTTCGCCGGCAGCAGCCCTCAGGCAGACCGGCCCGCTGCCGGCGCGAGATAGATCTCCAGCGGGTCCTGAGCAGATCGGCCGTCGATGCAGGAGAGCGCACCGATGAAGAGGGAGAAGAGTTCGGCCTGCGAGGTGATGTCCAGCTTCCGGTAAATGCGCTTGCGATGGATCTTTGCCGTCTCCGGTGAGATCGCCAGTTTCAGCGCCACCGCCTTGCCGGAGAGGCCTTGCAGCATCATGCGCGCCACCTGGCACTCGCGCTCGGTCAGGAAAGAGCAGCCGAAGTGGGCTAGCGCACCCTCCAGCTGTTCGTGAGAAAGTCCGCCGGCGGAGTCCTCTGCTTGCTCGCTGACGCCCAGGTCTCCCCATTGCTGCAGGACTGCCTGGCGGATCACCGGCTCTATGGCGCCCAGGCGCGCGCGGTCGCGGCGCCCGAAGCGCGGTCCGGGCCGGTCCCGCCCGACCGAGATCAGGATGACATTGTCCGGGTCCAGGCGCACGACGATGTAGGCCTCGTCGATCAGGTTGGTACCGCGGTAATAGGTCTTGAAGTACTCGCTGTTGTAAAACCAGGCCCCGCCCGGTGCCAGATCGCGCAACAGGTAGACGCCCGACGCCAGGCCGTTGAGGCAGGCGCGGTAGACCGGCCCCAGCAGATAGACCTTGCCGATATAGTTCTCGACGATATGGCGCCGTTCACTCTCGGTGATGTTGTCGCAGAGAATCTCCGGACGCCGATCCTTGCGATAGGCAAAGACCACGATGCCGTCGGATGCGCTGACCGCCTCCACCGTCTCAACCAGGACATCCGGCAGGTCCCCCTGGCCGAGATGTTCCATGAGCCGTGCCAGGGTCTCATGCCACTCCCGCGATTCCAGCGTCTGTAGAACCATAGCTTCACTTCTGTCCGTCGGGGCCTTGGCCCCTGCCCTATCCCCCATGGGGGGTATCGAAGGCGCGCCCGGGCCCGAATAGCATGCCTATCGGGTAGCCCACGCCTTTCTACATCCGCAGGTGCCGAGGGCTCAAGCGGAGGGGCCGCAAGGGCCTGGTGTGGGCCAACAGACAAGAGGGACGCTGATCGATGCAAATATCTGGGAGCCTGCGCAATCTGGCAGGCGCTTTCATGGTGGCTTCGCTGGCCTTCTCCACCGCCGGCCTGGCCGAGGAGAAGAAGAGCGCCACCTATGCCATGTACACCGAAATCAAGGACTGGGACCCGGCCGTCGCCTTCTCTACCGAGGTGATCATGCTGGCGAACGTCTATGAGCTGCTGCTCTATTACAATCCGCCCGGCAGCGAACAGCAGTTCCGGCCTGGCCTGGCGACCGCTTGGACGGTCAGCGAAGATGGCCTGACCTGGACCTTCACCCTGCGCGAGGGCGTCAGCTTCCACGACGGCGAACCCTTCAACGCCGCTGCCGCCAAGGCTTCGCTGGACCGTACCCGTTCGCTTGGCAAGGGCGCCTCCTTCATCTGGGCCTCGGTCGAGGAGATCTCCGCCCCCGACGACACCACCCTGGTGATCAAGACCAAGACGCCGCAGCCGATCGACCTGATCGCCTCTGCGCAGTACGCCGCCTACATGGTTTCGCCCAAGGCCGCCGAGAAGGGCACTGCCTGGTTCAACGAGGGAAATGCGGCCGGCACCGGTCCCTATCGGGTCCGCCAGTGGGTCAAGGGCCAGCAGGTCGTGCTGGAAAAGTTCCCGGAGTACTGGGGTGGCTGGGGCGAGGACAGCTTCGAGCGAGTCTTCCTGAAGACGGTGACCGAGAACGCGACCCAGGTGCAGATGCTGAAGTCCGGCGAGGCCGATCTGATCTCTCTGGTCCCAGCCGATGCTATGGAGAGCCTGAACGCCGAAGAGGGCATCACCACCGCACTGCTCTCCTCCTGGATGAACTCCATGTACCTGATCAATGTCGCCAAGGCGCCGACCGACAATCTGAAGTTCCGCCAGGCGCTGACCCTGATCTGGGACTATGAGAGCGTGGTGAACGACATCTACGCGGGCTCCGCCACGGTGGCGCGCGGGCCGGTTCCGGCCAGCATGTGGGGCCACAACCCGAAGATCGAGGCGCCCAAGCAGAATCTGGAACGCGCCCGGCAGCTGATCGAGGAATCAGGCGTGCCGGAGGCCCAGCGCAAGGTAACCATGGCCTTCATCGGCACGTCCGAGGAATACAAGAACTCTGCCCTGCTGTTCCAGGCCTTGGCGGCTGAGGTCGGTGTCGAGGTCGAACTGCTGCCCGGCGAGTGGACGGTGATCTGGGACAAGGCGAAGAACCAAGAGACGGCGCCGAACCTGCAGTCCATGACCTGGTGGCCTACCTATGCGACCCCCAGCGACTGGTTGATCGGCCTCTTCCGCAGCGAGGATCCGACCCTTTTCAACCTCTCGCATTACGCAAACCCAGCCTATGACAAGCTGGTGGACGAGGGCGTGTCGCTAGAGGGCTCTGACCGCGACCAGGCGATTGCCGACTACGGCAAGGCGCAGGAGATGCTGGTCGAGGGCGCCACGGCAATCTTCTACGCCGACATCATGACCCGCACGGCCCGTCGCAGTAACTTGCAAGGCCTGGTCGCCAATCCGGCCTACGCGACGGTCTTTTTCCACCAGCTCTCGCGGGCCGACTGAGCGAGCGCAAGCGGGGAGCAGGACAATGCTGCGCTATGTGGCTCAACGCCTAGGCTTGATGGTGGGCACGCTGGTTGGCGTGATGATCATCACCTTCGTGTTGAGCCGCATCCTGCCCGGCTCTCCGGTCGAGATGATGCTGGGGGCCAAGCCGACGCAGGAGCAGATCGATGCGGCACGTATCGAACTGGGCCTGGATCGGCCGCTCTACGAGCAGTTCTTCCGCTATCTGGGCGATCTCTTGAACGGCGACTTCGGGATCAGCCTCAGAACCAGCCAGCCGGTGATCGACGACCTCTTCGAGCGCATGACCGCCACGGTCGAGATCACCACGCCGGCGGTGTTTCTGGTGGTCCTGATCGGCGTCCCTCTGGGTGTCCTCTCGGCAGTCCGCCGCAACTCTCTCTTGGACCATGCCGCACGCGGCCTCTCGATCGCCGGGGTGGCCCTGCCGCTCTTCCTCATCGCCATGCTGCTGCAGATGCTGTTCTACGGCGCGCTCGGCTGGTTTCCGCTGCAGGGGCGCATGGAATCCAACATCCTGCTGGACTATCCCTTCGACCGGGTGACCGGCTTCTACCTGATCGATAGCCTGCTGGCCGGACAGTGGCCGGCCTTCTTCAGCGCCCTGCACCATGCAGCCCTGCCGATCTTCTCTCTCACGCTGGCCTCGCTGGCGGTGGTGACGCGCATCACCCGCAGCACCATGACGGAAGCCTTGAACGAGGAATTCGTGCGCACGGTCACGGCCTACGGCCTGCCCAAGCGCAGCATCTATTTCCGCTATGCCCTGAAAGCCACCCTGATCCCGATGCTGACGGTCGTGGGCCTGACCTACGGCTACATGCTGGGCGGCTCCATCGTCGTCGAGTACGTCTTCGACTGGCCGGGCCTGGGCGGCTATGTCGTGGGGTCTATCTTAAAGAGCGATTTTCCCGCCGTGATGGGCGTGACCATCTTCCTGGCCACCGCCTACCTCGCCATCAACCTGATCGTCGATCTGCTCTACTTCGCCGTCGATCCGCGGCTGAGGGCACAATGAGCAGCAGCGAGGGACAGCTTGCGGCACTGGTCCGGCCCAGCTTGAGCCTGCGTCTGCGCGCCTTCGCCGGGGCCAACACGCTCTTCGTCGTCGGGATCGTGATCTTCGCGCTGATCCTGCTTGCCGCCGTCTTTGCACCCTGGATCGCGCCCTACGAGCCGACCGCCATCAACTTCAAGGACAAGCTGGTCGGACCCAGCTTCAGCCATCTCTTCGGAACCGACGCGCTGGGCCGGGATATCTTCTCGCAGGTGGTCTATGGCGCCAGAACCTCGCTGATGGTCGGCTTCATCGTGACCGGTCTTGCACTGGCGATCGGCGTGCCGATCGGTTTGCTGGCGGGCTACTTCGGCGGCAAGATCGATACCGCCTTGATGCGGATCTCCGACGTCTTCCTGGCCTTCCCGCCTCTGCTGCTGCCGATTGCGATCACCGCCGCCTTGGGGGCGGGCCTGGTCAACGTCATGATCGCATTGGCGATCTCCTGGTTTCCCTGGTATGCGCGCATCGTCCGCGGCTCGGTCATGAGCATCCGTCAAGAGCTCTACATCGATGCCGCACGTGCCATGGGGGTCGGCCACCTGCGCATCATGCTGCACCACGCGCTGCCCAACTCCATGACGCCGGCCATCGTCCAGGGCTCAATGGATTTCGGCTACACCATACTGGCCGCCGCTTCGCTCAGCTTCATCGGCATTGGCGCGCGGCCGCCGACCATCGAGTGGGGCCTGATGGTGGCGCTCTCGCGCAGCAAGTTCCTGGACTACTGGTGGACGGCAGCAGGGCCGGGACTCGCCATCTTCCTGACCGTCATGGCCGTCAACCTGATCGGCGACGGGCTGCGCGACCTGCTGGATCCGAAGCAGAAGGCGGGGTGATGACAGCGCCACTGGTCGATATTCGCGATCTGAGCGTCGCCTTCCCCTCGCTGGGTCGACGGGTCCAGGCCCTCCGCGGCTGCAACCTGACCCTGAACAAGGGCGAGATCCTGGGCTTGGTCGGCGAATCGGGCAGCGGCAAGTCGATGACCGCATTGGCTTGCCTGGGCATGGTGCCGCCGCCGGGCGAGGTCGAGGGCAGCATCACCCTCGCCGGACAAGAGATCGTCGGCGCCTCCGAGGGAATCCTGGCACGGCTGCGCGGCGGTACGGCTGCGATGGTCTTTCAGAACCCCGGCAAATCGCTCAATCCCTTCTTCACCGTCGGACGGCAGATGATAGACGTCATCCGCTGCCATCGCCCCGGCGGCGAGAGCGCGCAGAGGATTGCCGTGGAGGCCCTGCAGGCCGTGCGCATGCCCGACCCGGCCATGGCGATGGACAAGTACCCGCACCAGATGTCGGGCGGTCAACTGCAACGGGTGATGATCGCCATGGCGCTGGCCTGCGAGCCGCAGCTCTTGATCGCCGACGAGCCGACCACGGCACTGGACGTCACCATTCAGGCACAAATCATCGTGCTGCTGCGCGAGCTGGCGGCCAACAAGGGCTGGACCATTCTCTTCATCACCCACGACCTGGCCGTGGTGGCCTCGCTCTGCGACCGTGTGGCCGTGATGTATGCGGGCCAGGTGGTCGAGATGGGTCCGGTGGCAGAGGTCTTCGCCGCACCGGCCCACCCCTATACCCAGCGTCTGATGGAGACCGTGCCGGCCCTGGGTCGCGGCAAGGCAACACTGATCCACATTCCCGGCCACGTCCCCGATATGGCGAACCCGCCTGCCGGTTGCGCCTTTCATCCACGCTGTCATCGGGCGAGCGAGCGCTGTCGGCGAGAGGCGCCAACCCTAAGCCTGCTGCGGGGGAGGCAGGCCGCGGCCTGTCACAACCCGGTCGAGACAGGCCTGCCGAGCGCGCAAGAGGCTGGATGATGCAGCCACTGCTCTACATTCAAGACTTGAAGAAACACTTCCGCACGCGGCACGGCCTGGTGCGCGCGGTGGACGGCGTCAGCTTCGAGGTGGCGCCACGCCAGACAGTCGCGCTTGTCGGCGAATCGGGTTGCGGCAAGAGCACCATCGCGCTGACCCTGCTGCGTCTGGTGAACGCGGACGGCGGCAAGGTGATCTTCGACGGGGTCGACTTCGATGCGGTCTCGCCGGCCGAACGGCGCCGGCTTCGCCACGACCTCAGCATCGTCTTCCAGAACCCCTTCTCCTCCCTCAACCCGCGCCTCAGGGTACGCGACATCGTGGCCGAACCGCTGAAGACGGCCTATGGCCTGCGCGGCCGTGAGCTGCGCGCAAGGGTCGAGCGGCATCTGGAGGATGTCGGCATCGGCGCAGAGAACCTCAGCCGCTTTCCGCACGAGTTCTCAGGCGGCCAGCGCCAGCGCATCGCGATTGCCCGTGCCCTGGCCCTGGAACCCAAGTTGCTGATATTGGACGAGCCGACGGCAGCGCTGGACGTCTCGGTACAGGCGCAAGTCCTAAAGCTGCTGCGCGATCTGCAGGAGCGACTGGACCTCAGCTTCCTCTTCATCTCGCACGACTTGGCGACGGTCGAATACCTGGCCGACCGGGTGCTGGTGATGTACCTGGGTCGGATCGTCGAGGCAGGACCGGTCGGCGCGGTGTTTCAGGCGCCGCGTCACCCCTACACCAAAGCACTGCTCGATTCGGTACCGGTCATCGATCCGGCCAAGCGCGACCGGCTGAAGTCGCTGTCCGGAGAGGTGCCGAGCCCTCTCAATCTGCCGCAAGGTTGCGCCTTCGCCCCGCGCTGCGCGTGGGCCGCCGAAGACTGCGGACACGCGCCGCCGGCCCTCACCGGCTCTGCCAAGGGCCGCCTGGCCGCTTGCTACCATCCGCTCGACAGCGCCCCCCGATGACCGATACCGAGTGGCAGTGATGCGGACTCCGGTCAGATCTCTAAGCGTTCCACGCAACGCAAGCTTGGTATCAGGCACTCTCAATGAACCAGCGACAGGAAAGCGTCTCGCGACAGAAACGCTCCCCCGAGTATCGCCGGTTCAGGCCGCTTCCAGGGCCGGGAGCGCGGTTTCGACCCACTGCTCGGCGGGTTTGCGCACCTCGGCCTGGTAGGCATCGACCAGGGTGTGGCAGACGCGGCCCGGGTTGTAGTGACGCCCGGCGATCTCGCCGACCGGCGTGACCTCTGCCGCGGTTCCGGTCAGGAAGACCTCGCTGGCCTTGTCCAGATCCTCCACAGCGATCTGGCGTTCGATCACCTCAAAGCCCTCGCGGCGGGCGAGCGCGATCACCGTGCGCCGGGTGATGCCGTTCAGGAAGCAATCGGGGATCGGCGTGTGGATCTGGCCGTCGATCACCAGGAAGACGTTGGCCCCGGTCGCTTCTGCCACCAGCCCGCGGTAGTCCAGCATCAGGGCATCCTGAAAGCCCTTCCGCTCGGCCGCATGCTTGGACATGGTGCAGATCATATAGAGGCCCGCCGCCTTCGACTGGGTCGGTGCGGAATCCGGGGCCGGACGGCGCCAGGGCGCCATGTCCAGGCGGATGCCCTTGGCCTTCAGTTCCGGCGAGAAGTAGGCCGGCCACTCCCAGGCGGCAATCGCGACATTGATCTTGGTCGCTTGCGCCGAGACCCCCATCATCTCGCTGCCGCGCCAGGCCACCGGGCGCACATAGGCGTCGGTCAGCTTGTTGGCGGCGACGACGGCGTCGGCGGCAGCGTCGATCTCTTCGACGCTGTAGGGTAGAGTGAAGTCCAGGATCTCCGCCGACTGCTTCAGGCGCAGATGATGCTCATGGCCCTTGAAGATGACGCCGCCATAGGCGCGTTCGCCTTCGAACACGCTGGAGGCATAGTGCATGGCGTGCGAGAGAACATGCAGCCGTGCGTCGGTCCAAGGCACAAGGGCCCCGTTCATCCAGATGAACCCGGGGCGGTTATCGAAGGTTTGGGTCGCCATATCGGTTCCGTTTCAAGCCAGTTTGCGCTATCCGAATTGGCAGGATCTCGTGCGCCTCCGGGGTGGAGCTTACGAAAATCCCGCGCTCTCACCGGAACAGCCTGGAAATCAGGCACATCCGGATCGTCACGCAATTTTATTGCGTTTCTGATGGAGTAATGATAACGAAGGGGTGCAATATTAGTCAACATGGCTGACGTATCGCATAGCTGCCCTGCGACATGGTCGACCTGAAGTCCGGCGCCAATCCGCTGTTCCTGCGCGAGGAGGAACTGCGCCGCGGCATAGAGCTGATGTTCTATGCCTATCGGGAATTCACATCGGAACCGGACCGCATCCTTGAGGAAATCGGCTTTGGCCGGGCGCACCACCGTGCCATCTACTTCGTCGGCCGCTACCCCGGCATTACCATCAGCGAACTGCTGGTGATCCTGCGCATCACCAAGCAGAGCCTGTCGCGCGTGCTGAGCCAGCTCTTGGAGCGTGGCTACGTCGAGCAGACGCGCGGCAAGCGCGATCAGCGCCAACGCCTGCTGAGCCTGACGGAAAGCGGGCGCGCGCTGGAGACCAGGCTGACCGATACGCAGCGCCGGCGCTTCGCGGCCGCCTATCGTTCGGCGGGGGCAGAGGCAGTTGCCGGCTTCACCGCGGTGCTGGCCGGCATCATGGATCCCAAAGACCTGGAACGGGTCGACCGTCTGCGCGCCAGGGCCGACGAGGAAGCGGGCGAGCAGGACAAGGCGGACGGTCGGGCCGGCTTGGCCGCAAAGACCGGTCGCTGAGGTCATGGCGGAAGCCGAGGCCCATGTCCTGGTGGTCGACGACGACCAGCGCCTCTGCGATCTGCTCTCTCGCTATCTGGGTGCCGAGGGCTTCTCGGTAACCACCGCCGGCGATGCGGAGGCAGCCGAGCAGCAGCTTGGCGCCTTCTCTTTCGACCTTCTCATACTCGACATCATGCTGCCCGGCGCCAGCGGCCTCGACCTGGCGCGCAAGCTGCGCAGCTCAAGCCGCGTGCCGATCCTGCTGCTCTCTGCCAAGGGCGAACCGAACGACCGCATCCAAGGCCTGCAAGCAGGCGCCGACGACTATCTGGCCAAGCCCTTCGAGCCAAAGGAGCTGGTGCTGCGGATCAATGCCATCTTGCGCCGCGCCCGCCCGGAAGCGCCGGCCCAGTCCGAGATGATCCGCTTTGGCAGCTTCGCCTTCGACCGCGATCGCGGCGGCCTGACCCAGAACGGCCAGCAAGTGCATCTGACCGAAACCGAGACGGCCCTGCTGCAGCTTCTGACCGAGACGGCCGGAGAGCCGGTCAGCCGCGAAACCCTGGCCGGCACCAGCGAGGCCGGCAAGCTGCGCTCCGTCGACGTGCAGATGACCCGCCTGCGCCGCAAGATCGAAAGCGACCCGCGCTTTCCGCGCTATCTGCAAACCGTCCGCGGAACCGGCTATATCTTGGTCGTGGACTGATGAGGGTCCTCATGGGTAATGCTGACACGCGGGCGGTCCGATCTGAGATCACCCTGGTCTAGGCACGCCCGTAACGGACGAACAGGACGAGACGGCCGCTCTTGCGCATCCGCATTCCCATATTCGACGATCTGCCCTGGCATCTGGTCAAGCGCTTCCTGCCGCGCAGCCTGCTGGGGCGCTCGCTTTTGATCATCGTCGTGCCGATGATCCTGCTGCAGGTTTCGGCCACCTGGTTCTTTTTCGACCGGCATTATGACGTGATTACCAAGCGTCTGGCCCAGGGCTTGGCCGGCGGGCTGGCGACGGTCATCGCCCTGCTGGAGGAGGATCGCAACAGCCTGAAGCGGGAAACCCTGGTCGACCTGGCCGAGCGCTCACTGGAGTTTTCGATTCTCTTTCAAGAAGGTGTCCAGCTGCCCGACGACATCCAGCCGCCGATCGAATCGCTGCTGGATCGCCACCTGGCCAACGCGATCGCCAGCCGGATCGACCGCCCCTTCACCATGGATACCCAGAGCATGCCCAGCTATGTCGAGATCATGGTCTCGCTGCCCGACGGCGTGCTGCGCATTCTGGTCAAGCGCAAGCAGCTGTTCAGCGACACGACCTACATCTTCGTCGTCTGGATCGTCTGCTCCTCGATCCTGCTCTCGCTCGTCGCCTTCATCTTCATGCGCAACCAGGTGCGCCCGATCCGCCGCCTGGCCAAGGTTGCCGACGCCTTCGGCCGCGGCCGCGATGTCACCGACTTTCGGATCGAAGGAGCCAGCGAGGTGCGCCAGGCCTCGACCGCCTTCCTGGAAATGCGGTCGCGCATCAAGCGGCAGATCACCCAGCGTACGGCCATGCTGGCCGGCGTCAGCCACGACCTTAGAACCCCGCTGACGCGCATGAACCTGGAGCTGGCCATGGCCCCCCGGGGGCGCATGCGCGAGGGGCTGATCACCGACGTCGCCGAGATGGAGCACATGATCGACGCCTACCTCTCCTTCGCGCGCGGCGAGGAAGGCGAACAGATGGTGCCGACCGATCTGGCCCAGTTGTTGGCCGACGTGGTGGAGCAATGCAAACGCGCCGGCGGCAGCGTCACTCTGCATGCCAAAGAGCCGGTCGAGCTGCTGCTGCGCCCGGCCGCGCTTAGGCGTGCGGTGACCAATTTGCTGGAGAACGCGCTGCGCCACGGTCGCACCGTTTCGGCGACCCTGCAGGTCCGCCAGCATCGCGCCGATGTGCTGATCGACGACGACGGGCCGGGCGTGCCGATGGCACAGCGCGACCTGGTGTTTCGCGCCTTCCACCGCCTGGAGCCCGGCCGCGATCCCAACCGCGGCGGCGCCGGCCTGGGCCTCACCATCGCCCGCGACATCGCCCGCAGCCACGGCGGCGACGTCACTTTGGAGGACTCGCCGCTTGGCGGTCTGCGCGCCGTCTTGCGACTGCCGCGGTAGGGGATTCGAGCCCGTCCTATCTGCTGAAACAAGCTATTTCGCGTTGGGCCTGGCACCAGAACGGCAAATGGGGTTAGGCTTCCGCTCTTGAGGGTGCGATCGGTCGGAATAGACAGGATCTGTTGTCTGATTGGCACCTATCTGTAGCAGCCATTGATGGAGGCGAAGCTATGACCGGGTCGGTATTCAAGAAGATCGGAGAGGTGGTCGAGGGCTTCACCACGCTTGAGGTCAGGACCAAGATCGTCGACGGTCCCACCAGAGAGATCAGCACCAAGGTGAATGTCGTCACCGGCGATGCGGAGTTTGCCATTCACAAGGACTTCGTCCCCGATCCGGCCAAGCTGGCCGCCCTGCACGAGCGCCAGGTCGCCGAATCGCGCGAAATCATCGCTGCCACCATCAAGGCCCTGGCCGAGCTTGGCGAAAAGGTCGGCGACAAGGTGGAAAGCTATCTGCAAAGCGACGAACAAACCTAACCGGGCAAAAGGCAGCCTTTGATGCCGGATCCGACCGCGGTGGAACAGGGCCTGGTCGCCAATCTGACCAAGCTCGAGATCAACACCATCATCAAAGAGAACCTGACCGCCAGGAAGATGCCGGACCCGGGCAACGCGATCCTGGACATCGCGCTGACCTATGCCTGGAAGCTCAACGCCAGCGGCTTCGATTTCGATGCCTGGTTCTCCGATCCCCTTCTGGCCGACTCCGGAAAAAGGTTAGCGGGCAAAGAACGCCTGGCGGAGCTGCGATCGCTGGAGACGGAACTGGCAGAACGGGCGCGTCTATTCGTGGCAGACTTTGCAAGGAAGGATCTGGGTGCCGAGCAGCGTGGCTTTGACGACAGTCTGATCACGATCGATGCCAAGACCTTCATCGCCTTGCGCTGGGCTGCCTGGGTCATCAGTCAACACCCCGACGTCACGGCAAAGCGGCAGGTGATCTTGAGCCGCATTCGCCAGAACAGCGACCAGATGAAGAACCTGGTGTTGCGCCTCTATGGCCAGAAACAGTTCGAGCAGATCTTCGGCTGCTCGCGCAGCAGCCTGAACCGGATCGCCGACGACCCGCGGGCGCAGGCCCGCGACATCGTGCAGATCGCCCCCAGAGACATGACCCTGCTGCGCAAGACCTGGGAGATCGGCGTGCAAGAGGTGGTGGCGCAAACGGTAATCGACCTCGACGGCGACACCATCACCTACATCTCCAGGCGCTACACCAACCCCAGTTGGGCGCACATGCTGGAGGTGCATCGTCTTGGCGTGCAGTCGGCCGTCGGCTACTGGGGTAATTTGATCGACGCCATGCGTCGTTTCCTCACCGATCTGGTGTCCCTGGCAGTCGGTGGATCCAGTCGACGCGAGTGAGGATAGCGCAAATGGGACTGGCAGACCCAGTTGCCAGAGCGGCTTTATCGGTTATGCGCAGGATCGGCGCCGACGACCTGCTTCTGGCGGCGGCCGATGGCGGATTGGCGGTGGAAACCCGGTCGAAGGACCGCCTGATGCTGCAGTCCGTGATACAGCTCGACGGCGATATCGTGACCTTCGTGGTCGCCGACCTGCCTCCGGAAACGACTTTGGCCAAAGCTCACTTCCAGCGTGTGGAAGCAAAGCTGCGGACGCTGATCGGCAGCGTGAACAAGCTGTTGGCGACGCTGATCGCGCTGCCGACCGCGGTGATCGTCGGCACCACCCTGCCGGCCGCGATCGAGGGAGAACCGGCAGCCTGGTTCGCGCTTGCCGCCGAAGCGCTGGCCGCTTTCGGCGCAGTCTCCCTTCCCGGCCCGCGGAAGCTGGCGGCCCGTTTTCTCCTGAGACCCGCTGTCAAATGGATGCTGCGCTCGCGCGGCCGCGCACTGCTGAGGTCCGCCCTTACGCTCTAAGAGGAAAAGGCGAACTCTCTTGCGAGATCAATCGCGCGGGGCGTATTTGGCCAGGATGCGCTGCAGGGTGCGGCGGTGCATGCGCAGGCGGCGCGCCGTCTCTGAGACATTGCGATTGCATTGCTCGTAGACCCGCTGGATGTGCTCCCAGCGCACGCGGTCGGCTGTCATCGGCAATTCCGGCGGCGGCGGCGCGTCCTCGTCGCCCTGTTTGAGGGCAGAGAGGATTTGATCGGCATCGGCCGGTTTGGGCAGATAGTCGATGGCGCCCAGCTTCACTGCTGCGACAGCGGTTGCGATGTTGCCATAGCCGGTCAGGATAATGGCCTTTGCGTTCGGACGAAGCTCGTGCAGCCGTTTGACCACGTCGAGTCCGCTGCCGTCGCCGAGGCGCAGATCGACCACCGCATAGGGTGGCGGGCTGCCTTCGACAGCAGCGACACCGTCGGCAACGCTGTTGGCCGTAGAGACGCTAAAGCCTCGCTTCTCCATGGCTTGCGCCAATCTATTGCAAAGCCGCTCGTCATCATCCACCAGCAACAGGTTCTGATTCGTATTCATGCCACTCCTTCCTGATCTACAGCGGGAAATTGGTCCAATTGCCATGAAATGGCAACCTCCGCACCGCCGCCTACAGCATTGCGGAACTGTAGGGACGCCCCGCCGTGACCCAACAAGGTCTTCGCGATAAAGATCCCAAGTCCCATGTGCGACGCCGGGCCGGTGGGTTGATCACGCGGGTCCGGTCTATCGCTCGAAAGATAGGGCTCGCCCAAGCGGTCGAGTAGTGCAGGTTCGAACCCTGGACCGTCGTCGGCAATGACCACGGTCAATAATCGCTTCGTCCAACTGCAGGTAACCGTCACGTCGTTGGCTGCGAACTGCACCGCATTCTGCATCAAGGTCGCCAGTCCATGCAGCAGGGCCGGGTCGCGCGGCAACAAGGGCATGGGCTCGTCACCATTGACCTCGACGTGCACGCCGATCTCTTCGCGCGGTTGCCGGTCGGCGGCTACCTCTAGCAAAGCCGTCACCGGCAGAAGATTGTAGGCCTCGCCGCTGTCCGGCGTTGGTCGGTGCGCCATCTCGGCCAGCAGTTCGGCACAGCGATCGACCTCTTCGGCCAGCAGGTCCAGATCTGCACGCCATTCCGATTCCGGCGGGACGTCACGCTGCAGCTCCTTGACGACCAGTTTCACCGTGCTGAGGGGCGAGCCCAACTCATGCGCAACCGCCGCGGCCAGGCCTCCCAGAGAGGCCAGCTGCTGTTCGCGCGCCAGGGCTGCTTGTGTCGCGGTCAGGGCCTGGCCGACGGCGCGCCCTTCCGAGGCGAGCGAGGCCACATAGACGGCGATGAAAACGGTCGCTAGCACCAGCCCGGCCCAGATGCTGCCCATGAAGAGCGGGTCCAGGTGCAACGATCCCTCGAACCAAGGCATAGGCTTGTGCCAGATTGCCAGGACGGTCTCCAAGACCACGGCCAAGGCCACCAGGATCGCGGTCGAGCGCGCCGAGAGCGCGGAGGCCGACACGGTCACCGGTGCCAGAATCAGAACGGCAAAGGGATTGGCCAAGCCGCCGGTCAAAAAGAGCAGACCGCCCAGCTGCAGCAGATCGAAGGCGAGCAAGCGGGCGGCCGCGGTCTCGCTGAGCCAAAGGCCTCTGCCGACCAGACTGGGTGTCACCAGATTGACGATGGCCGATGCCAGCACCAGCATCATCAAGGGCATCAAGGCCAGTTCAAGCGCCAGCCAGTACTCGGCCACGAAGAGAGCCACGGCCTGGCCGGCAATCGCAATCCAGCGGATGAGTGTCAGGGTGCGGCGCCGAATCGGCCCTTCGCTACCGGCGCCCTCAATGACGCCGACGCGCCCTCGCAGGGCGTTTGGCTCGGTCTCGGCTTGATTTTGAACCAGGGTCGTTGAGATCAGGCCGCCCGAAGCGCCCCTGAGTCCCTGTTGGCAGCATCCTTGAGGGCTGCGCGCTCCATCCGCCGCTGCCGCAGCTTCAACAGCCGGAAGGCCACGCGGGAGCTGATCTTGGCAAAGCTGCTGTGCGGCTTCAAGCCGGCTGCCTTGAACGACATGGAGATGGCGCGATCAATATGCTCCTGTCCGTAAAGACGGTAGACTCGCAAGAGGTAACTGCGGCCATCGATCTCGCGGTTGTAGGGCAGGCTCCTGTCACCGTTGGCGGCGTAGTTGGCATAGGCCAACTCGTCGTCCTCGGTCTCTTGAATCCGGCCGGCGGCAATCATCACACGCTTCAAGCGGCCGATCTGGTCTTCGTCCAGATAGCGCTTCAGGTTCACGTAAAAGAGCTTGTAGTGGCGGAACTCGTCGGCAGCAATGCGTGCACAGATCTTCTTTAACACCGGCTCTTCGGTCGCGCGCGCAAAGGCCGTATAGAAAGAAGACGTGCCAACCTCGACAATACAGCGTGACATCAGTTCGCCGGCGCGGCTGCCGCGCACCGAGCCTTCGACCTCCTGCGGGAGGGAGTAGCCCGTCCGGAATTGCGTTACCGCCCCATCAAAATCGAAATCGGGATCGATCGCCTTGGCCCAAAGCCCCAGGGCGCGACCGTGCAGAACCTCTTCTTCTGCCCACTGCGCAATCGCCTCCTGAAAGACCGCGTCGTCCGGGAAGACCTTGTAGAGGTAGTCCGCATAGTCGTGTGCGTTGAATTCCACCAAGGCGGCCGCCTTGACGGTCAACAGATGGTCGGAATCCACCTTCCCCGGAGCCAACTGGTCCCAGGGCAGCCGATCAATCCAGGTCTCGGTCATATCGTTGTCCTCCGGCTGCACCGCGACCTTGCGCGCTCGCTTCGCGAATCAGCTGGAAGCAGAGGAAGCGAATTCCCCCCTTCGTAGCGTTACAAAACAATCTAGCAATCCGAGGGGCGTCGTGCCAGGGGTCACTGTGGCAGGAATTCCAATCTGCGGCAGCTGTGCAACACTTCTGGACAAGCCCGTCTCTCAAATGCGCCGTTGCTCTTGCCCAAGGGCGGCGTTGCAACCGGGGCCGCAATCCTTACCAAGTCAGGATCAGCTGAGCGCTTGCAGTTTCGCCTGCTCGATGTCGATGCGGCGCTGGGTCTGTGCCCTTTCGCTGTCGTCGCGCGCGTCCAAGAGATCGTCCTGCGCGTCCTTTAGCGCCTGCTCGACGTCGGCTCGCTTCACGCCCTCGAGACGCAGAGCCTCTTCCACCAGCACGGTCAGGCGCTGTGGCGTCACCTCGGCGAACCCCCCGGCCACGAAGATGCGCTCGCGGACTTTTCGGGCCTCATAGACCGCCAGCACGCCGGTGCGCACCGTGGTGATCATTGGGGCATGGCGCGGCAAGACACCATAGTCCCCGTCGCCACCGGGGACGACGACCATCTCGGCCGCCTCGGAGAGGATAATCTCCTCCGGGGCGACCAGTTCGAACTGGAAAGTCTCTGCCATCGCTTGCGATCCTGCCTATGCGGGCCCGTTAGGCCGCTTCCGCGGCCAGCTTCTTGGCCTTCTCCAGGGCGCTGTCGATGGTGCCGACCATGTAGAAGGCAGCCTCCGGCAGGTGATCGTATTCGCCGGCACAGAGCCCCTTGAAGCCTCGGATTGTCTCCTCCAGCGGCACCTGCACGCCGGGGAAGCCGGTGAAGACCTGGGCCACGTCGAAGGGCTGCGACAGGAAACGCTGGATCTTGCGCGCGCGGGCCACGGTCAGCTTGTCCTCTTCCGACAGCTCATCCATGCCCAGAATGGCAATGATGTCCTGCAGGGACTTGTAGGACTGCAGGATCTCCTGCACACGGCGCGCCGTCTCATAGTGCTCGTCGCCGACGACCTGGGGATCCAGGATACGGCTGTTGGAGTCGAGCGGATCCACCGCCGGATAGATGCCCAGCTCCGAAATCTGACGCGACAGCACGGTGGTGGCATCCAGATGCGAGAAGGAGGTCGCAGGCGCCGGGTCGGTCAAGTCATCGGCCGGCACGTAAATCGCCTGCACCGACGTGATCGAGCCCTTCTTGGTCGAGGTGATGCGCTCTTGCATGGCGCCCATATCGGTCGCCAGGGTCGGCTGATAGCCCACGGCCGAGGGAATGCGGCCCAGCAGTGCCGACACTTCCGAGCCGGCCTGGGTGAAGCGGAAGATGTTGTCCACGAAGAAGAGCACGTCCTGGCCCTCCTCGTCGCGGAAGTACTCCGCCAGAGTCAGACCCGACAGGCCGACGCGGGCGCGCGCGCCCGGCGGCTCGTTCATCTGGCCGAAGACCAAAGCCACCTTGGACTTGTCGCCTTCCAGGTCGATAATGCCGCTGTCGACCATCTCGTGGTAGAGGTCGTTGCCCTCACGAGTACGCTCGCCCACGCCGGCGAAGACCGAGTAGCCACCGTGCGTCTTGGCGATGTTGTTGATCAGTTCCTGGATCAGCACCGTCTTGCCCACGCCGGCACCGCCGAAGAGGCCGATCTTGCCGCCCTTGGCGTAAGGCGCCAGCAGGTCCACGACCTTAATGCCGGTCACCAGGATTTCCGCCTCGGTCGACTGCTCGGAGAAGTCCGGCGCCTGGCGATGGATCGGCAGGCGCTTGAGGCCTTCGACCGGTCCGCGCTCGTCGATCGGCTCGCCGATGACGTTCAGGATACGGCCCAGGGTCTTGGGACCGACCGGAACGGAGATCGCGTTGCCGGTGTCACTGACTTTCTGGCCGCGGGTCAGGCCTTCGGTCGAGTCCATGGCAATCGCCCGCACACTGTTCTCGCCCAGGTGCTGTGCCACTTCCAACACCAGGCGGCTGCCATGGTTGTCGGTCTCAAGTGCGTTCAGGATCGATGGCAGTTCGCCGTCGAAGTGAACGTCGACGACCGGACCCATGACCTGGGTGATGCGCCCTGTGACGTTGCTCTGCTCGCTCATCCTTCGTGTCCTCGCTTCTGTCTCGTCTGCTTCGCCTTGAGTCGCGCTCTACATGGCTTCCTTGGCGGAGACGATCTCGATCAGTTCCTTGGTAATGATAGCCTGACGCGTCCTGTTGTAGGTCAGGGTCAGGCGGTCGATCATGTCGCCGGCATTGCGGGTCGCATTGTCCATCGCGGACATGCGCGCACCCTGCTCGCTGGCGTTGTTCTCTAGCACGGCCTTGTAAAGCTGGACCGAGAGGTTGCGCGGCAGCAACTCGGTAAGGATCGCTTCCTCGTCCGGCTCGTAGTCGTAGATCGCGCCCTTGGCCTCGTCGCTCGCGCTCTCACCCTCGGCACCGGCCTCATCTTCGACATGGAAGGGGATCAGCTGCTGCAGGGTCACGATCTGGCTGATCGCCGACTTGAAGCGCGCGTAAATCAAGGTGCAGACGTCGAACTCGCCGGCATCGAACATCTGCGTCACCCGCTCGGCAATGGCGGCAGCCTTGTCGAAGGAGGGGCGCGGACGGTTCACATCCTCGATGGTGTCGATGATCAGACTGCGATAGTCGCGGCGCAGCTGATCGCGTCCCTTGCGGCCGACGCAGAGGATCTTGACGTCTTTCCCCTCGCCCTGAAGCTTCACGATGTTGCGCCTGGCTTCGCGCACGATCGAAGAGTTGAATCCGCCGCAAAGACCGCGGTCGGAGGTCGCAACGATCAACAGATGGCTCTGCGATTGTCCGGTCCCGGCCAGCATTTTCGGCATTCCGGGCAGGTCGGCAACCGAAGCCGACAGACGGCGCAGAATGCTTTCCATATGCTCGGCGTAGGGACGTGCCGCCTCTGCCTGCTCCTGTGCACGACGCAGCTTGGCAGCGGCCACCATCTTCATGGCCGAGGTGATCTTCCTGGTCGCTTTGACGCTGTTGATGCGTACCCGAAGGTCTTTAAGGCTTGGCATGCGCCCGCTCCGCTTTTCTCAAGGCCTCGTTCTCTCTCAGAGCCGAGTGTCTAGTCGACGAACGCTTCGGTAAAGTCCTTGAGCAGCTTGCCCAACTTCTCCTCCGCCGCATCATCCATCGCCTTCTTCTCACGGATCGAGGCCAGGATCTCCTTGCCGCTGCCGCGCAGATCGGACAGCAACTGCTTCTCGAAGTCGCCGACCTTGTTGATCGCAACCTTGTCGAGGTAGCCGTTCACGCCGGCGTAGAGGACGCAGACCTGCTCTTCCATCGGCAGGGGCTGGAACTGCGGCTGCTTCAACAGCTGCGTCAAGCGCGCGCCACGTGCCAGCAGGCGCTGCGTCGAGGCGTCGAGGTCGGAGGCGAACTGCGAGAAGGCCTCCATCTCGCGATACTGTGCCAGTTCCAGCTTGATCGAACCTGCGACCTTCTTCATCGCCTTGGTCTGCGCAGCAGAGCCCACGCGCGACACCGAGATACCGACGTTCAGCGCCGGACGGATACCGCGATAGAAGAGGTTGGTTTCCAGGAAGATCTGGCCGTCGGTGATCGAGATCACGTTGGTCGGAATATAGGCCGAGACGTCGCCGGCCTGGGTCTCGATGACCGGCAGAGCCGTCAAGGATCCGCCCTGATGCTCGTCACTCATCTTCGCAGCACGCTCGAGCAGGCGGGAATGCAGATAGAAGACGTCGCCCGGGAAGGCTTCGCGGCCCGGCGGGCGGCGCAGCAGCAGCGACATCTGACGATAGGCGACGGCCTGCTTGGAAAGATCGTCGTAGGCGATCACGGCGTGCATGCCGTTGTCGCGGAAGAACTCACCCATCGTGCAGCCGGAATAGGGTGCCAGGAACTGCAGCGGTGCCGGATCGGATGCGGTGGCCGCGATCACGATCGAATACTCAAGCGCGCCCTTGTCTTCCAGAACCTTGACGAACTGGGCAACGGTGGAGCGCTTCTGACCCACCGCGACATAGATGCAGTAGAGTTTCTGCTTCTCGTCGTCGCCCTGGTTGATCGGCTTCTGATTGATGAAGGTGTCCAGCACGATGGCCGACTTGCCGGTCTGGCGATCGCCGATGATCAGCTCGCGCTGGCCACGGCCGATCGGGATCAGCGCGTCGATGGCCTTGAGGCCGGTCTGCATCGGCTCACTCACCGACTGGCGCGGGATAATGCCGGGTGCCTTCACCTCGACGCGGCGGCGCTCTGCCCCCTCGATCGGACCCTTGCCGTCGATCGGATTGCCCAGACCGTCGACAACACGACCCAACAGGCCCTTGCCCACCGGCACGTCGACGATGTCGCCGGTCCGCTTGACGACGTCGCCTTCGCGGATCTCGCGATCGTCGCCGAAGATCACGATGCCGACATTGTCGCTTTCCAGGTTCAGTGCCATGCCACGCACGCCACTGTCGAACTCGACCATCTCGCCGGCCTGGACATTGTCCAAGCCGTAGACGCGAGCCACACCGTCACCGACGGAGAGGACCTGACCGACTTCCGAGACGTCGGCCTCGGTGCCGAAGCCCTCGATCTGCTGCTTTAGAATTGCGGATATTTCCGCAGCGCGGATGTCCATGGCCCTATGCCCCCTTCATCGCCTGCTGGAGTTTCATGAGCTTGGTCTTCAGCGAGGCGTCGACCATGCGACTGCCAACCCGAACGACCAGCCCGCCCAAAAGATCGGCATCGATTGCCGATTCGACCGTAACTTTGCTGCCGACCGCGCGGCGCAAGGCCTCGGTCAGCGCCTTCGACTGCGCAGCGTTCAAGGCTCGCGCAGAGGTCACCTGCGCCGTGACTTCGCCGCGCTTGTTCGCCAGCGCCGTCAGATAGGCGTCGATCATACTGCGCAGCGCGAAGAGCCGACGATTGCGGGCGACCACAAGCACGAACTTGGTGGTGAGGTCACCGGCACCGGCCTTCTCCAAGACGGCCGTGATCGCGCTTTCCTGCTGCGCGCGGCCGAACAGCGGGCTGCGCAGCAAACGGCGCAGATCATCGCTTTCGCCGATCATCGTCTTGAGGTCACGCAGGTCGCTTGCGACCTGATCCAGAGCACCTTGCTCTTCCGCCAACTCCAGCAGCGCCAAGGCATAGCGACCGGCTACTCCGCCGACACTGCCTTCGCCACCTTCGCTTTCGCTTGCCACCGTCTGTCCGCTCCCGATCCCAAAACCAATGCCCCACGCGAGGCCAGAAAACCGACAATCCAACGTCGCAGTGTCACGCAAGCGCTACGAGGGCGCCCTCTCAATGGGGGTGCCCCCTTGTGCGACCACCTGGGCGCCTGCTCTCTGCTGCGATGCGAAAGATCCGGCGAATTGCGGGGGGTAGGTACCATAGCCCCTAGGGCCTTGCAAGCCGTGACCCGGCGCCGCAGGCTCACTTCCCGCGCTTAATCGAGCAGGCCTCGAGCAGCGATCGGTGACGTGAGGGGATCACTGCCCCCTATCCCGCTGATTTGCTTCGCAAAGCGAGCCGCGACATTTGTCGCAATCGCGCGATTTGTACAGCGACGAGTTGGGAATTGATTCTGCGAGGTCACCCGCCCGCATGGACCCTGGCCCCGACCGCTTAAGGTTCACACAAGGGAGGATCGGGCAGGATGATTAGATCGCTTGGCCCGACCAGGGCAGCAGTGCTGCTGGTGGCCCGTGCGAACCCCACCGGCGCCGACAGTTATGCAGACAGCTATATGGAGTACGAGGAAGAGGGTGTGGTGGTCCCCGCCGGCACCATCGCGGCCAAGGAATCCTTCAACGTGACCGACAAGAGCAAGTCGCCCAAGACCGGCGACTGGTAGGACATGATGGTCGCACCCAGAGGCGCACCCAGAGGCGCCCCCGGAGGCGCCCCCGGAGGCGCACCCCTGAGGCGCACCCCTGAGGCGCCTCCCTGGCGGTCAATCTCTACAGCGCCTGCACCGAATGCCGCTTGGAGAACAACGGAACGCAAGCTGGCTTCGGCTATCCGGGGAGAGGCCGCACGTCCTTGTGAAAGTCTGGAGCGCTAGACAGCGCTAGACATTGGCTGCATGCGGTCGAGCGGCCATTATCGTCGCACGACGCTTGATGCTCTAACCGGTACCAGCCGTTTCGTACCTGCCTTCGGTAGAAATGTAGATGAGGCATGCCGCATCTGCTGTGCAGGTGAGGGCGTGCTCCGCCTCTCCGGTCGAGCCGAAGTAGCTGCCAGGGGCGAGGTCGGCGACAGGCGCATCGGCTCCTGCCAGTCGATGGGACAACTGACCCTCAATCAGGACAGCGCGCAACCAGGAGCTGTTGCCGCGCAGGGTTCCGCTATAGCCGGCTGGCAGCTTTAGAAAGGTACCGTTCCGCTGGCCCGGATCCGGAGTCCCCCAGAGAAACGCCACCTGGGGTGCCTCGACGGCAGCGGGCACTCCCGAGGGGGCGATCCAAGAGACATCGGACGCATCCAGCCAAACGATGTTTCCTGCTTCGAGATTTATCGGTCGCTCGCCGTTGTCGAATTCTTCTGCCGCCGGTCGAACCAGGTACGGCCCTTCCATGATCTCAAGAAAGGCCGTTGCTTGGCTTCCTTCCTTGGCGGCGGTGATATGGGTTTCGCCTGCCGGCTGGGTCCAGAAGGATCCTGGCCCCATCCACATGCGTGCTGCTTGCGGGTCGTCGTTATGGACGGCCCCGGTGATGACCACGGCACGATAAGTGATGTTGTGGATGTGGGGTGGCGAAGAGAAACCCTCGACAAACTCGATGAGTGTGCCGGTCGGAACGTCCTGTTTGATGTCGCCCCATAGGACACCGGCTTTGGGGCTGGCATCGCCACGCAGCGGGTTGAGCGGCTGGAGGTCGATTTCCGATCTCGGGACGACCTCGACCGAGGGCTCGGCGAGCGCCATGCTGCTTGACACGGTCATTGCAATTATCAGCAAAGGGGTGAGGGCTCGCCTCATCATCGGCATCTCCGTGAGTTCTCTGTCGGTCCAAGGGCTGTTGGCTGCGACAAGGCGAGCATCTCGAATGCGGCGCCCTCGTCACCTTGCCGGACACTCACACGCCGGTCTCGGAAAGGAAAGCTTTTGCCGTTCGTTCGCCGTCGGGTCGACCACAATAGGGGTTAGAGCCTTTACCGACTTTCTCGAAGCCAAGTGCGGGGCCATAAAGGTGCGGGCCATAAAGTCGCTCACGCCCATCTGAAACCAAGCGTCCCAATCATCATAGCGACCACTGTTCGCTGCGCCTGTTTGGGCCTACTTGCGCCTGTTTGGGCCTACTAGAGAAATGACTGCGGGTCGACGTCCACCGTCAGGCGTACCGCACTGGGCAGACGCACCGCATCCACCCAGCCGCGAACGACACTCTGCAAGAGCCGACCGCGTGGCCCTTGGACCAGGAAGCGGTGGCGGTGGCGGCCGCGCAGCACCGCCAGTGGTGCCGGTGCCGGTCCCAGCACGCGCACGCCGCCGACCTGCGGTGCCTGGCGGGCAAGCAGCGAGGCAGCCTTGTCCGCCAGCTCGGCACTGGGCGCCGACACGATCAAGGCGATCAGGCGGCCGTAGGGCGGCAAGCCGCCGGCGCGGCGCGCCTCGCCCTCTGCGGCCAGGAAGGCATCGCGGTCACGGGCGGCCATGGCTTGCATGACCGGATGGTCGGGATCGCTGGTCTGGATCAAGGCACGCCCGGGCCGCTCGGCACGGCCGGCTCGTCCGGAGACCTGCTGCAGCAACTGGAAAGAGCGCTCGCCGGCGCGCAGGTCGCCGCCGGCCAAGCCCAGATCTCCATCGACCACGCCGACCAGGGTGAGGTCGGGAAAGTGATGCCCCTTGGCCACCAGCTGCGTGCCGATCAAGAGGTCGACCTCGCGCTCGACCACCGCACGCACCAGGCTGGCAGCCTCACTGGGGCCGGCCAGCAGGTCACTTGAAAAAATCGCCCGCCGGGCCGTGGGGAAGAGGGCGGCGGCCTCTTCGGCCATACGCTCCACGCCCGGACCGCAGGCGGTCAGGCTCTTCTCGCTGCCGCATTCCGGGCACTGCTCGGGCAGTCGGGTCCAGTCGCCGCAGTGGTGGCACTGCAGGCGCCCTGCCAGGCGGTGCTCGACCAGCCAGGTGCTGCAATGCCGGCACTGCAGGCGATGGCCGCAGGTACGGCAGAGGGTGAGCGGCGCGTAGCCCCGGCGGTTCAGGAACAACAAGGCCTGTTCGCCTTTCGCCAGGGTTTCCGTGACCGCCTGGCGCAGCGGCGGCGAGAGCCAAGACTGGCCTAGCCCCTCGATCGGCGGGGGCGGATGCTTGCGAAGATCGATCAGTTCTGCGCGCGGCAGCTGTGCGGCACCATGGCGCTGCGGCAGGCGTTCGATCGCATAGCGCCCGGCGGCGACGTTGGTCAGGCTTTCCAAGGAAGGGGTCGCCGAGGCGAGCACGACGGCTATGTCGCCCAGGCGCCCGCGGGCGACGGCCATGTCGCGGGCGTGATAGTGCACGCCGTCCTCCTGCTTGAAGGCAGCCTCGTGCTCCTCGTCGACCACGATCAGACCCAGATCGCGGAACGGCAAGAAGAGGGCGGAGCGGGCACCGACGACCAAGGAAAGACGGCCGTCCGCGACCGCCCGCCAGGTCCGCCGCCGCAGCCCCTGCCCCAGCTCCGAATGCCAAGCGCCCGGCGCTGCGCCGAAACGACGCTCGAAACGGTCCAGCAGCTGTGCGGAGAGCGCGATCTCGGGCAGCAGGACCAGCACCTGCTTGCCGGCCGCCAAGGCCGCCGCCACGGCCTCCAGATAGACTTCGGTCTTGCCGGCACCGGTCACACCGTCCAGCAGGGTGACGGAGAATCCTTCGCCGACCCTGGACCTCAGGCGTTCGGCCGCGGCCGCCTGTTGCGACGAGAGTGTGGGGCCGGGCAGGCTTGGGTCGGGCTGCGGGAAGGGCCGATCGGGCAGCAGCACGCTTTCCAGCATCCCGGCCTCGGCCAAGCCCTTCACCACCGCCGTGCTGACCCCGGCTTCTTCGGCAAGCGCAGACCCGCCGCGCGCCAAGCCGTCGCCGGCAACCTCAAGCACGCGCTGGCGTGCCGCTGTCACGCGCAGCTGCGCAGCTGCTTCGGCTGCACCCTCCGCCAGACGCCAGGCCCGCCTTGGCTTGCTGGGATGGCCCAGGCCGCTGCTGGACAGCAGCATCCGCAGCACCGCGCCCGGCGGTGCCATGACGTAGTCCGCGACCCAATCGACGAAACGAAGGCTGACCTCCGGCAGGGTCAGCGCGCCCACCCGCTCGCTGACCGCGCGCAGCTTGTCCGATGCGACCTCGCCGCCCGGTCCCCAGACCACGCCCAGTATTTCGCGCCCGCCCAGCGGCACGCGAACGACCGCACCGTCTTGCACCTGCATACCCGCCGGCACCAGATAGTCGTAGGCACCGCGCAAGGGCAGCGGTAAGAGGACGGCGCAGCGACCGGAAACGGCAGTTGCGTCATCACCATCGGCATCCCGGTCAGTCTTGGCATTCTGTGCGGACATGACCTAGGCTTCAGTCTAAGGGTTGCGTCTGGAACAGCGCCACGAAGGTTCGGCTTGGCCGACGCGGCGACAAAAGAGGATCTTGGAGCGACATGAAGTTCTTCATCGACACGGCCGATCTGGACGAGATCAAGTCACTGGCAGCCACCGGGCTGGTCGACGGCGTCACCACGAACCCTTCTCTGGTGGCCAAGACCGGACGCTCCTTCCTAGAGGTGGTTGAGGAAATCTGCGGCGTGATCAGCGGGCCCGTGTCGGCCGAGGTCACCGCCACCGATCACGCCACCATGCTGGCCGAAGGTCGCCACCTTGCGCAAGTGGCCCCCAACGTGACGGTTAAGGTGCCGCTCACCATGGACGGCCTCAAGACTTGCAAACTGCTCTCCGACGAGGGCGTGCCGGTCAATGTGACGCTCTGTTTCTCGGCCGGCCAGGCCATCCTGGCGGCCAAGGCGGGCGCTGCCTTCATCTCCCCCTTCGTCGGCCGACTCGACGACGTGGGCCAGGACGGCATGGAACTGATCTCCGACATCGTCGAGATCTATGCCAACTATCCCCAGATCAAGACCGAGGTGTTGGTCGCCTCCATCCGCGGGACGAAGCATGTGATCGAGGCCGCAAGGATGGGCGCCGATGTCGTCACCGTGCCGCCGGCCGTGCTGCGCGCCCTCTTCCAGCATCCGCTGACCGACAAGGGTCTGGCGGCCTTTCTGGCCGACTGGGAGAAGACCGGCCAGACGATCCTGCCGCAGCAGGCAGCGGCCGAGTAGAGTGGTGTTAAGGAGGACGTAGGGAGCACCCATGGCAAGCGACGAGCAGAGCAAACCTCTCGCAGAACGTACTCCCGCCGTGGGCGCCGAGGAGGTGGCGCGCTATCTGCGCCGCAACCCCGATTTCCTGCTGTCCCGCCCCGACCTCTGCGAGGCCATCCTGCCGGAAATGGACGGCGGCGAAGGCGTGGTCGATCTGCGCGCCGCCCTGCTGGACCGTGCCCGCAACGCCAACGAGCAGCTGCGCCGGGAGATCGCCACCCTGGCCGACACCACCCGCGCCCTGCAGGCCGAGCAGAGCCGCGTTCTGGCCGCGTCGCGCGCGCTGCTCTCCTCCGACAGCTTCGAAGCCATGGTGGCCAAGGTCGGCCAAGATCTGCCCAGCCTGCTGCAGGTCGATGTCGTCGCACTGGCCGTCGAGCAGCGCGACGAGATGCTCTGCGAGAAGCGCCGCCCGACCCGCCTCAATGGGCTTGTGCAATTGGCCCCCGGCACGGTCGATGAGCTGCTTGGCAGCAAGAGCGACATCGCCATGTCGAGCGAGGGCCATGGCTCGCCGGAGGTCTTCGGCGCCGGCGCCGGGCTGGTGCGGTCCGAAGCCCTGATGCGGGTCACCGTCTCCGACAAGACTCCGCCGGCCTTGCTCGGACTGGGCACCCGCGATCTGGAGCGCTTCGATCTGGGCCGCGCAACGGAAGTCGGCGGCCGCCTGCTGCTGCTGTTCCTGGCCGCCAATCTGGGCGAGTTGGTGCGCACCTGGCTGGTGCTGCCGCGCTGAGGCCCGGCCGTGAGCGACTGGGCCCTCGTCAGCAAGCCCGACCTGCAGGCCGCGGTATCGGACTGGCTTTCCTGGCTGGAACGGGAGAAGCGGGTCTCCGAGCACACGCTTGAGGCCTATCGCCGCGATCTCAACGGTTTCTTGAGTTTTCTCTCGGCCTATCGCGGTGACCGAACAGACCTGGCTGGCCTGGAGACCCTGGTCTTGCGCGACTTCCGCGCCTGGCTGGCCGAGCGTGCCGGCCGCGGCCTTTCGAACAGCTCCAGCGCCCGCGCGCTTTCGGTCCTCCGCAGCTTCTATCGCTGGGGCGAGCGTCAGGGCCGCTTCCACAACAGCCAGCTTGCCGGCTTGCGCACGCCCAAGGCCAAGAAGCCCCTGCCCAAGGCGCTGAGCGCCCCTGACGCGGAGGAGCTGCTCGACGCACCGGCGCTGGGCGAGCAGCCGGCCTGGGTCCTCTCCCGCGATCGCGCGGTCCTGCTTCTGCTCTACGGCGCCGGCCTGCGCATCAGCGAGGCCCTGGGCCTGACGGCCGCCGACCTGCCGGAGGACCCGGACATGCCGCTCCGCATCACCGGCAAGGGCGACAAGACACGGATGGTCCCTCTGCTACCGCAGGTTCGGGAAGCCCTAGACGACTACCAGGCGCGCTGCCCCTTCGAGCCGCAGCCGGAGGAGCCGATCTTCCGCGGCCTGCGCGGCGGCCCCCTGCGTCCGCGCATCGTGCAGCTCTTGATCCAGCGCCTGCGCAGCGCGCTCGGCCTGCCCGAGACCACCACGCCGCATGCGCTGCGCCACTCCTTCGCCACCCACCTTTTGGCCGGCGGCGCCGACCTGCGCGGAATCCAAGAGCTGCTGGGCCATGCTTCGCTCTCGACGACGCAGCGCTACACCGCGGTCGATCCCAGCGGCCTGCTCAAGGCCTACGAGGCCCATCCAAGGGCCAAGCGGGGCTAGCCCGGCGGGCGCCAATCGCGTGCTTCGGCGCAGATCCAATCGTGGAAGGCGGCTACGGCAGGACGCTCCCTTGCTTCCGCAGGATAGGCCAGAAAGTAGCCGTAGTCCTCCAAGCTTATCTCTTTGAGCGCCACCAGCTGGCCGGCTGTCAGTTCGGCTGAGACCAGAGCATCGTTCAGCGCCGCCCCCTGGCCGTCGATCACCGCCTGGACGCGCACGTTGGGGTCGGGGATGACCAGTGCGTCGGCGGCGGGGCGGTAGACGGCGCCGGCTGCGCGGTACCAGTCCGCCCAAGCCCGACTGCCCTGCCGGTCCTGCAGCAAGGGCAGACGGCTCAAGAGCGCCAGGTCCCGATCGCCGCCTATCGCCTGCGCAGACCCCACGGTCGGATAGGCCGGGCAGCAAAACAGGCGCTCGACCTCCATGTCCTGCCAGTCGCCGCGGCCCCAGCGGATGGCCATGTCGATGCCCTCACCCTCCAGGTCCACGAGATCGGTCAGCGGCTGCAGGCGTAGCCGCAGGTTGGGATGCGCCGCGGTGAAACGCATCAAGCGGGGCGAGAGCCAGCGCGAGGCGAAGTAGGTCGACAGCCCTATGGTGATGGCGCCGACCTCCTCCTGCCGCAGGCGCCGGATCTCTCGCTCCAAGCCGCCGAAGGCCGAGTCCGCCGCAAAGAACAGCCGCTCGCCCCGCTCGGTCAGCCGCACGCCCTGCACCCGGCGGGTAAAGAGCGAAAAGCCCAGGGCGCTTTCCAGCTGAGCGATCTGATAGCTGACCGCACCCTTGGTCAGATTGAGCGCTTCGGCCGCCGCAGAGAAGCTCTTCTCCCGCGCGACCAGGCAGAAGAGCCGCAAGGCATCATGATGGCGAAAGCGCATAGACGTTCGTCTAATCTTTTTGAACGTGGCGTGCAAATCTTTCGGATGTCACCCGCATTCTACGATCAGGTAGTCTGCATCTTAGGCAAAATTCCTGAACGTAAAGGCTTACCGGCATGGGCGCTGTGGAGACAGAGGTTGCGACGCGGCGAGAGCGTGGCGGGCGCTCTGCGCGCCATGCGCGGCGCAGCCAGTCCGGCACTATCGGTCGGATCGCCCGGCTCACGCGCAAGGTGCCGCTCTACGATCTCCTGGACGAGGAGAGCCTGGACGCACTCGAAGCCCACGCGGACTGGATCTTGCAGGAGATCGGCATCGAGATCCGCGGCGACCCGGAAGCGCTGGCGCTCTTCAAAGCCGCCGGTGCGGAGGTCCAAGGCGAACGGCTGCGCTTCGAGCCCGGTCTGCTACGCAAGCTCTGCGCCACGGCGCCGAAGGCCTTCACCTTCCATGCCCGCGACCCGAAGAACAGTCTGACCATCGGCAAGGATCATGTGGTCTTCAGCCCCGCCTATGGGCCGCCCTTCGTCAGCGATCTGGAGGGCGGGCGACGCTATGCCACCATCCAGGACTTCCGCAACTTCGTGAAGCTGACCTACCTCTCGCCCTGGCTGCAGCACGGCGGCGGCACGCTCTGCGAGCCGGTCGACCTGCCGGTCAACAAGCGCCACCTCGACATGGTCTATGCCCACCTGCGCTATTCGACCAAGGCCTTCATGGGTGCAGTCACCGCGCCTGCGCGCGCCGAGGATTCCCTGGCGATGGCGCGGATTGCCTTCGGGGCGGAAACGCTGAAGCGGCACTGCGTCATCCAGGGCAACATCAATGTGAACTCGCCGCTGGTCTTCGACGACACCATGACCGGCGCGCTCAAGGTCTACGCGCGGGCAGGACAGGCCGTGCTGCTCTCGCCCTTCATCCTGGGCGGCGCCATGGGGCCGGTGACGCAGCCGGCGCTGATCGCGCAGGCCCATGCAGAGGCCCTGGTCGGGATAGCGCTGACGCAGCTGGTCCGGCCCGGCGCGCCCGTTGTCTATGGTTGCTTTCTGACGACACTCAATCTCAAGACCGGGGCGCCGACCTTCGGCACGCCGGAAGCCAACCTGGCGATCCTGGCGGTCGGCCAGCTCTGCCGGCGCCTGGGGCTGCCCTTACGCTGCGGCGGGCATTTGACGGCCGCCAAAGTCGCCGACGGTCAGGCCATGCAGGAATCGGCCGACAGCATGAACAGCGGGCTTCTGGCCGGCGCCAATCTGGTGATCCAGTCGGCCGGATGGCTCGAGGGCGGGCTGACCATGGGTTACGAGAAGTTCGTGATCGACGCCGAGCGCTGCGGCGAGATGCACCGCGCGCTCTCCGGCCTCACCATCGATCGGGAGAGCCTGGCCGAGGCGGCCTTCCGCGAGGCCGGGCCCGGCCAAACCTTTCTGGGAACGCAGCACACGCTTGCAAACTTCGAGGCTGCCTGTCCGCCGTCGAGGCTGGCCGACGACCAGAGCTACGAGGCCTGGCTGGAGCAGGGCGGCAAGACCCAGGAAGAGCGCGCGCACAGCCTCTGGCAGCGCCAGCTGGCAGCCTACGAACCGCCGCCCATCGACCCGGCCGTCGACGAGGCGCTGCAGGACTTCATGGCCCGCAAGAAGCGCGCGGTCGAAGACGCTTGGTACTAGGCGGTGTGGACGGATTTGACGAGAATGAAGGCTGCGGCGAGAGAGACAATGGCCTGGAAGTTGGCTTTGGTCTTCTCGCAGCGCAGGGCTACTCGTTTGAAACGCTTTAGTTTTCCCACTGCCTGCTCGATGCGTGC
>JAVJSY010000076.1:0-36970 GCA_040219175.1 Kiloniellales bacterium
CTAGAGCGCGATGACGATAGATCGAATCGATCTATCGTCTGAATCGCACTCTACTTGTTTGAAAGTAGACCAAGATTCAGACCGCGGGTCGTTTCGATCTGCGATCATCTTGGTCTAGATCCCCGAAACGAGGTCATCAACTCCTGGATTATCGAGGCTTCCAAGAACGCAGAGTACGTGATGGCCGTTTGTACCGGAACCGTTTTGCTCGCAACGACCGGGCTTCTCGACGGGCGCCGCGCAACGACCAACAAGAAGGACTACACCGCCACCGTGCACCACGGGCCACGGGTCGACTGGGTGCCGCAGGCCCGCTGGGTCGAGGACGGTAAGTTCTTCACGTCATCCGGCGTCTCGGCGGGGATGGACATGAGCCTGGCAGTGATGGAGAAGCTGTTCGGTGCGCAGGCCGCAGAGGCTATTGCAGTGGGTGCAGAGTATGCGTGGCACAAAGATCCAAACTGGGACCCCTTCGCAAAGCTTGCCGGCCTCGTTTGAGCCGCTTTCCTTGACCGGCCATACTGGGCCGGTGCGATTGACCCAGACGACCCGCGTTCTGGTCAATCCGCCGGCGCATCCTGTGAAAGATCGTTCTCGGCCATCCGGCGCAGCGCCGAGCGGTCGAGGCTGCCATCCTCGTGCATGGGCAATCTGGCGACCGCCACCACCTGCTCCGGTGCCTTGTAGCCGATGCGCGAGCGCACGAAGGCAATCAAGTCCTGTTCGCTCGGCGGCTCTTCGCTCTCGGCGAAGCTGACGAAGGCGAGGCGCGACTCGCCGAACAGCAGGTCATGGATGCGTACCACGCCGGCAGCCGTGACGCCGGGATGCTCCATCAGCACGGTCTCGACCTCCTTGAGCGCCGGGCTCTCGCCTTCGCGGAAGAGGATCTGCTGTTTTGGCCCGGCGAAAACCAACTGGCCCCGGCTGTCGGCCCGCATGGTCTCTCCCGTGTCGATCCAACCCTCCGTGTCGGCCGCGGGCACGACCCTATCACCCACCCAGTGACCCAGCATGCGGCTGGGCGAGCGTAGCCAGAGGCGCCCCGGCATGCCGGCCGGCAGCAGGTATCCGGTCTCGCCGCGAATCTCGGCCTCCATGCCGGGAAGGATGCGGCCGACCGTTCCGGTTGGCACCTCTTCCTCGGTTTCGCCCTGTTTGCCGTTGTGGACCGTCACAGGCCCCAGGGCTGCCATGCCGAAGTGCTCATGCAGGGACACCCCGATCTGGCGCTCGAAGTCGCGCACCTGGCTCAAGGGGGCCTGGTCGCTGCCGCAAGCCAGATAGCGCAGCGAGGCGAAGTCCTTGGCGCCGGCCTCGTGATCGCGAACCAGGCGCACCATGGAGGAGCGCAGCATGAAGGCGAGCGTCGGCTGTTCGGCCCGCAGCAGCGGCAAGATCTCGGCTGCGTCGGCATTGCGCGCGACGGCGACCCGGCTGCCACTGGCCAAGGCAGCCAGACACTGCACCACCCCGCCGTAATGCGAGAGGGCGGTACCGGTCAGATAGATATCCGCGGGCTGCAGGTCATAGCCGGCAGCGACGCTGGCAAGTGCCCATCCCAGGCCGCGCGCGCTGTGCGCGATGCCGCGAAACTCGCCGCTGCCGTCGGGAAGATAGAAGAGAAAGGCGGGCTCGTCCGGCGCACGCTCGGCAAAGTCCTCGCTCTCCGGCTCCTTTTCGATGAAGTCGTCGAAACGGGCCCCGGCCAAGGCGCCCTGGCCGAAGCCGATCACCCCATGCGGCAGCTTCTCGACCGATGGGCTCGCCGCCAGGTCGGCGGCCCGCTCGCGGTGAGCGATCAGGACCGAGGCGCCGCTGGCCTCCAGGATGCGATCGATCCCGCGCGGCGTGGCGCGGTAGTAGATGGGGGTGGCGATCAGACCAGCCTTCAGGCAGGCCAGATAGAAGACCAGCACGGCACAGCGGTTGGGCATCAGGCTGGCGGCCCGGTCGCCTGGCTTCAGGCCCAGATCGAGCAGGTTTCCGGCCAGGCGCACGCTGTCCTCGGCCAGCTCCTGCCAGGTCCAACTGGTCTCCAGCGAGATCAAGGCCGTGTCGTCGGGATTGCCGGCCAGACCCTTGTCCAGGAGCCGGGATACATCGACAGGACTCGCCAAAGCGGGACCGGAGAGCTCCATCGCTTTCCTCCTAATACCAAGGGAAGGAAAGAATGACCGGTTTCACCGGTCTGTGGTGCCCGCCCGTTAGGCGCGGGCCGCGCAGTGGTGCGGCGCACACCATAAGCTGTGCGCAACGCGGCGGGCGGGCACCACAGACCGGCCTTCGGTGGCGCCCATTGGCCCTTTCGCCTGCGTTGCGACGCTTGCCCGATGCGCCGCATCGCGCTGCACGCCGCGCCTGTTCGCAAGAGCCAATGGGCGCCATGAAACCGGTCATTCTTTCCTTCCCTTGGTATAAGAACGGCCGTGGAGTGTAGTGCTTCGTTTCGGCCTTGCCTACCGCAAGCGTGACGGACTTTGGCAAGACCCGCCAGCCTTGCCGCCAGCTTTATCGTCGGCCTTGCCTCTGTGACCGCTGCTCATAGCCTGGTGCGATTTCCGGGCTAGCCGCTGAAACGGCGGCGATCAAGCCTTATCGCTTCGGTCGCGCAACAGTACGACGGATAGGACGATCAGGACGAGCGAGACCAGGATGATCACCGTGCCCACCGCGTTGATCTCGGGCGTAATGCCGCGCCGCATGGTGGAATAGATGTACATCGGCAGGGTGTTGTCGCGCCCGGTCAGGAAGAAGGTCACCGGGATCTCGTCGAACGAGAGGGTGAAGGACAGCAGCGCGCTGCCGATAATGGCCGACTTGATGTTCGGCATGGTCACCCGCCAGAAGGTACGGATCGGTCCGACCCCCAGATCGGCCGAAGCCTCTTCCAGCCGGCGGTTGAAGCGCTGCAGGCGGGCATAGACCTGGGTCACGACGATGGAGACAAGGGCGGTCGCGTGGCCTGCGATCACCGTCTCCAAGCTGAGGTTCACGCCCAGCATCTTGGCCATGTTCAGCATGGAGATGCCGGTGATGATCCCCGGCAGCGCGATCGGCAGCAGCACGGCGCGCCGGAAGGCGGCCTTGCCGGGGAAGTTGTAACGGTCCAACGCCAGGGCAGCCGGAACGCCGATCAGGCAGGTGATCGTGGTGGCGATGCTGGCGACATAGAGGCTGTTGCCGATTGCTTCCAGCATGTCCTCGTTGGCCAGAAAGGCCTCGTACCAACGCCAGGTGAAGTCCTTCAGCGGCAGCGACATGGAGCGGTTGTCGTTGAAGCTGAAGAGGATCAGGACGGCGATCGGCAGATAGAGGAAGGCCATGACGCCGGCGGCATAGAGGCCGAGGCTCCAGTCGGCCCAGGGAAGCTTGCCGCCGCCGCGCCAGAGGCGCAGGGGCTTGGCGCTGTCGATGCTCTGGGTTTCGCTCGCCATCGCCGCTACGCCAGATCCAAGCGGCCGGACCGCTCCATATGGTCCGACAGGCTGATGATGGTCAGCACCAGGACCAGCATGACGATGGAGAGGGCCGAGCCCAGGGGCCAGTTCAGGGCGGCGCCGAACTGCGATTGGATCACGGTCGCCACCATGGCGCCGTCGGGACCGCCCACCAGGAAGGGTGCGATGAAGTCGCCGAAGCTGAGGCAGAAGGTGAAGGTGATTCCGGCGATCACGCCCGGCATGGATAGCGGCAGCACGACGCGAACGAAGCTGCGGATCGGCCCGACGCCCAGGTCCTTCGAGGCCTCGACCAGGTTCCGCGGTACCTTCTCCAGCGCGGTGTAGATCGGCATCACCATGAAGGGGATGAAGATGTAGGTGAGCGTGATCACCATGGAAAACTGGCTATAGAGGAACCACTCGGAGGGCTCGCTGCTGATTCCGCTCCAGATCAGGAAGGAGTTCAGCACGCCCTCGCTGCCCAGGATGGTCTTCCAGGTGTAGGCGCGCAGCAGGTAGGAGACCCACAAGGGCACGATGGTCGCCATGTAGAGCACGGCGCGCAGGCTGGGCGAGCGCACCTTGAAGACCAGGAAGTAGGCCAAGGGATAGGCCAGCACCAAGGCCAGGACGGCCGTCGCCGCCGCTATTTTGAGGGTGCGGAAGAGGACCCGGTAGTACTGCGAATCCTCCACCAGCTGCTGATAGTTGCCGAACTGGAAGTCCGGCACGAAGGTCGGAAACTGCTTGGCATAGAAGCTGTAGGCGAAGGTGATGAGGTAGGGCACGAAGAGGAAGACCAGCACCCACATCAAGGGCGGGGCCATCACCAGCCCGGCCCGCAGACGCGCCCTTTGGGCCAGGGTCACGAGCGACCTCCCGCGGGGAAGACGATGACGTTGGCCGGGTGCAGGGTGGCCCAGGCGGTCTCGCCGGGAAGCGGAATGCTGGCAGCGCCCATGGCCTCCTTCAGCTGCACATCCACGAAGAACTCGGCCGTTCCGCAGCGAAGCGCGACGCGCACCGCATCGCCGTGAAAGAGGTGCTCGCGGACCTGGCAGGTCAGACGGTTCTCGCCAAGCTGCTCGCCGGGGTCCTTTGCGTGCAGGGTCACCTTCTCCGGGCGGATGCACAGCAGGATGGGATCACCACTGCTGTAGCCCCTGCCAAGGGCAGCCAGGCGGCCGCCGTCGAAGTCGGCGATGATGGTATCGCCGTCCGTGCTGCCGATCCGAGCTTGCAGCAGGTTGGAAGCGCCGAGAAAGTCGGCGACGTAGGGCGAGGCCGGGCGATCGTAGATCTCGCTGGGGCTGCCCTGCTGTTCGATCCGACCGGCGTTCATCACCACGATGCGGTCGGACATGACCAGGGCCTCGGTCTGGTCGTGGGTGACCAGCACGAAGGTCAGGCCCAGACGGTCGTGCAGATGCTTCAGCTCCACCTGCATGGATTCGCGCAACTTGGCATCAAGCGCCGAGAGCGGCTCGTCCAACAGCAGCACCTTGGGCTCGCGCACCAGGGCGCGGGCCAGTGCCACGCGCTGGCGCTGACCGCCGGAAAGCTTGAAGGGTCGGTTCTTCGCCTTGTCGGCCAGGCCGACCAGGTCCAGGGCCTCGCCGACCCGGCGCTTGGCATCGGCGCGGCTGTAGCCGGCGACGTCCAGCCCGTAGCCCACGTTCTCGGCCACGTTCATATTGGGAAAGAGTGCATAGTCCTGGAAGACCGTGTTGACCGGCCGACGGTAGGGCGGCAGGTCGGTCACGTCCTTGCCGGCCAGATAGACCCGTCCCCGGTCCGGTGCCTCGAAGCCGGCGATCATGCGCAGGCTGGTGGTCTTGCCGCAGCCAGAGGGGCCCAGCAGGGTGACGAATTCGCCTTCGCGCACCGAGAGGTTGATGTCGTCGACGGCGACCACCCCGCCGGGGAAGGCCTTGGTCACGCCCGCAAGTTCGATGATGTCGCCCATTCGTGCCAGCCGATCCCCCAATTGCCGCGCTGGCGGGCCCCGGAGGCGCCCGCCAGATCTCGGCAGCGTCAGCCTACTCGGCTGCTTTCACCGCGTTCCAGGTGTTGGTGTAGACCTCAAGGCGCGGCCCCAGGTTCTCCCACAGCAGCAGGCTGTCGAGGTAGTCGGGGTCGTCCTGATGCAGGGCCACGTACTGTTCGGGGCTCATGCAGTTCTTGGCGGCGACGGGGTTGGCTGAGGAATAGCCGTTCACGTTCGACATGCCGCACTGGCCGACCTCGGTCGAGGCCATGTTGAGGAAGGCATAGACGCAGTCCTCGTTGGGCGTGTCCTTCACGATCATCCAGGAATCCATCCAGCCTTCGGCACCCTCCTCGGGGATGAACTCGACGACTTCGATGCCCTGCTCGGCCAGCAGTGCCGACTGGTAGCCACCCCAGGTGTTGGAGATCCAGACCTCGCCGCTGGCATAGAGGTCGACCAGTTCACCGGCCGTGGCCCAGTACTTGCGCACCAGCGGCTTCTGCTGGATCAGGGTCTCCTTGGCGGCTTCGAGCTCGCCGTCGCTCAGGTCATAGATGTTCATGTTGCCGTCCTTGCGAGCGGCCACATAGAGCGCGGACTTGTCGTCCCAGAGCGAGATCTTGCCCTCGAAGGCCGGATCCCAGAGCACGTTCAAAGACTGCGGCGCGGTCTCGAACTTGTCCTTGCGGTACATGAAGGGGATCGAGCCCCAGGAGAAGGGAACGCCGTAGATCTCGCCCTCGTGATTGATGCCCTCGGCGGTGCGAAACTTCTCGTAGATCTCGCCCATGCGCGGCACGCGGCTGACGTCGATCGGATCGACGAAACCGGCCTGGATCATGATCTTGGTGGTGTCGATCGAAGGCGTGATCAGGTCGTAGACGCCACCGCCGGCTGCCAGCTTGGGCGCGAAGTCGTCGTTCGAGCCGACGTAGGTCGCACTGACCTTACAGCCGGATTCTTCCTCGAAGCCCTTGATGAAGCTGTCGTCGGCATAGCCTTCCCAGGTCAAGAGGTTGACCTCGCCTTCGGCCAGTGCCGGGCCGGCAAGCAGGGTCGTGGCCGCAAGAGCTGCGACTGCGGTACGTGTCATGGTTTTCATATCATCTCTCCCTTTCTAGAAGTCCTCTCTGTCCTCGTCTGTGCGGAGCGGGCCCGGCGCTTGCTGTACGCGGGTCTTGCGGACGATGGTCCCGATATCGACTCCGAGAGCCTTCGCTGCCCGGCGCTTGCTCCCGTGCCGGGCGATTGCCTCTTTGATGACCTCACCTTCGAAGCGGCGGACCTGGTCTTTCAGGCCGTCGCCGGCGGGCGCGTCGGTCGCTGTGTCCAACACGCGGGCCGGCAGGTGATCCAGCTGCGCCTCGTCTTCGGCAAAGACAGCGAGGCGCTGTAGAATGTTGTGCAGTTCGCGCACATTGCCGGGATAGCGGTAGGCTTTCAACGCCCAGCGCACCGGGTCGGAAAGTGTCAGCGGCCGGTCGCGTCCGCGGTTGGCCAGGTAGAGGAAGTGATCGATCAGGTGGGCCAGCAAGGCCGGCTCTTCGCGCAGCGCCGGCACCTCCAGTGCGATGACCGATAGGCGGTAATAGAGATCGCGGCGGAAAGAACCGGCCTCGACCAGACTGCCGAGATCGCGGTTGGTGGCGGCGATCACCTGCACGTCGACGCGGCGCTCTTGCGCATCGCCGATCCGCTGGACCTTGCCGTCCTCCAGAAACTTCAAGAGCTTGGCTTGCGAGGCCGGTGAGACCTCACCGACCTCGTCGAGGAAGAGGCAGCCGCCCTTCGCAGCCTCGATCAGGCCGGGCTTGCCGCTTTGCAGTGCGCCGGTGAAGGCGCCCTTGGTGTAGCCGAACATCTCTGATTCGAAGAGCGATTCGGGGATGGCCGCGCAGTTTACATGTACGAAGGGGGCCTCGCGGCCGATGGCGGTCTCGTGCAGATAGCGGGCGATCTGCGTCTTGCCGGAGCCGGATTCGCCGGTCAGCAGGATCCTTGCGTCCTGTCTGAGCGCGCGCAGACCTCTGGTCAGCACCGTCTTCAGCCCCGGCGCGATCTCTTGCTGCAGCAGGTAGTTGGGCTTGACCTCGCCGTCGGCGGCGAAGCGGAAGACGTCGCGCGGGCCGGTCGAATTGGCCTTGCGGCGCTGGCGATCCAGGCTGGCCAGATCGCGCTGCACGAAGAGGGTGGCGACCGTGCGCCGCTCGGAATCGCGCAGGAAGCGCATGGAGATCAAACAGCGCGCGCCCTCGCCGGAACCGCTGACCAGATCGCAGCGCCGGCGCTTCTGGAAGGCATCGATTGCCTGCTGCCAGTCGAAGGGGCTCCTGTCCGCCAACTGGCTCAGGGTCTGGCCGGAAATCGGCTCTTCGCCGAAAGCGTTCAGGTCGCGGGCGGCCGCGTTTGCCAATAGGATCTGCTCGTTGCCGTCGACCAGGATCAGCCCGTCCGGCAGGGCCTCGGCCAGTTCGGCGAGACCGGCCCGGCCCGAGAGCTTGCCGTCCAGACGTTCCAAGTCGAGGCTGGAGAAGCTCATAGGGCCAGCACCTCCTCGTCGCGACGGCGCAGGGTGGCGACCAGACGCCTGGCCTCGTCTGCAAGCGTGAGGGACCCGATGGCCACTGTGCAGAGCTGCCGCCGCTCGTCCGGACAGAGCAGGGTGGCCGCGAGCCGCAGGTCCGAGGAGGCCGGGCGCGCCGCGACGACGATGGCCTCCCAAGGCTCCTCGAAGCGCAGGATCTGGGCAATGGGCCGACCCAGCACCTCTTCGACCTTCCAGCCGAAGAGCCACTCCAGCGCCGGGTTTGCAGCCTCCAGAACGCCCGCCTCGTCGCACACCAGGATGGGGTCGGGAGAGGCGCTCAGGACCTCGGCCATCCGATCCGCGCGTCGCGTCAGCTGTCGCTCGCGCTCCTTCTGTCTCGAGAGGTCACGAACCGTGCCCCACATGCGCAAGAGGTAGCCGTCGCGGATTTCCGCGCGCACATCGTTCTCGGCGAACATCGGCGCACCGTCGTAGCGCTGATCCAGCGAGGGGGCGCTGTCCAGATGGAACTTGGCCTCGTTCAGCTGACGCACGAAGGCTTCGTTTTCCGTGTTGCGCGGAAAGACGAAGCGCACGTTTTCCTGATTGAAGTCCAGGCCCTCGGGCAGGCGGTAGAGCTGTGCCATGGCTTCGTTGCACAGCCGCCAATAGCACTCGTTTTCGAAGACCTGGCGGACGATCTCTTGTTCGCTGGCGCCCAGGTCGACCGGCTCGGCGAACTCGATACACCAGCAGGCATCGCGCGATGCCGTGACGAAGGCGCGAAGCACCTTCAGCTCGCGCCGTGCCTGCTCCAGCTCTTCGAGCACTGGATCCAGGCGAAGCTTGGCAAGGCGCAGGGCAGGCTGTCCGTGCAGCTCGCCGAGTGCTGCGCTGGCGACGACCTGGATCACGCCGCGATCGCGCCGTTTCAGGGTCAGGCGTTCCTGGTCCAGGCCCTTGTTCCGCCCCGCTTGGAAGAGCGCGGTTATCCGCTCAAGAGAGGCTTCGGTATAGATGGTGGCGGCCGACTTGGAGGAGAGCTCCTCCGCCCGGTAACCAAGAGCGTCAGCCTGCGCGCGGTTGACACTGACAAGAAAACCGTCTGCGGAGATGACATCGTAGAGGAGCGGTGCGTCCTCCAGATCCTCTGTCATCTCCAGCATATCGGTTTCCATCGCTCCCGCTCCCTCAGGCCGCTTGACAATAGGCGTCGAGGCCGGGGGTGCGATAGCCGCTGCGGGTCCAGGTGATGGGAAAGTAGTTCTCGTCCATCACACAGTCGCCCAGCCGCTTGTAGCGATTGTAGATCGGCCCGGTGGCGAACATGAGGTCGGCCGGATCGTCGGAGAAGGTGGCATCCGAGGGCATGGCGTGGATCACCAGCGCGCGGCGCGGCGTGGTCGAGCGATTGTGACCCGAGCCGTGCCAGGTCCAGCCGTGATGGAACGAGCCGCCACCGCGCTTGACCACGATGGGCACCAGGTCGGGCTCGACCTGCTCCTTGGCGGCAGCCTTCAGCATCTCCGCCTGGTAATCTTCAGGCCCGTGGAATTCGCCGCCCGGCTCGGAGTGGTGCCAGCGGTGCGAGCCGCGGACCACCTGCATGGTGCCGCCGTCGGCCTTGGTGTCGTCCAGCGCGATCCAGCAGCTGAGCAGCAAGCCCGGCTTGAACCAGCGCAGGTAGGCATTGTCCTGATGGAAGCCCAAGGGGCGGGTGCCGGGTGGCTTCCAGAGCACATTGTCGATCATCACCCGCGTGCCCTCCCAGCCGGCCAGCTCGGCGATGGCGCGGCCCAGGTCGGGGCGGAAGACGGTCGCGGCGATGGCGCGGTCGGCCTTCCAGCCGTTGCAGATCTGCCGGGTCAGGCTGGGATCGCCGCTGCCTTCCTGCCAGTTGACCTCGTCAGGGCTGACACCGGTCTCGAAGCTGCCGCGGAAGAGGCGGTCGTAGCGTTGGCGCAGCTCTTCGACCGTGGCCTCGTCGATCAGCCCCTCGACCATCAGGAAGCCGTCTTCGTTGAAGGCGTCGATTTGTGACTTGGAGAGAGAAAAGTCGGGCATCCTCCGGGTCTCCCTTAGGGCAGGCAGTCCAGGTAGGTCTTCACGTCCCAATCGGAGACCTGCCAGATGAACTTGTCCCATTCGTCGCGTTTGTACCAGTCGTAGATCCGGTGCATGTCGCCGGGCATGGCCTCGCGGATCACGCTGTCCGCGGCCAGCTCGTCCAGCGCGTCGCGCAAGGTGGTCGGAATGCGCTTCACCGCTTCGCCGGACGCTGCAACCTCGGCGAAGTTGCGATCCTCCGGCGGACCGGGGTCGATCTGGTTGGCGATGCCATCGTGCATGGCCTGATAGAGCACGGCCTGCATCAGGTAGGGGTTCACCATGGAATCGACGGCGCGGAACTCAAAGCGGTCGGGGCTGGAGACGCGCACCGCGCAGGACCGGTTCTGCAAGCCCCAGCTCGCCCCAACCGGCGCCCAGAGGCCGGTGTCGTTCAGACGGCGATAGGAATTGACGGTCGAGGAGCCCACGGCGGTCAGTGCATTCAGATGGGTCAGCACGCCACCCAAGGCATGGCGCCCCAGTTCCGAGGGCAGCCACAGCTCGTTCGAATCGCGAAAAGCGTTCTCGCCGCCCTTGGTGTAGGTGAAGACCTCGTCCATGGCGGGTACCGTCGGTTGATCCAGGTCGATCACCCGCTCTTCGCCGCCGCGCCACAGCGAGACGTTGTGGTGACAGCCATTGGCCGGCATGCCCATGTAGGGTTTGGACATGAAGACCGCGATCAGGCCGAACTCGCGCGCCACCTGGGCGCAGATCTGGCGATAGGTGGTCAGGCGATCGGACGTGCGCAGCGGCCGGTCGAAGGCGTAGTTCAGCTCGATCTGCCCCGGCGCGTCCTCGTGATCGCCCTGGATCACGTCCAGTCCCATGGCGATGGCGTAGTCATAGACTCTGAGCCAGACATCGGACAGCTGCTCGAACTGGTCGATGTGATAGGCGTAAGGCTTGGTCGTACCCTTGTAGGGCTCGTTGTCGTCGCCCGGCTTCAGCCACAGCATCTCGGGCTCGCAGCCGACCCGCATGTGCAGATCGTCGTGCGCTGCCATAAAACGCGCTTCGACCCGTTTCAAGTTGCCGCGCGCGTCGGAATCCATGGCCTGGCCGGCAAACTGGGGGTCTTCCTTGCTCCAGAAGGCGGTGCAGAAGACCCGGGCGATGCGCTTGTTCCAGGGCAGCTGACAGAAGGTCTCGGGATCCGGCAGCGCGATCAGTTCCGAGGCGTTCGGTGGGAAGCCGATCAGGTCGCCGTGGCGGTCGGCGAAGACGTTGGCGACACCGCCCAACCAGGTCTGCACGCCGTCCTCGGCGACGGACTCCCAATGGCGCGCCGGCACGGCCTTGCCCATGATCCGCCCGGTGATCGAGATGTACTGGTAATAAATGTAGTCGATCTTCAGCGCGTCGATCAGGCGGCGCACCTCGGCAACGGCCTCGCTGCGGCCTGCTGCGGCCAGGGTTTTCTCCAGATCGCTCACGCAACTCCCCCTCATGGTCTCTAGGTCGCTTCCAGATAGCGGGCCCGCTCGGCCGCGCTGACTTCCCGGCGCAGGGCCGCTTCCTCGACCCGGCGCGATTGGCAGAACTGCCCGACGAAAGCCTCGCCGAAGAGGGCCCGGGCGCTAGCGCTGGCCTCCATGGTCTCGGTCGCGCGCAGTAGGTCGCTCGCCACCGGCTGGGCATTATCCGGCAGGCTGTCCGGCCCGCCGCCCTGGATCTGCGGCGGTGCGTCGAGGCCGCGTTCCATGCCGTCGAGGCCGCCGGCCAGGAAGAGGGCCAGAACCAGGAAGGGATTGCAGTCGGCGGCCGGCAGGCGGAATTCCAAGCGGCAGCTGTCGGCGGTGCCCGGAACCGCTCGGATCGCGGCTGCATAGTTCTCCACCGCCCAGCCCAGCGCCCTGGGCGCCCAGTTGCCCGGCGCCATGCGACGATAGGCATTGACGCTGTTGGCGACCATCGGCAGGGCCTCGCCGCTGGCGGCCAGCGCGCCGGCGATGAAGGCGCGGCAGTCGGCACTCAGCCCCTCTGCGTCGGTGCGATCGTGAAAGAGGTTGTTGCCCGCCTCGTCCCACAGCGAGAGGTGCAGATGACCGGAAAGGCCCGGATAATCGCTGCCCAGCTGCGCCATGAAGGAGGCCGTCTTGTCCCAACCGCGGCAGAAGGCCTTGGTATAGAGGCGGAAGAGGGCGGCCTCCTCCGCAGCGCCCAGCGGATCGCGGGCGTGCAGGGTGGCTTCGAAGCAGCCGGGGCCAAGCTCCACACCCAGGCTGAAGGGTGCGATCCCGCCGGCGGCAAGGGTGTTGTCCAGGTGATGCACGAAGTCGGCCTCGACGGCCGCGGTCTGCGCGCCCCAGCAGCGGTTGGCCGGCGCGAAGGAGGCGAGGTCGGAGAAGCCCTTGCTGCGCAGGCTCTTCGCCGTTTCCTCCAGCACCAGGAACTCGAACTCGAAAGCGGCCTTGACGGTGATCCTTTTGGCTGTGGCCTTGGCAATCTGAGTCGCAAGCTGTGCGCGCGGGGAGAAGGCGCGCGACGGCCCCTGGTAATCGCAGAGCAGCAGACAGGCATCGGGCTCGAAGGGGTAGGGGCGCAGGCTGGAGAGATCGGGAGCGATGGGCTCGCCGACGAAGGGACCGGGACCGAAGACCCTTTCTCCCATGTCCCACTGCGGCAGCACATTGACGAAGGAGAGCGCGGGCAGGGTCGCAATCAGGTCGGCCTTGCGCAGGCGTCGCTCGCGCAGACCGCAGTCCAGGTCGAAGAGACCCAGATGCACGATCTCCGCCGCCTGGCGCTCCAGCGCCGCGGCAACCTCGGCGAAGTCCTGCTCCCTTTCGCGCATGCTCTCCCTTTCCTGCCGTCGCTCTTGTAAGAAGCAAGTATCGTGCCAGAACGGGAAGGGCCGGCTTTCGCACGGCTCCAGCGGCCCTCCCGCGACTGTGTGCAGTTGTTTCCCGTGCATCGCTGCGCACAGTTGTTTGCGTTTTCGCAGCAGTTGCTGCATTTGTGCATCACAAGACTCTAGGGTATTTGGTTTCGGATGCAAGCGTTGCAGGGCGGCTTGAACCGAGCGCGATCTGATTCCAGCGCGCTGGTCACTCATGTTGACTGTACTGAATGTGACAGTTAGCATTTGCCGCAAGGGGACGTATAAGCCTCGGCCCATGAGGACGTGGTGTCTGTCAAAGAGCACTCGGGTTTGGGCAAGGCAATGCTTTAAAAAGAAAGAACAAAGTAAGGGGGGGTAGACGCCGATCATTATCGGAACAACAGGCGACGATACACGCACCGGCTACCAGTTGATCGATACTATTCTTGGGATAAGCGGCCAAGATTATCTCTATGGAGAGGGCGGTGCGGGGGACGATTCGATGCTGGGCGAGAGCGGCAGCGACACCCTGGAGATGCGGGACGAGGGGGCCGCTTTCGGCGGTTCCGGTACGGACAGCTTCCGCTTCAACGGCGACAGTCTCGGCTCCGGCGGCACGGGAGGGCCCGTCTTGCGCGACTTCGACGGCGTCTCGGCCAATGCGGCCAACGGTGAGGACAAGCTGGTCTTCGCGACCGGGCTGGAGACCGGAAGCTTTGCCTACATCGGCAGTGCGGCTTTCTCAGGAGCCGGCGACAGCGAGGCGCGTTTCGACGGCGCCCGTCAGGTCCAGGTCGATCAGGATGGCGACGGGACGACGGACATCGCCTTCAAGGTGAATGGTGTTTCTCAAGCGGATCTGCTGACGGCCAGCGATTTTGTCTGGCTTTAGTCGCCACTGCACGGAGAGGCGGGAAGGGGCTTTTTCGGGGCTCGCCAAAGGGTGAGCGGGCGGCAATTGCCATCTGTGGCAGACAGACTAGGTTATTCTCGTCTCCCACCTAGATAGGCTGCCGATGAGCCTGACGGCCTTGCCCTTGTCCCGCACAGGAACCTTCTTCGCCCGCGCAACCGCGCTGCTCTTCGCCTTTGCGGCAGCCGCAATCGTCGGCCTCGAGGTCGTCAGCTTGGCGCTCGACCCGGGATTTGCCGCACTGCTGCTCTTCGTCATCTATCAAGGCTATTGGATCTTCGAGGCGATCATTCTCTTCCTGCTGTCCTCCTTGCAGATCGTCTCTCTGCCGCGGCACGACCGCTTGCGGGGCAATGGCTCAGCGGAACCCGCCGGAGGCGTCAGCGTCTGTATCCCCGCCTACAACGAAGCCCGCAGTCTGGTGCCGACCCTACGGTCAATCCTCGCGCAGGACCGCGCGCCGGACGAGATCATCGTCGTGAACGACGGATCGAGCGACGAGACGCTGACCACCTTGAAGGAGGCCTTTTCGCTGGAAGCAGGGGACGAGGGCTACTGGCTATCCGCCACCACACCCGGGCTCCGCGTCATCGACGCAGCGCATGGCGGCAAGGCCGCCGCGCTTAACCGAGGGCTCGAGGCCGCCCGCGGCTCGATCTTCGTCACCGTCGATGCCGATACCTCCTTCGAGGCGCATTCCTTCGCCCGCCTGCTGGAGCCCTTCGACAAGGATCCGCAACTGGCCATGGTCGCCGGCGTGATGGTGCCGACCGAGAGCCACGCGAGCGAGGGCAGCGGCGACCGTCCGAGCCTGCCGCGCGGGGTCATAGCCTTCTTTCAGACCATCGAGTACACCTTGGATTTCGTGCGCCGCATCGGCTGGCAGTACAGCAACTCTGCCCATGTCATGTCCGGCGCCTTCTCCAGCTTTCGCACCCACTGGCTGCGCCAGGCCGGTGGTTTCCTGGACGATACCGTGACCGAGGACTACGAGGTCGTGCACCGCCTGCGCGACGAGGCTGCCCGTCGTGGGGTGGTCCGGCGCTTCGTCACCGCGCCCGATGCCATCGCGCACACCGTGGTGCCGAAGACCACGCGCGGCCTGCTGCGCCAGCGCATCCGCTGGTTCCAGGGTTTCGTTCAGACCCACATCAAGTACCGCCGCATGATCGGCCGCTCGCGCTTCGGCTGGTTCGGCGCCCTGGCCATGCCGGTCAAGACCGTCGATGCCATCGCACCGGCCCTCTTCATATTTGTCTACGTCTGTCTGGCGATCGATCTCATGGCCGTGGACCAGGCCTTGGCGATGGAGATCGTGGTGATCTCCCTGGCGCTGCGCATCGGCAGCGAGACCGCGATCTCCGCCCTTTCGCTGCTGATCCGCCAGCAGCGGATCACACCTTATTACAGCAGGATCCAGACCGCGGCGATGATTGCCGTGCTGCCGGTCTACCTGCTGTGGCGCCGTGCGCTTTGGGTCTGGATCGGGATCGCCGCCTACCGGCGTGTGGCACTGGGCCTGCGGCACTGGTAGCGTTGCGTCTGTGCACCAAGACCCCCTCCTCGCTGCCACCGCCAACAACATCGCGATTTGTATTTGGGTGGAGGGACTGGACAAAGTCTACGCGGCGCTGAAGCCGGTCCTGGAGTCGCTGCCCGAGGGCAGGCTGCGGCCGCCCTTCAATCAGCCCTATGGTGTGCGAGAATATCTCGTCAAAGATCCCGATGCTTGCCTGCTGTTTTTTGCCGAGCGGGCATGAACGCCGTGTCCTCCAGAGCACAGTGTCGCCGAAGCACAACGAGATAGCTGCCTTGCGTCGGTGAATGTGCGCCTTTGACGCCAAAGGCGCGTAGAAGGACCGGTTCCGGGTCTTCTCGCTGATGAGGGGACTCTTTCCAATTCGAGGCAGAGTTCCATGTTTTCGCGCTTCGAGCGAATGATCGACCCCTATCCCAGTCAGGTGCCTGAGACGCCACCGGCTGGCTTCGTCGCCTTCTGTTGGCATTACAGCAAGGGTGTCTGGCCGATTCTTGCCGTCATGGCCTTCACCGCCGCCGTCATCGGTTTCGGCGAGGCTTACGTCTATGCGCTGCTGGGCAACCTGGTCGACTGGCTGGCCTACCAGGATAAGGAGAGCTTCCTGGAGACGGAGCTTTGGCACCTGATCTTCATGGGCGTCTTCATTCTGGTCTTCCTGCCCTTGTTCGTGCTCTGGAACAATCTGCTGGTGCACCAGTCCCTGCTGGGCAACTACCCGATGATCGTGCGTTGGCTGGCGCACCGCCAGCTGCTGGGGCAGAGCGCCTCCTTCTTCGCCGACGAGTTCGCCGGGCGCGTGGCGACCAAGGTCATGCAGACCTCGCTGTCGCTGCGCGAGACGGTGATGCGCCTGTTCGACATCGCGGTCTATGTGACCTCCTACTTCGCCGGCATGCTGATCGTCGCCGCCAGTGCCGATGTCTGGCTGATGGCGCCTATGGTGGTGTGGCTGATCGCCTATGTTCTCTTGATGCGCCACTTCGTGCCGATGCTCTCGAAGATCGCGCAGGAGCAGGCCGATGCGCGCTCGATCATGACCGGGCGGATCGTCGACAGCTACACCAACATCCTGACGGTGAAGCTCTTCAGTCACGCCAAGCGCGAGGAGGTCTATGCGCAGGAATCCATGGACCTCTTCCTGGAGACCGTGCATCGGCAGATGCGGCTGGTGACCAAGCTGAACGTGTCGCTCTACATGCTGAACGCTCTGCTGCTGGTCGCCGTCGGCGGGCTCTCGATCCACTTCTGGCTGGGCGATGCGGTGACCATCGGGGCGGCGGCGCTCTCGATCGGCCTGGTGATGCGGCTGTCCGGGCTCTCGCGCTGGATCATGTGGGAGATCGCACAGCTCTTCGAGAACGTCGGCGCGGTGATGGACGGCAAGATCATGCTCTCCAAGCCGGCCAGCGTGGCCGATGCGGCGGCGGCCAAGCCGCTGAGCGTCGAGAAGGGGGCAATCGCCTTCCAGAACATCCGCTTCCACTACGGCAAGGAAGGCGGCGTCATCGAGGATCTGAGCCTTGCGGTAAAGCCGGGCGAGAAGGTGGGGCTGGTCGGGCGCTCCGGCGCCGGCAAGACGACCTTGATGAATCTGCTGCTGCGGCTGCACGACCTGGAGGCCGGCAAGATCCTGATCGACGGGCAGGACATCTCGCAGGTAACGCAGTCCTCCTTGCGCGCCTCGATCGGCGTGGTGACGCAGGATACCTCGCTGCTGCACCGCTCGGTCTTCGACAACATCGCCTACGGTCGCCCGGATGCGACGGCCGCAGAGGTGGAGGAGGCTGCGCGTCGGGCCAAGGCCGATCTCTTCATCGCCGATCTGCACGACGTCCAGGGGCGCAAGGCCTATGCGGCGCAGGTCGGCGAGCGTGGGGTCAAGCTCTCCGGCGGGCAGCGGCAGCGTATCGCGATTGCGCGGGTGTTCCTGAAGGATGCGCCGATCCTGCTGTTGGACGAGGCCACCTCGGCGCTCGATTCCGAGGTGGAGGCTGCGATCCAAGACAGCCTATTCGGCCTGATGGAGGGCAAGACGGTGATCGCGATCGCCCATCGCCTCTCCACCATCGCTGCCCTGGATCGCTTGATCGTGATGGACGAGGGCCAGGTCGTCGAAGAGGGCCGGCATGATGACTTGATCGCGCAGAATGGCCTCTACGCCCGGCTCTGGTCGCATCAGTCGGGCGGCTTTCTGCCGAGCCTGGGCGATGCCAGCGCTGCAGCCGAGTAGCGGCGATTCGCCGTCGGGAAGAGACAGCTCGTGGCGCTTCCCGAAACGCCGACTGCGGCTAACAGCCCTTGCCGGGCTCGGGGGTGGGTTTGCTAAGCTGCAGTTTGGACGGACGTGGGGAGCGATCGATGCGGATCGGTCAGAGTGCGATTGTAGCGGGTGTTCTCGCCGGAACCCTCTTGGTGGCAAGCCAGGCGGCGTGGGCGCAGGATGAAGGATCGGCGCCGAAGCCGGCGGTCGTGGTGGCACCTGTCGTCAATGAGCAGGTCGACAGCTCCCAGGTCTTCGTCGGTACCATCGAGGCCATTCAGCAGGTAGAGCTGCGGGCGCGCGTCGAGGGCTTCCTGGAGAAGGTGCTCTTCAAGGAAGGCCAGATGGTGCAGGCCGGCGCGCTGCTCTATCAGATCCAGAAGGCGCAGTATCAGGCCAGCCTGGATCAGGCCAATGCCAACGAGAAGCAGGCCGAGGCCACGCTTCTAAGCGCGCAGGCCAGAGTGACTGATACTCAGGCGGAATTCGGACGGCAGGCAGCGCTGCTGAAGAACGGCAACACCTCGCAAGCGCGCTATGACCAGGCCAAGGCAGCGCTCGACGAGGCCAAGGCGTCGGTCGGCGAAGCCCAGGCGCAGATCGCGTCGGCCAAGTCGGATATCGAGCAGGCCAACCTCAACCTTTCCTACACCGATATCTCCTCGCCGATCGCCGGCAAGATCGGCAAGACCGCGATAACGCGAGGCAATCTGGTCAACGCCAACTCGGGCGTGCTGGCGACCGTGGTGCAGCTGGATCCCATTCGCGTCGTCTTCTCGATTTCCGATTCCGACTTCGTCGAGGTGCGCCAGCAGCTCCTAAAGAAAAAGGCGCAGGACGACGGCAAGGCCTTCGATTTTCACCTGACCCTGCCGACCGGCGAGCCCTACCAGTACCCGGGTACCTTTTCCTTCGTCGACAACCAGGTCGATCCCAACACCGGTACGATCGCAATTCGCGCCGACTTTCAAAACCCGCAGCTGCTCTTGGTACCCGGTCAGTTCGTGCGGGTGACGACCAGCGAAGCCAAGCCGGAGACCAAGCCGGTGGTGCCGGCCAAGGCCGTGCAGCAGGACCGCAAGGGCCGCTATGTCTTCGTGCTGGGCAAGGACGATCGCGCCGAGCGCCGCGACATCAAGGTGGGCGAGCGGGTGAAGGATGGCTGGGCCGTTGCATCGGGCCTGGTATCCGGCGAGATGGTGATCGTCGAGGGCATTCAGAAAATTCACAACGGTGTGCAGGTGACGCCGTCGCAAGCCAAAAGCGCACCTACGCAAAGTGGCCAAGCCAAAGAGGGCGATGCGTCTGGTGGCGATGCGGGCGGCGGCGCGGCGCCTGCTGGGCAAGACGCCTCCAGTGGCACTTCGAACTAGGGCGGCGGGGCGAACAGCATGATCTCCGGCGTCTTCATCCGTCGACCACGCATGGCCGCGGTGGTGGCCATTCTGATGGTGCTGGCCGGGACCCTGGCGCTCTTCGCCTTGCCGGTGGCGCAGTATCCCGAGATCACACCGCCGGTGGTGAACGTCACCGCCAGCTATCCAGGCGCCGATTCGGTAACCCTGGCCGAGACGGTCGGCTCGCCGATCGAAGCGCAGGTCAACGGCGTCGACGACATGATCTACATGTCCTCGACCTCGAACTCGAGCGGCAACTACACGCTTTCCGTCTATTTCGAGATCGGCACCGATCCCGACATCGCGCAGGTGAACGTGCAGAACCGCGTCTCTCTGGCGACGCCGCAATTGCCGCAGACGGTGCAGCGCCTCGGCGTCTCGGTGCAGAAGCAGCAGCCGAACTTCCTGGTCATCGTCAACGTCTTCTCGCCCGAGAACCAGTACGACAGCCTCTTCATCTCCAACTTCACCGCGATCAACGTGCAGGACGCCTTGGCGCGTGTGAGCGGTGTCGGCAGCACGGCGATCCTCGGCGAGCTGATCTATTCCATGCGGGTCTGGCTGGATCCGGTGAAGATGACGGCGCTGAACATCTCGCCGACCGAAGTCGCCAATGCGATCTCCGAGCAGAACATCCAGGCCTCGCTCGGCCAGATCGGCGCACCGCCGATCGCCGACAGTCAGGTCCTGCAGTACAATATTCTGGCCGAGGGTCGCCTGAAGACGACTGAGGAATTCGGCAACATCGTCGTGCGTACCAACAACCTGGGCGCTGTCGTCAGGGTGCGCGATCTGGGCCGGGTCGAACTGGGCGCGCAGTCCTACAGCTCCACCAGTCAACTGAACGGCAGCCCGGCGGCGACCCTGGCGATCTATCAGGCGCCGGGCGCCAACGCGCTGGCCGTGGCCGAAGGGGTGCGCGCGGAGCTGCAAGAGCTGAAAGGGCGCTTTCCCGAGGGCCTGGACTACAAGGTGGTCTACGATTCCACCCTCTTCGTCGAGGCCTCGATCAACGAGATCGTCATGACCTTGGCCCTGACCGGCATCATCGTGCTGATCGTGACCTTCATCTTCCTGCAGGACTGGCGCGCCACCCTGATCCCGGCCCTGACCATCCCGGTGTCGCTGATCGGCACGTTTGCCGTGCTGCTGGCGCTCGGCTATTCGGCCAACACCATCTCTTTGTTTGCGCTTGTGCTGGCGATCGGCATCGTCGTGGACGACGCCATCGTGGTGGTGGAGAACGTCCAGCGCATGATGGAGGAGGAGGGCTTGTCGCCGCGCGACGCTGCCTTCGCCGCCATGCAGCAGGTGAGCGGTCCCATTGTGGCAACCACCATGGTGCTGGTCGGCATCTTCGCGCCCACCGCCTTCCTGCCGGGCATCACCGGAGAGCTCTATCGGCAGTTTGCGGTGACCATCACCGCCTCCGTCATCCTCTCCTCGATCAATGCCTTGACCTTGAGTCCGGCCTTGGCCGCGCTCTTCCTGCGACCGCCGGGTTCGGGCAAGAAGTTCTTCTTCTTCCGCGCCTTCGATTCGGTGCTGGACAGCAGCCGCAACGGCTATACCAAGATCGTCGGCTGGCTCGCCCGTCGCTCTGTCGTCGCCGGCTTGCTGATGATCGCTTGCGGGACCGTGACCGGTGTCCTCTTCTCCAGCCACCCGACCGGCTTCCTGCCGAACGAGGACCAGGGCGTGCTCTTCGTCAATGTGCAGCTGCCCGACGCAGCCGCCCTGCCGCGCACCGAAGCGGTCATGAAGCAGGTGGAGACGATCGCCAAGGGGGCTGACGGCGTCCAAGACGTGATCGTGGTCAATGGCTACTCCATGCTGTCCGGCGGTTTTGCTACCAACTCAGGCCTTGCCATCGTCGTCCTCAAGCCCTGGGACGAGCGCTCGCCCTTGCGGCCGATCTATCAGAAACTCAACGCCGCCTACCTGGGCATTCCCGAGGCCAGCATCCTGACCTTCCCGCCGCCGCCGATCCCGGGCGTGGGCACTGCTGCCGGCTTCGACTATCGCCTGCAGGCACTGGGTAGCCAGACGCCGGAGGAGGTCGCCGAGACGGCGCGCTCGCTGATCGTCGCCGCCAACGGGCGGCCGGAGATCGCCAGAGCCTACACCACCTATTCGGCCGACGTGCCGGCGCTTTATCTGGACGTCGACCGGGTCAAGGCCGAGAGCTTGCAGGTGCCGGTCTCCACGCTCTTCTCCGTGCTGCAGACCCAGTTGGGCTCTTACTACGTCAACGACTTCAACCTCTTCGGGCAGACCTATCAGGTCAATATCGAGGCCGATGCGCAGTACCGGCGCACCACCGACGACATCCTGAACCTCTACGTCCAGTCGAACAGCGGGCACATGGTGCCGGTGCGCACCTTGGCGACGGTGGAAGAGACGCTGAACCCGCAGCTCTTCTACCGCTACAACCTCTTCTCTTCGGCCACCATCAACGGATCGGCTGCGTCCGGCTACTCTTCGGGGCAGGCGATGGCGGCGATGGCGGAGGTCTCGGCCTCGACCCTGCCGGAGGGCTATGACTTCGAATGGTCCAGCATGTCCTACCAGGAGCAGAAGGCGGCCGGTCAGATCGGCGCCATCCTGGCCCTGGCACTGGTCTTCGGCTACCTCTTCCTGGTCGCACAATACGAGAGCTGGTCGGTGCCGCTCTCGGTGCTGACCTCGGTCGTCGTGGCGGCCTTCGGGGCCACCATCTCGCTGATCCTGACCGGCTTGCCGAGCAACCTCTATGCCCAGATCGGCATCGTCCTGCTGGTCGGTCTGGCGGCCAAGAACGCCATCCTCATCGTGGAGTTTTCGAAAGAGCAGCGCGAGGCCGGTAAGACCCTGGTCGAGGCGGCAATGGAAGGCGCCCATATGCGCTTTCGTGCCGTCTTGATGACGGCCTTTGCCTTCATCATCGGTGTGCTGCCGCTGGTGATCGCAACCGGTGCCGGCGCTGCCAGCCGCGTTTCCATCGGCATCCCCGTGCTGGGCGGCATGCTCTTCGCCACGGTCCTTGGCATCATCCTGATCCCCGGCCTCTACGTCTTCTTCCAGTGGATCGGCGAGACCCTGGGCGATCTGCCGGAACGTCGGCGCATGTCGAAGATGGCCCGCCAGGTCATGAAGGGCGGCGGCGAGGGCTAGGGCGGTCTGACGACACCCGCTTGATTGTTGGGCTAGAAGCGACCAACAGCGCTTGAAGCCTTGAGGAGAAGAGCGTGTCAGGCAGCAGCAACCGTCAGGTTCTCTTGAAGGCGAGGCCGGAGGGTATCCCGCAGGCAGACCATTTCGAAGTGGTCGAAACCGCTCTGCCGAGGGTGGGTGAGGGCGAGATCCTGGTTCGAAACGCCTTCCTCTCGGTCGATCCGGCCATGCGCGGATGGGTCAGTGCGGTTGCCAACTATTCCGAACCGGTGGCGATCGGCGCTGTCATGCGCTCGATTGCCGTTGGTCGGGTCCTGGACTCGCGGCACCCTGACTATCAGTCTGGCGACTGGGTCTGCGGCATGTTCGGCTGGCAGGACTATGCGCTTTCCGACGGCTCAGACGTCTGGTTCAAGCATGGATTCGAGGATCTGCCGGTCTCGACTTCTCTGGGTATTCTCGGGATCAACGGGATCACCGCCTATCATGGCCTGCTCGATGCCGGGCGGCCGAAAGCAGGCGATACGGTCGTCGTCTCGACCGCAGCCGGCGCGGTGGGATCGGCCGTCGGGCAGATTGCCCACATTCAGGCTTGCCGAACCGTCGGCATCACCAGCACGGCCGAGAAGATCGCGCTCTGTCGCGATGTCTATGGCTTCGACGCAGCAATCAGCTATCGGAGCGGCGATCTTGACGCTGCCCTCGCTGAGGCCTGCCCTGCGGGTTCTGCTTTAGCCGACTGATTGCGACACCGGCGCAACGAGTCTGCGGAATGCGGTCTCGATGGCCTCTGGGTCGAGGCGCCCTGCGAGGCCAATGGCGACGATCCTGGTGTCGGGTGTCTCCGGCCGTGGGCTGGAATCCAGACTGATGCGCCAGCCGACCAGGTGAAAGCCTGTCCAGCCGCCCGCCTCCTCGGCGAAGCGGATCAGGCCTTTGGCGCGGAGCGCTTGGCCCGAAAGGGTGCGGGCGAATTCCGTGAAGGCTGCCCGGTCGAGCGTTCGATCGGTCGTGCCGCTCCACTGGCTGAAGACGGTCTCGTGGGGTCTTGCCGTCGGCTGCTTGGGCCGAGGGGCAGGTCTGCTCTGCGCGGGACAATCCATCAGCAAGGCCAAGGGCAGCTTGGCCTGCACGCAGCGCAGACGCTGCGCATAGGGTGCGGACTCCCGCAGAATGCTCTCGATCCTTGCAAGGTCCCGTGCTTCGACCAGATCGGCTTTGTTCAAGAGCAGTAGGTCACTGGCGGCGGCATGGTCGATGATGTCTTCCAGAAGGGCTGGCTCGGTGGTTCCGAACTGCTCGGCATCGATGAGGTAGACGCGGGTCTCCAGGCGGATCAGCTGCGCGGCCTCCAAGGCTGCCAGAGAGCCCTCCAGCGCCCTGGGGTCGGCGACGCCGCTGGCCTCGATCAGCACGGCGTCGGGCGGATCGGCGGCACGAGCGAAGTCGGCCAGGGTGGCGACGAAATCGGCATTTAAAGAGCAGCAGACACAGCCGTTGCTCAAGGCAATGCGGTCCTCCGAGACGGTTTCGACCAACTCCAGGTCGATGTTGATGGCGCCGAAGTCGTTCACGAAAACGACGAAACGCCGACCCTCTGCGTCTGCCAGCAGGCGGTTCACCAGGGTGGTCTTGCCGGCACCGAGGAAGCCGCCGACGATCAGGACCGGCAGCGCGCCTTCAGGCATCGTAGACTTTCTTGCCGGCCAGCCAGGTTTGCTTGACCGCTACAAGGGCCAGGTCTTCTGCCGCCGTCTCCAGGGGATTGGCGTCCAGCACCACCAGGTCGGCGTGCTTGCCGGGGGTGAGGGTTCCCAGCCGCGTCTCCATTCCGATCTGATAGGCCGCATCGATGGTGACGGCTTTCAGTGCGCTGCGCACATCGATCTTCTCGTCGGCGCCCAGCACCCGGCCGTCTCCGGCACGGCGCGTCGTTGCCGCCTGCATAAGCGCCAGCGCCGAGGCGTCGGTCATCGGCGTGTCGGCGTGCAGGGAGACACGCATGCCTGCACGGACCGCCGAGCCCACCGGCATGTAGTGCGCCGCCCGCTCGGGCCCGAAGAGGGCATCCTCGATCGGTGCGCCCCAATGGGTGATGTGGTTGATGAAGAAGCTGGAGAGCACACCCAGGCGCTGTGCGCGCTCGATCTGGTCGTCGCGCATCAGGGCGCAGTGCTCCAGGCGGAAACGGTGGTCGCTGCGCGGCGTCTCGGCCAAGAGCTTATCGATCAGGTCCAGGACCATGTCGATGGTGCGGTCGCCTTGCGTGTGCACGCTCATCTGCCAACCGGCCCCGAAGTGCTCGCGCAGCATGGATTCGAAGAAGGCTTCGGGGTAGTTGGGGCCGCCGGTGTGGCCGGGCTTCAGGCTCATCCGCTCCAAGGTGATCTGATTTTCGAGGTAGGGCTTGGTCAGCCAGATGTTGCCCAGGAAGGGCGAGCCGTCGGCATGGACCTTGACGCCTGCCATCCACAAGCGGTCGTCGGGATCGCTGATCGCCTCGATGGCCATGCCGGGCGCGGTCACCTGCTGATAGGCGGCAACGCGTGGCAGCGGCAAGCCGCGCTGCAAGGCGTCGCCGTACCAGGCCTTGTAGAAGGGCAGGTAGAGATGCTCGGTCACCGTGGTGATGCCATGGCGGATGAAATCGCGGATCTGCGCCTCGAACTCTTGCGAGAGGCGATTGTCGCCCCAGGCGCGGTAGAAGGTTTCCAGCGCCGTCCAGACGATGGCTTCCTCGATCTTGCCGGTGGGGCGGCCGTTGGCGTCGCGCTCGACGGTACTGCCGGTCGGGGTCGGCGTGTCGGGGCCGATGCCGCAGGCCTCGAAGCCGGCCGAGTTCAGGAAAAGCGCGTGGCAATTGGAGGTCTGGATGCCGAGCGGATTGTCGGGCGCGAGCGTGTCGAGGAAGTCCCGGGTCGGGCTTTCCATGTCGGGATGCAGCTGTGCATCCAGGCCGAAGAAGATCAGATGTTCGCCGGGCTTGGCAGCAGCCACCCGACGCTTGATCTTGGCAACCACGGCTGCGTAGGTGGGGACCGTTTCGGCGCGAACGTCGACCACAGGCGCGCCGCGGGTCTTGGCCGCCCAAAGCGGATGGGAATGGGCATCGATAAAGCCGGGCAGCAGGCAGCCTCCGTCCAGATCCACCTCGGCCGCGCCGGCCAAGCTGCTGCGCAGCTCGGCCAGGCTGCCGCGGGCGGCGATGCGGCCGTCCTTGATGCCCAGTGCTTCCGGTTGGACGCCATCCGGATCCAAGGTGACGATGGTGCCGTTGTGGAAGAGGGTCGTGCTCATTCGACCGCCCGATAGCTGTCCCTCAGGGCACCCGCCTTGGCTTGCGAGGCCACGAAGTCCTCGTTGGAGAAGAGCGGGATAATCTTGTGGTACCTCGACATGCCGGAGGCATCGGCCAGGTGCATGTTGGCGGCGACGCTTGCCATGTCCGGCATCTCGTAGATGAACAGCATGTCGTACTCGCCGCAGACGCCGTAGGCGTGCAGCAAGCGTCCCCCCATGGCGGCCACGGCATTGCGAGAGATCTCTGCCCGGTCGCTGGGGCTGTCCAGCATCTCGGCTTTGCGCTCGTTGGTGTATTTGATCAGCAGCGCGACGGTCACACTCAAGGGGTCATCTCCTTCTTCCCTGTATGATGCGGTCTAGGATCATCGCGCAGAAGAGAATGGCGATGCCGGCGAGGATTCCCTGACCTTCGGAGGCGTATTGCAGAGCCTCCAGCACGTCTTCGCCCAGTCCCTTGGCGCCGATGAGGGAGGCGATCACGACCATGGCGAGGCTCAGGAGGATGGTCTGATTGATGCCGGCCATGATCGAGGGCGCGGCCAGCGGTAGATCGACCTTCCACAGCAGGTAGCGTTTGGAGGCACCGAAGGCCATGGCCGCCTCGCGCACCGATTCAGGGACGCCCTTGAGGCCCAGCACGGTCAGCCGCACCACAGGCGTGCCGCCGAAGATCATGGTGGCGATGATGGCGGCCGGCTTGCCGGTGCCGAAGAAGGCGATGACCGGGATCAGGTAGACGAAGGCCGGCATGGTCTGCATGAAGTCCAGGATCGGCCGCACGAAGGCATAGAGCTTGGGGTTGCGCGCGCAGGCCACGCCCAAGGGGATGCCGATGGAGATCGAGATGCAGGCGGCCGTGCCCAAGAGCGCCATGGTCTGCATGCTCTTTTCCCAGAAGCCTAGATAGCCGAGGTAGGTAAGGGCGGCGGCCGTGAAGATGGCGGCGCGCCAGCCGGCGGCCAGACCGGTCAGCAGGATGACGAAGCCGCCCATCACCGGCCAGGGTGCCTCGACGAAGAGGGTCTCCAGCGCGTCCAGCACCGTGCGGATGCCGATGACCAGGCCATCGAAGAACCACTCCGAATCGACGGCCGCCTGGTTCAGCCAGGTCTTGATCGCGGTTGCCGCGGTGGACTGAACACTTGGATCGGTCGGGAAGCCCTCCAGCCCAGCGGCCTGATCGGGAAAGCCGAATTTCAGCGCGCAGGTGACGTAGGTGACACCGGCGAGGCCGCTGGCAAGCAGGATGCCGAGCGGCTTCAGCCCATGCGACAGCGCAGGCTCGGAGCGCCAGCGGACATAGCGCGCGCGCAGGGCCGGGTTGGCGAGCACGCCCTGCACCAGCTTGACCAGCAGCAGGATGCCGATTCCCAGCAGGGTCAGGGTGGTGGCTTCGCTGCGCGCGGCCTCGGCGTCGGCATGAATTCCGGCGACGGCGCCCTCCAGGGAGTCGATGGTGCGTTGAAAGGCATCCACCTTGTCGGGCGCGTTCTCGATGGCATCGGCCAGCTGCTCGCGGCGCGTTGCGAGCGTGCGCTCTATTCCCTCCAGCCGCTGCAGGATCGGTGCGCCCAGATCGCCCCACACGCCGCGCGAAACCTGCACGATGGCGAAGGTCTCTACAATCACCGACACCAGGAAGTAGGACCAGAGGTTGCGCGCCCCGAACCAGAGCGAGCCCAGCAAGGCGGCCACGGGATTGAAGGTAACGGCGAAGCGCCGTGCGTCGCCGATATGGCGAAACTGCCGTTGGTAATAGGCAGCGCCGGAGCCGACGAACTGGCGGACCGACTCCTCGGGTGCGGCGTCGTTTGTGGTGTCGCTCATCCCTCGTCCGTCCCTATCACCACGCCGCGCAAGAGGTCGTTCTTGGTGACGACCCCCATGCGGCTGCCGTCGCGCGCTTCGATCACGATCGGCGCATCCTGTTCGGCCGAGACGGCGATCAGCTCTTTCAAGGTCGCATCCTCCGACATCTGTGTGGCATCCGCCGGCAACACGCCCTGGAAGGCCTCCATCGGCGTCACCAGGCTGTGGGCGCGGATCAGATTGATGCGCGAGATGCCGGCGACGAAGTCGGAGACATAGCTGTCGGCGGGCTGCATCACGATCTCTTCCGGCGTGCCGATCTGCATGATGATGCCGTCGCGCATGATGGCGATGCGGTCGCCGATGCGCACGGCCTCGTCCAGGTCGTGGGTGATGAAGACCGTGGTCTTCTTCATCTTCGAGGCCAGGGTCTTGAACTCGTCCTGCAGCTGGCGGCGGATCAGCGGGTCGAGCGCCGAGAAGGGCTCGTCCATCAGCAGGACCTCGGCATCGGCTGCGATTGCGCGCGCGAGGCCGACGCGCTGTTGCATGCCGCCGGAGAGTTCATGGGCGAAGCGGTCGCCCCAGGCCGAGAGCTCGACCAGGTCCAGCGCGTTCTGCGCGGCCGTCCAGCGTTCGTTGGGCGAGAGCCCGCGGATCTCCAGCGGCATCGCCACGTTGTCGCGAACCGAGCGATGCGGCATCAGGCCGAAGTCCTGGAAGACCATGGCGATCTGGCGGTTGCGGACCTCCAGGAGATCGGCCTGGTTCAGCGCCATCATGTCCCGGCCGGCAACCGTGATCTTGCCGGCGGTCGGGCTCAGCAGCCGGTTGATGTGGCGGACCAGGGTGGACTTGCCACTGCCGGAGAGGCCCATCACGCAGAAGATCTCGCCACGTTCGACCTGAAAAGTCGCATCGGCGACGCCGACGACACAGTCGAAGCGATCCAGCACCTCCGTCTTCGACAAGCCGTCTTGTCGGATCGCCGACATCGCCTCATCGGCACGGGCACCGAAGACTTTCCAGACCCCGGCGATATCGATCATGGGGTCTGTGGAGGACTGCTTGCTGTCAGGCATGTTGCTGCCTCGATCGGGATGAGGAGAGCGCGGGTCTTGACGAGCTCACGGCGCAATCCGACCCGGGTGGAGCCTCCACCCGGGTCGAAGGTCACGACGGCGTTAGAGGCCGAGCCAGCCGTCGACGCGATCGCTATTGGCGGCGACCCACTCGCGCGCAACCTCTTGCGGATCGCGGTTCTTCACCACGATCTCGTTGGTGAAGTTGTTCACCGTGTCGGTGTCCATGGCGATGTTGGCCAGGAAGGCAGCAACATCCGGCGCCCGCTCTTCCAGGCTGCGGGAATAGCCGACGTGGATGTTCTTCTGCTTGTCGCCGCTGGTCACCTTGGAGTTCTCGAACCAGTCCGGATCATCGGAGGGCTGGATCATCTTGTACTTCTCGGGATCGTAGGCCGGCTCGTCGAGGCGGATCATGTCGAAGACGAACCAGTTGTAGTGCGGGGCGTAGCAATAGAAGGCAAAGCCCTCGCCCTTGTTGATGGCATCCGAGATCGAGGCGGTTGCGATCTCTTCCTCGGCGATGATCGGCTCGAAGAAGTTGGTGATGCCGTAGTCCCTGGCCTTCACGCTGTTCTGATTGGTCGAGGTCCAGCCGGGCGCGCCCAGCCAGATGTCGCCCTTGCCGTCGCCGTTGCGATCCATGGCGGCTGCCGCTTCCGGGGTCGCCAGATCGAAGACCGACTTGATGCCGTGCTTCTCGGCGAACGCGCGCGGTGCGCAGAAGGCGGAGAAGCCGTCGTAGCTGTTCTTGCTGAGCGCGACCGTGTCGTTCTCGTCGACATAGATCGAGGTGAAGTTCGACTGGTTGGGCATCCAGACGTCGGGATGCACGTCGATTTCACCCTTGCCGCGGTCCATCGCCTTGAAGATGACGGCGTTTGTGCCCGGCACCAGCTCTGCCTGAGCGCCCAACTTGTCCTCGATGACGACCTTGACCAGGGCTGCCATGGCCCTGCCGCTGGCCCAGTTCGGCTCGGCCACCTTGATCAAGTCCTGCGCGCTTGCGCCCCCCATGCTGGCAGCCGCCAGTGCTGCCGAGATCGTCCATATTGCCAGCCTGTTCATCCGTTTATCCTTTCTGCGGTCGAGCGTTATTCTACGGAAACACGCTGACATGTTACTTCGTATAATTGACATGTCAATCACGTTGACGGCATCGGCTGGGGGGTATAGGAGCTTCACTGTGGATCGAGAGTTAGAGGCAGAGATGCTTGCGGAGGGTGACGAGACGGATTCGAATGCCGGTGAGGCGCGCCCCCTCATGCTGCGCGAAGAGGCCTTCATTGCGCTCGAGCGCATGATCGTCACCGGTCAGCTCGCGCCCGGGGAGTGGGTCTCGGAAACGCGGCTGATCGAGGTCTCGGGCCATAGCCGGGCGTCGGTCAGATCGGCGGTGCAGCGACTACAGGACCAACAGCTCATCAAGACCTATCCTCGTCGTGGCGCGCAGATCTGCCCGATCGACTACACCACGCAGTTCCGCGCTCAAGAGCTGCGCCGGGCGGTCGAGGGGCTGCTGGCCCGTTGCGCGGCCGAGCGCGCCAATCAGCGACAGCGCCGCCGCTTCGAAGAGATCGCCGAGGCCTTTCCGGCGGCCGCGCGCCAGCACAATCAGGCGGCCATGACCGAGCTGGACCTGGAGACCTTCTCTCTCATCCTGAAGGCGGCCGACAACCCCTTTGCCAGCAAGGCCATGGTCTCGGTCAAGGGCCTGTCCCGACGCTTTTGGATTTTGAACCATGAGGAGCATGGCGATCTCGCCCAGATGGCGGCCGGACATGCAGCCGTCGCCTCGGCCATCGCCGAGGGCAATCCGGTCGCGGCCGAAGAGGCAGTCGGCCGCATGGTCGACTATGTCGAAAAGTTCACTCTCAAGGTGGTTGGCTACAACGCCGGTCGTTGACGATCTTCAATAGCCCGGCAGGCTGGCGATAACCAGGTCGCTCATCTGCGCCAACGCCTGGCTCATGGCGGCGGCCATACCCGGCAGGGTGGGCTCGGCCGGCTGAGTGATGATCTCTGTGGCATCGCTGCTGACCACGTCGCCGCGTTCCCCCTGGCGAACCACCCAGCGCGCGTTCAGCACGATCTGGTTCGCCGGATTGGCTTCGAAGGCGTTGAAGGTGACCTCGAGCGACAGCTGCGGCGGGACGCTGGTGGAATCGCTGGCGCGAAAGACCTGTGCGCCGGGCAGACGGCGCGCGAGGTCCAGGACCAGGACCCGTGTGACCATGGCGGCGAAGGGCTCGCCCCAGCGTGCGTTCTCGGCCACCTCCAGCTGGTAGGTCGCGTTGTAGCGGACGACCTGCGGGCGATCGAGATAGCGTGGGATGTCGGCGTCCTGCACCGAGAGCGCCAGGGCACCGGCGGGCGCGGTCGTCGCCGGTGGGATCGGCACCAGGGTGTAGGTGCTGGGCGGCGGGCTCGAGCCGCAGGCGGCCAGGCCAACGGCAGCCGCCAGAATGAGAGTGCGAAGCGACCATGTCATCTCGGGTCGGGTCATCCCGGGTCGGGTCATCTGCGGTCGGGTCATCTGGGGTCGGGTCATCGGGCGAAGTCCCCTTTCAAATCGATCCTGCCGCGCAGCAGGGCATCTGGCTGGGCTTCCAGGAAGTCGGCGAGCACGCGCACCGAACGCAGGGCGTCGCGCAGCTCTACCATAGCCTGGCGCAGATCGCGCTGCAGCGGCGAATCGGGCTCTACCGTCGTGAGCACCGAGGAGAGCTTGTCCAGCGTTTGCGATCCATCGCTCAGGAAGACCCGCAGCGCCCGCAAGGCCGGTCCGATGTCGCGGTTGGCGGTTGCCATCAGCTGCTGGGCGGAGGCCAAGGTCGAGTCCAGCTCTTTCAGCGAATTGAGCACTTCGGGCGATTGCGCCAAGGCGCCATAGGCTCTGACGGCCCGACGTACGTCCTCCATCAGGCCCTCGAAGGGCAGGGCAGCGATCTTGTTCAGAATCTCGGTGACGGTGCGTTTCACCTCGGTCAGGGCCGTCGGCTTGGTCGGAATGATCGGATATTTGCCGCCCTCGCCCAAACCCTGGCGGGCCTCGTCGGGGTAGAATTCCAGCGCGACCATCATCGATCCGGTGATGAAGTTCTGAAACTGCAGCTGCGCTCGCAGGCCGCGTTTGACAAGGGCGTCGGCGATCTCATAGGGAACGGCCGATATGTCCTTGATGTCGCCGCCGACGACCTTGAAGCGGTCGGCCTCGATCTCGATCACGACGGGAATGAGGACCTGGTTGGATTTGACGTCGAACTCCAGGCGAATACTGACCACCTCGCCGATCTTCATGCCGCGCAGCATGACCGGCGCGCCGCGCTCCAGGCCGCTGACGTTGTCGGGGAAGAACAGTAGGAAGCGCCGACGGCGGCTGAAGCCGGCCTCGTCGGCGGCCTGCTCATTGGGGAAGAGGCGAAAGCGCTGCCCCTTTTCTGCCAAGGGTGATGTCTTGCCCACCGAGCCGGTCGCGAAGGCAACGCCCCCGGCGAAGACGGCTTGCAGCGATTCGATCTGCAGGCGGAAATCGCCGCCCTCGGTCGTCAGCGCAATGCCCGAGGCATTCCAAAAGCGCGTCCCGGTGCGCACCATGGCATCGTGTGGCTCACGCACGAAGGCGTGGATCAGAATGTCCTCTTCGTCCTTGTTGAGCTCATAGCCGAGGATTTCGCCGACCTGGATGCCGCGATAGAAGATCGGCGAGCCGGCGCTGATCGAGCTCAGCTTACTGGTGGTCAGCAGGTACTCCGTGCCCGGATCGCTGGACTGCAGCACCGGCGGCTGGTCCAGGCCCTTGAACGTGGTCGTCAGCTTCCCCGGCTTGGGATTGAAGGCGACATAGGCGCCCGATACCAGGGTCCCCAAGCCGGAAACGCCCGAGGGACCGATCCGCGGCCGCTCCACCCAGAACTGTGTCTCCGGGCCCAAGAAATCCTCGGCCTCGGCATTCATGCTGATGCCAACGACGACGTCTTGCAGGTCGTCGGTCAGGGTGACGCTCTCGACACTGCCGAGGGCCACGTCCTTGTGCTTGACCTGGGTTTGGCCGGCCTCCAGGCCGTCGCCGGTATCGAAGGTGACGGTGATTCTCGGCCCCTGGTCGGAGACCGTCCGCCAGCCCAGATAGCCGGCGACCGCCAGTGCCACGATCGGCACCAGCCAGACCAGGCTGAAGCGCCGTCCGCGGCCACCCTTGGCTTCGGGAAGGTCGTCGTCGTCTCCATCGAGGAAGCTCACTCTGCCGGCTCTCCTTTCATGTCCGCACGCCGCCTCTCGGCGACGGCATCTTCGCCTCGGTTCATGCCCGCACGATCCCACATCACACGCGGATCGAAGGCCATGGCGGCCAGCATGGTCAGCACCACGACCGCGGCAAAGCAGGTCGCCCCCAGTCCGGGAAAGAAGGTGGCCAGCTGTCCGACCTGCACCAGGGCGATCAGCACCGAGACGACGAAGACGTCGGTCATCGACCAGCGCCCGATAACCTCGACCATTCGATAGATCCGCGCACGATCGTGCAGCCGCCAGGGCGTCCCGATCTGCGTGGTGATCAGAAGAAAGGCCAGCGCGATGATCTTGAGCCCGGGCACGGCGACGCTGGCGATGAAGATGATCAAGGCCAGCGGCCAGCTGCCCAGATCGATCAGCTCGATGACCCCGCCCAGGATCGTGCTGGGGTAGGTCTTGCCCAGCGAGATCATCGTCATCACCGGGTAGGCATTGGCGGGGATGTAGAAAACGGCAGCCGCGATCAGCAGCGCCGTGCAGCGTTTTTGCGAATTGGGCTTGCGGTGGTGAACGCTGGAGCCGCAGCGCGGGCAGGAGAGGTGCTGGCCGCGCACCCGCGACCAGAGCCGCAGAAGCAGCCCGCAGCCGTGGCAGGAATAGCTGCGCCCGACGTCGCTTGGCGGCGGCCGCCGGGTAACGCCGCGCTTCTCCAGAGCCGTCCAGTATTCCCCATGGTCGATGCGTGCCGCCAAGGCCACGGTCACCAGCATCATCGCGGCCATGGCATAGACCGCCGGTCCGAAGGAGACCTTGGCCAGGTCGGCCAGCTTGGTATAGGAGACAAAGAGCGCGATCAGATAGACCTCGACCATCGCCCAGGGCGCCAGTCGCTCGATCCAGAGGACCATGGGAATGAGGATGCGTGGCGGTTTGGGCAGCCGCAGCAGGATCGGGATGGTGACGATCAGCAGCCAAGAGACCGAGGGCGCGATGATCGTGGTCAGCAGCACAAAGAAGGCCAGCTCATAGAAGCCCAGCGTGGTGAACTCCCAGATCCCGGTCACCAGGTCGGAATGGTGCTGTCGGCCGGCAAAATCGACCGTGATGAAGGGCATGGTCAGCGCGATCGCCAGCACGATCAGTCCGGCCAGCGCCAGGGCGAAACCCTCGCCTAGCGAATTGCGGACGAAGCGTCGAAGGCGCCGATTGCAGCGGACACAGAAGACATCGCCGGTCTCCTGCTCGGGCACGCGCTGCTGCAGACCGCAGTCATGGCATTCCGTGACGGCAGCCGACCCTGCCGAAAACCAGCAGATCTGCTCGCTATTGCTATTCGCAGCCACCGGCTTTCCCGCGCCGTTGCAACACTCTCGGAGCCTAGTGCAGGCTCCCGCGCTGCTGCAAGCCTGACCAGCAGGACTGGGCGATGGCGCCCACCGTCGCGAAAGGCGATCACAGCCAGAGAAAGTCGGTTGCCGTCAACTGGCCGCCGTCGGTGATGCCGTTCACCTGGAAGACGATATCGGCCGCGCCATTGCCGTCCGCGTCGACCTCCACCTGGTTCAGGCCGGCATCGAAGCGCGCCTCGCTGTTGCCGCCGGCGCTGAAGAGCGAGTCGCCGCGATAGACGAAGCTGCCGCTCTCCAGCCCGCTGGCGAAGACCAAGCGGTCCTCCTGGCCGGGCGCCGGGTTGAAGAGCACGCCCTGGAAATCCTCCAGCACCAGGCTCGCCACCCGCGTCCCGCCGCCGAAGAGGCTGCCGCCCTCGTCGCCATCAAAGAGAAAACTGTCGGCCGCCGAGCCACCGAAGGCGCGATCCAGGTTGCCCAGATCCAAGGTGTCGGCGCCACTGCCACCGAGCAGCGAGTTCGTGCCGCCGGCGCCGGTCAGCAGGTCGTCGCCATCGTCACCGAAGAGGTTATCGTTGCCGCCACCCCCAAGCTGAATGTCGTCGCCTGCGCCGCCGTAGACCTGATCGTCGCCTTGATCGCCGCTGAGGGCCTGATCGTCGCCAAGCCCGCCAAAGATGTAATCGTCGTTGGCCCCGCCGCTGAGGCTGGTGTCACTGCCGCTGTCGCCGAAGACGCGATCCGCACCGCTGTTGCCGCGCAGCGATAGGTCGGCGCCGTTGCCGCCGAAGAGGCTGTCGTCCTCGACGCCACCGCTCAACTGCAGGTCTTTGCCGTCGCCACCGTAGACCAGATCCGCACCGCTGCCGCCGAAGAGGTCTACGTCGCCGCCGTTATCGCCGTAGAGCCGATCGTTTCCACTGTTGCCGACGAGATCGAGGTCTTTGTTGTTGCCACCGAAGACCAGATCCTCCCCTTGGCCACCGCGCAGTATCGTGTCCTGACCGTCCTCGCCGTGGATCTCGTCGTCGTCCTGTTGGCCATAAAGACGGGTATCGCCTCCACTGCCACCGAAGAGGCTATCTGCATCCTGTCCACCATAGAGGCGCTGATCTCTGCCGCTGCCGCCATAGAGCCGGTCCGATCCCGCCTCGCCGAAGACATTCTTATCATCTCCCTCCTGACCGAGCAGAGCATCGTCGCCGGCGTCTCCTATCAGGCGTCGGTCATCACTGCTCCCGGCTAGCACGCACCTCTCACCAAATTATGTGCATCGTGGGTCCGAATCAGTGAAAATGTGAGTGCAAACAAACGCTTAAACTGATCCGAGAGGTTCCCACGATGCCGACAGACTGTAGCCCAGATTCGATGGACTTTGCACGCCTTGAAGGACGTAAGGTGGTCGCAGATTTTGATGGTGGCGCTATCACCTCAGACGCTGGCGCCTTGCTGCTGGGCGCGACCGATAAAGCGATCACTCTGGTGGAGCGCTTTGCCACCTGCTTCCAGGACGGCCGCCAGAGTGGGCGGGTTGTGCACGATCTGACGACCTTGCTGTGCCAGCGGATCTTCGGCATTGCCCTCGGCTATGAAGACCTGGTTGATCACGACACTCTGCGCCACGATCCAGTCCTGGCAACGGTACTGGGCCGGCTGGAAGCGCGTCGCTCGGACTGTGCGCCATTGGCCGGCAAGAGCACGCTGAACCGCCTGGAGCACGCGCCAGAGGACGAAGATCGCTATCGACGGATCACCCACAAGGCCGCGGACATCGAAGGGCTCTTCGTCGAGCTCTTCCTGGACGCTCATGACAAGCCACCAGCGGAGATTATCCTCGATCTCGACGCCACTGACGATCCGATCCATGGCAACCAAGAAGGCCGTTTCTTCCACGGCTATTACGACTGCTACTGCTATCTACCGCTCTACATCTTCTGCGGTACCCACTTGCTGGCAGCCAAGCTCAGGCGCGCCAACATCGACGGCTCTGCCGGCGCCAAGGAGGAGGTCGCCCGCATCGTCGCCCAGATCCGCCGGCGTTGGCCCAAGGTCAAGATCATCCTGCGCGCCGATAGTGGCTTTGCCCGCGAAGAGCTCATGGCTTGGGCCGAGGCCAACAAGGTCGACTACCTCTTCGGCTTGGCCCGCAACGCCCGCCTGGTCGACCACATCCATATCGATCTCGCCTGGGCCGAGGAGGAAGCACTCGAGACCGGCAAGGCGGCCAGGCGCTTCGCCGACTTCCGCTGGACTACGCTCAAGAGCTGGAGCAAACGCCGCCGTGTCGTCGCCAAGGCCGAGTGGATGGCCGGCCGCGGCGACAAGGGCGCCAACCCGCGCTTCGTCGTCACCTCGCTCAAGGCCAAGAAGCACCAGGCCCGCGCCCTCTACGAAGACATCTACTGCGCACGCGGCGACATGGAGAACCGGATCAAAGAATGCCAGCTCGACCTCTTCGCCGACCGCACCTCCGCCGCCTCCATGAAGGCCAATCAGCTACGCCTCTGGTTCGCCTCCTTGGCCTATGTCCTGCTCTCGGCCCTCAGACGCCTCGGCCTGGCACACACCCAACTTGCCAGGGCCACCTGCGGTACCATCCGACGAACCCTGCTCAAAATCGGTGCACAGGTCACCCGCTCCGTCAGACGCGTGCGCATCGCCATGGCCTCTGCCTGCCCCTATGAGCCCGAGTTCCGCATCGCGCATGCTCGATTATCCAGCTGATCGATCGACAGCAACACGCCGCCTGCCCACCAACAGCAAGGATACAAGACCCGACAGTCCAGAACGCGCCTTCAGCGCGAACGCTCACGCTCGGCACGGTTATCACCCACCCAACCCTTACTCAATTGATCACGCCTAGGCTCTCCAATGACGACATTGATGAGAGGTGCGGGCTAGGCGGTGTGGACGGATTTGACGAGAATGAAGGCTGCGGCGAGAGAGACAATGGCCTGGAAGTTGGCTTTGGTCTTCTCGCAGCGCAGGGCTACTCGTTTGAAACGCTTTAGTTTTCCCACTGCCTGCTCGATGCGTGC
>JAVJSY010000077.1:0-1926 GCA_040219175.1 Kiloniellales bacterium
GAAATCGCACCAGGCTAGACTTTAGAGCGCGATGACGATAGATCGAATCGATCTATCGTCTGAATCGCACTCTACTTGTTTGAAAGTAGACCAAGATTCAGACCGCGGGTCGTTTCGATCTGCGATCATCTTGGTCTAGGCTGCGACAGCGGCCATGGCCGCGCGCACGGCCTGGCCCATCTCGGCCGTCGAGATCACCTTGTCGTCCGGACCGGCGATATCGCCGGTGCGCAAGCCCTGCTCCAACACATTGGTGACCGCAAGCTCGACCAGCTTGGCCTCTTCGTCGAGGTCGAAGGAGTAGCGCAGACACATGGCGAAGCTCATCAGCATGGCGACCGGGTTGGCCTTGCCTTGGCCGGCGATGTCGGGCGCCGAGCCGTGCACCGGCTCGTAGAGCGCCTTGCGCCGGCCGCTGGAATCGGGTGCGCCCAGCGATGCCGAGGGCAGCATGCCAAGCGAGCCGGTCAGCATCGCGGCCTCATCGGAGAGAATGTCGCCGAAGAGGTTGTCGGTGACGATGACGTCGAACTGCTTGGGATTGCGCACCAGCTGCATGGCCGCGTTGTCGGCATACATGTGGCTGAGCGCGATGTCCTCGAAGCCTTCGCCGTGCAGCTTTGTCACCTCTTGGCGCCAAAGCACGCCAGACTCCATGACGTTCGCTTTCTCGGCAGAGCACACCCGGCTGTTGCGCTTGCGCGCAAGCTCGAAGGCCAAGGCGGCGACGCGGCGGATTTCGTTGGTGGTATAGACCTGCGTGTTGATCCCTCGACGCTGACCGTCCGGCAGGTCTTCGATGCCGCGCGGCTGACCGAAGTAGACGCCGCCGGTCAGCTCGCGCACGATCAGGATGTCCAGGCCGGCAACCACCTCCGGCTTCAAGGTCGAGGCCTCGACCAGAGCGTCGAAGCAGATGGCGGGGCGCAGATTGGCGAAGAGCTCCATCTCCTTGCGCAGACGCAAGAGCCCACGCTCCGGCTTCTGATCGAAGGGCAGTTCATCCCACTTGGGCCCACCGACGGCGCCCAGCAGGGTGGCGTCCGCGCTTTGCGCGCGCGCCATGGTCGCGTCCGACAGCGGCGCCCCCTCGGCATCGATGGCAGAGCCACCGACCAAGCCTTCGTCGATATCGAAGGTGACACGGCGCTGGCCATCCAGCCAATCGATCACGCGCTTTACCTCGTCCATCACCTCCGGACCGATGCCGTCCCCCGGCAGGACCAAGAGCTTCTTGTTGGCGACCATGTTGGAACTCCCTCAGTACAGGTCTTGAATCATGCGTCAATTTCCGGCCAAGAAAGCGGAAAGCAGCGGATCTGTCACCGGTCTTGTGCGGGTGGGCAGACATGCATGAGGAGGCTCGGCAGGAACAGGCTCCAGAACAGCAATCCCGAGCCGATCTGGGAGAGACTGCTGCCCGCCACCAAAGCGATGCTGTGCCAGAAGGGCCCCCAGTCGAAGGGCGAACCCAGCACCCACTGCTGTGGCAGGCCGGTGCGGAAGCGGCGATAGAGCTGATAGAAGATCTGCGGCACCGGCGGCAGCAGGCTGGCGAAGACCACGGGTATCAGCAGGAGATTGGCCAGCAGTGCCGAGGCGCGCGGCAAGGCGCGAGGCCCGGCCCAGCGGCGGAGCATGACTGCCACCGCGATGGCGACCTGCAAGGCAAGGAGAGAGGAGGAGGGCAAAGCCGATAACAGCCGCGAAAGCAGAAAGGATCCGGTTCATCTTTACCCTCATTCCAGAAAAATAGACAGACTGGTCTGTCCAACACGATGTTATCTAGGCGGTGTGGACGGATTTGACGAGAATGAAGGCTGCGGCGAGAGAGACAATGGCCTGGAAGTTGGCTTTGGTCTTCTCGCAGCGCAGGGCTACTCGTTTGAAACGCTTTAGTTTTCCCACTGCCTGCTCGATGCGTGC
>JAVJSY010000078.1:0-5301 GCA_040219175.1 Kiloniellales bacterium
CAACAACATCAACCTTATGGACATCAAGACCTACGTACATGATACGCTCTTCCATGACCCGTCTCCTATGCATGAGGCTCGGCGCCGGTCCGTCCAGCGCAACCCTCGTTACCTGCATATTGTGAGACGGGTCACCCCAGCCTCAGGCGATCATCTGGTCTAGAGCAGCCTGGTGACCTCGGACGGCAGCCTGTCTCGGCGCAGGAGCTTGTCCGCCGCTTCGATGTCGTCGGAATGACTGCGGTCGTCTTCTTGCCGGGGTACGACGGCACGAACCGCGTCACGCAGAGCGCGGGCGATTGCCGCGGGTCTCTCGGGATTGCGTTGATCGAAGGCTTCCGCGGCGACGATCAACTCGCAGGCCAAGGTTCGCCGCCAGAGCGGCAGCAGTTTATAGGCCTTGCGCACGGCCAGCGGTGTCATCGGCTCGTGATCCTCGACCTCATAGCCTGAGGAATCGTCCAGGCTAGCCGGCATCGCCAGCAGGCGCATCTCCTTCACGATATGGCGCGCGTTGTGACCGAGCAGTCCCATGCCAATCCTAACCGTTCCTTCCGTCAGCGGCGAGAGGCCGTCGGGCAGATCGGTGTAGGTCTTGCGCATCAGCCGGCTACAGCGCTGGGCACCCATATTGGCCGCCGTGGTCAGCGCGATCGCCAGCAGATCGAAGGCCTGGGCCAGGCCAATGGTCTGGAAGTTTCCGGTCGAGAGAATCTCCATGTCCTCGAAAAGGACACAGGGATTGTCGCCGGAGCCGTTGATCTCCGCCAGGACCGGCGGCTCGGCGAAGTCCAGGGCTGCCCTGAGGCCGGCAAAGGCATGGCTGGCGCAACGCAGCGAGATGGGATCCTGCAGGCGCCGGGCTGCTTCGGGCTCGGTCAGTGCGCTGTCGCCCAGCAAGGCGCGCAGGCGTGCCGCAGAGCGGGCCTGGCCGGGCACCGGATGCAGGGCTGCAATCCGTGGATCGATCGGTGAGAGGTTGGCGCGAAAGGCCTCGAAGCTGAGAACGGCGATGGCCTCGCCCAGACTCAGCAAGCGCCGCGCCTCGTCGATCGCCAGCGCGCCCAGTCCGGCTGAGATCGAGGAGGCGCTGCAAAGCCCCAGCCCCTCCTTCTCCTTCAGAACCAAGGGCTCCAAACCGGCACGACGCATCGCCTCGCCACCGGGCAGCAGCGCGCCCTCGTAGAAGGCGTGGCCCTCGCCCATCACCGGCAGCGCCAGCTCGGCGGTGAGCGGCAGGTCGGAAGCGCCATGCGCGCCGACCTCGTGCACGGCCGGATGCACGCCCCGCTCCAGCATGGCCGCCAAGGTCTCGGCAATCAGCGGCCGCACGCCGGAGTGGCCCAGCGAAATTGAGGCCAGGCGGGCCAGCAGAAAAGCCCGCACCGGCGCTCCGGCGAAAAGCGGCCCCGACCCGCAGGCCCGGGCGCGCAGCATGATGTGGCTCATCTCGGCACGTTCCTCGGGATCGACCGAGGTGAGAGCGCGAGAGCCGAGGCCACGGGTCAGGCCATAGACCGGCCGCTCTTCGCGCAAGAAGCGCTCAATCAGGTCGCGGCCGGCTGCCACCTGGGCCAAGGCTTGCGGGCCGAGCACGACCTCTGCTTCGCGCCGCGCCACGGCGGCGACCTCGCCCAAGGTCAGTGGTGCTTCTCCAATCACTATCGTGCGCATTCCTTGCCCCTCCATTGCAGTCTGTGCAGCAAGAGAGATCTTGTGGGTCGCAGGGCTCGGCGTCTAGATTGCGCCGCGGCTCAAAGGGTTTTCCAAATGCACTATCAATCCACTCGTGGCTCGGCCCCGATTTTGGGGTTCGAAGAGGTTCTGCTTAGCGGTCTGGCCCGCGACGGCGGCCTCTATCTGCCCAGCCAGTGGCCGGGCCTGTCGAGCGCGACCTGGCGTGGCCTGGTGGGCGCCGACTACTGCACCCTGGCGGAGCGCATGCTGACCCCCTTCACCGCCGGCTCCCCGGTCGGCGCGCAGCTGCCGGATCTGCTACAGCGCGCCTATGCCAACTTCGCGCACAAGGCCGTGGCTCCGCTGGTGCAACTGGAGCCGAACCTCTGGCTGCTTGAGCTGTTTCACGGCCCCACCCTGGCCTTCAAAGACGTCGCCATGCAGCTTCTGGGTCAGCTCTTCGATGCGGTGCTGAAGGCCCGCGGCGAACGCTTGACCATCGTCGGTGCGACCTCCGGCGACACCGGCTCTGCCGCCATCGAAGCCCTGAAGGGGCGCGAGGCCGTCGAGGTCTTCATCCTGCACCCCAAGGGCCGCACCTCCGAGGTCCAGCGCCGGCAGATGACCACGGTCGCGGCCAACAATGTGCACAACCTGGCGATCGAGGGCACCTTCGACGACTGCCAGGACCTGGTGAAGGCGCTGTTCAATGACCATGCCTTCCGCGACCGCCATCACCTCTCGGCCGTGAACTCGATCAACTGGGCGCGCATCCTGGCGCAAAGCGTCTACTACGCCTATGCCTCGCTGGCCCTGGGTGGACCGGAACGCAAGCTGGATTTCGTGGTGCCCAGCGGCAACTTCGGCAATGTCTTCGCCGGCTATGTCGCCAAGCAGATGGGCCTGCCGATGGGCCAGTTGGTGATCGCCGCCAACAGCAACGACATCCTGCCGCGCATCCTGGAGTGCGGGGCGATGACCATGTCCGGCGTGCAGCCCACCCTTTCTCCCTCGATGGACATCCAGGTCTCCTCCAACTTCGAGCGGCTGCTGTTCGAGGCCATGGGCCGCGACGGAGCTGCTGTCAAAGCACTCATGGATCGCTTCCGGGCCGAGGGATCGGTCACCTTGGACGAGGCGGCGCTTGCGTCGATCCGCGCCGGCTTCACCGGCGACCGGCTGGATGACGAAGGAACTCTGGGCGAGATACGCCGTACGCACGCAGAAACCGGCGTGATTGTGGACCCGCATACGGCAGTGGGTGTTACCGTTGCCCGGCGCCGCCTGGCTGCCGGTGCCGGCGCAAGCGTCGTGCTTTCGACCGCACACCCGGCGAAGTTCCCCGATGCTGTGGAGCAGGCCACCGGCTTGCGTCCAGCCCTGCCGGCGCGCCTGGGCGATCTCTACGAACGCGAGGAGCGCTACACGACCATGGCGAACGATGCCGAGGCCCTGAAGTCCTTTGTCGGTGGCCATGTCGCCAGCGAGGCTCTATGACCGGCGCCGCGGGCGAGATGCGCATCTCCACCCTGGCCAACGGCCTGACCGTCGCCAGCGACCCCATGGCCGGCGTCGGCAGCGCCTCCGTCGGGCTCTGGGTCGATGTCGGTGCCCGGCATGAGCGCGCGACCGAGAACGGCATCGCGCACCTGATCGAGCATATGGCCTTCAAGGGAACGACGAGTCGCAGCGCCAGGGCCATCGCCGAAGAGATCGAGGCCGTCGGCGGTCAGCTCAACGCCTACACCTCGCGCGAGTCGACCGCCTTCTATGCCCGGGTCTTGGGCGAGGACCTGCCGCTGGCCGTTGATATCCTGGCCGACATCCTGCAGCGCTCGCTCTTCGAGGAAGAGGAACTGGTCCGCGAGAAGGCCGTCGTGCTGCAGGAAATCGGTCTGGCAGAGGACACGCCCGACGACATCGTCTTCGACCACCTGCAGGAAATCGCCTATCCGAGCCAGGCCCTGGGCCGCCCGATCCTCGGCTGCGAGGGCACCGTCGCTTCCTTCTCGCAGAGCGACCTCAAGAGCTTCGTCAAGCAGCATTACGGGGCAGAGCGTATCGTTCTGGCAGCATCCGGTGCAGTGGAGCACGAGGCCCTGCTGCGTCTGGCCGAGGACGGGCTGGGTGACCTGCCGGCAGGTGGGAGCAAGGCATGCGAGGCGGCCAGTTACGAGGGCGGCGAGATCCGCGTCGATAGAGACCTGGAGCAGGTGCATCTGGTGATGGCATTGCCAGGCGTCTCGGTCCACGATCCAGACTACCCGACCGCCGGGCTCTTGAGCTCCATCCTGGGCGGCGGCATGTCTTCGCGCCTGTTCCAGGAGATTCGCGAGAAGCGCGGGCTGGTCTATTCCGTCTATTCCTTCTTCTCGCACTTCGACGACAGTGGCCTCTTGACCCTCTATGCCGGCACCGGCGAAGAGGAGGCGGCCGAAACCTTGGTCCTGATGGCCGAAGAGTTGAAGGCCGTGGCCGCAAGCATCGAAGAGGAAGAACTGCGCCGGGCCAAGGCGCAGGCTCGCGCAGCCATCCTGATGAGCCGGGAAAGCAGCTTCGCGCGTGCCGAGGCGATGGCGAATCATTTTCTCGTTTATCGTGAGGCCTTGGACTTGGAGGCTTTGCTGGCTAAGCTTGAGGCCGTAGGAACAAAGGACATAGAAGGGCTTATGGCACGTCTTCTCGAGGGTACGCCGAGCTTGGCCGTGATGGGGCCGAGTGGCCGGCTTCCCGAGTTCTCACAGCTGGCTCATCGCCTGCGCTAGTAAACGGTCTATTGCGGATGCCCCCCTTTCGTGCCGGATATCTACGCCAACTGAAGCTCGAAGGCGCCCGCGTCGTGCTGCGGCCTATGCGCGGCAAGGATTGGCGTCAATGGTCGCGGCTGCGCAGTCAAAGCCGCGCCTTCCTGACCCCTTGGGAGCCGACCTGGGCTTCGGATGCGCTGACCCGCGGGTCCTATCGCCAGCGCTTGAAGCACGCCAACCACGAGGCGAAAGCCGGCCAGGGCTATACCTTCCACATCTTCCACAATGAAGACGATATGCTGATGGGCGCCATCACCCTGGCGCAGATCCGCCGCGGCGTCGCGCAAATGGCCACGCTTGGCTATTGGATGGGCGAGCCCTACGCCGGCCAGGGCTACATGACCGAAAGCCTGGAGTTGGTGGCGCATTTCGCCTTTCGCGAGCTGGGCCTGCACCGGATCGAGGCCGCCTGCCTGCCGACCAATCAGCCGAGCCAGCGCCTGCTGCGTCGCGTCGGCTTCAGCGAAGAGGGCCTGGCGCGGGCCTATCTGCGCATCCATGGGGAATGGTGCGATCACTTGCTGTTCGGGCGTCTGGCCGAAGACAAGCCCTTGCGCCTGGCCGCCTCGACCGACGCGCCCCGCGTAACCGCTTTTTCCAGAGGGAAGGACCGCTAGGGCGGGTCGCCGGAGCCGCGCATCGGCACGCCAAGAGATCGGCATTTTCTTCAACGACCCTAGACCAGATGATCGCCTGAGGCTGGGGTGACCCGTCTCACAATATGCAGGTAACGAGGGTTGCGCTGGATGGTCGAGCGCCGAGCCTCATGCATAGGAGACGGGTCATGGAAGAGCGTATCATGTACGTAGGTCTTGAT
>JAVJSY010000079.1:0-37868 GCA_040219175.1 Kiloniellales bacterium
ACCGCTTGAGGGTTGCCCACAGGTGCGCCCTGGATCAGCACCAAGCGCTTGTCGACCTGATCGCGACCAGCCAGGCGCAGACCCTGAAGGAAGCGCTCACCCAGATGCAGATTGCTCGCAACTTCCTGGACGGGCTGGCGACGGATCACGAGATCCGGGCCGAGGACTGTCGCGATCTGCGCAAGCTGCTGATGATTATCGAGAGCGTGGTGATGGTGCTGGAGGACCACCTTGAGGTGCGCCGACAGAGCTTCGATGTGTACCACGACGGCGGCAGCACGATGGAGCTGCGGCCGTTCATGCAGATCGAGGCTTGACCGATGCAGACGCTCAGCAAGCCCAGCGCGACCGACCTGGTCGCTGTCGCCCGCATTGCCAAGGCGAAAGACCTGGATGCGGTGCGCGCCTTCGACACCCGAGAGGCTACCTGCTGCACAGCCGCCGGCCTGGCGCAACTCGAAGCGGCATCGGTGGCGGCCATGGAAGCAGCCTTCGCCGCCGAAGAGGCCATCGTCAACCTGAGGTCCGAGAGCCTGGGCGACGTTCACACCAAGGTCGCCTATCTCAACGAGTACGCCCGCGGCTGCGCCTATGATGACTACTGCGAACGGCTGGTGAAGTCGGCCTGTGCGGATATCAGGCGGCTTTGCGGGTGGCCTGCTTGACCGCTATGCTGCTGCTCGTGGGGCCGTCTGTCGCACAGATTTGCCCCAAGGCTGCCCCACGGGCGCAGTTCCTCAAACGACTTGGCCAGATAAGCATATGCAAAACAGATACTTACCGGGCCGAGCCCTACTATTCTCCTTCTTCAAACGAAAGGGCTGGCTATGAGCCTGAGTGGTAAGCGCGTAATCGTGACTGCGGCGGCGGACGGAATCGGCAAGGTGGTCGCCGAGGCCTATCTGGCGGAGGGGGCGCAGGTCGCGCTCTGCGATATCCAGGCCGACAAGGTCGCCGCCATGAAGGCGGCCCATCCTCATGTCCAGGCCGAGGTCTGCGATGTTGCCGAGGAGTCTGCGCTCAAGGCCTGGATGGACCGCGCCTTGGAAAGTCTGGGCGGCTGCGACACCCTGGTGAACAACGCCGGGATCGCCGGCCCGACGGGTCCCATCGAGGAGATCGCGAGTGCCGAGGTCAGGAGCTGTCTGGAGGTGGGCCTGCTGTCGCACATGATCTGCTGCGCCAAGGTGCTGCCGGGTATGAAGGCGCAAGGCAGTGGCTTGATCGTCAACATCTCTTCGGCAGCCGGCCTGCACGCTTTTCCGCTGCGCACGCCCTATGCGGTGACCAAGTGGGCCGTGGTGGGGCTCTCCAAGTCCTTGGCGGCCGAGGTCGGACCCGACGGCATCCGCGTCAATGCGGTCTGCCCCGGCGCCATCGCCGGAGAGCGGATCGAGCGGGTGATTGCCGCGCGGGCCGAGGCAGAGGGGCGCCCGGTCGAGGAGATGCGAGCAGTGCAGGCCGGTCGCTCGTCGCTGCGCACCTTCATCCCGCCCGAGGATATCGCCGGCACCATCCTCTATCTCGACAGCCCGGTGGGTTGCCGGGTCAGCGGTCAGGCACTGGCCGTCGACGGCCATATGATGTCGATCGCCTAGATGACCGTCATCGAGACGCTCGCTGTTCCCTTGGCAACGCAAGGAGCTGCGGGCGCTTCTGCCGTTTGTGTCCAAAAGGCCACCCCTTCCCACCATGGCACGAGCAATCGCTGCTCCGTTTGACAAGTCGCTTATGACGGGAAAGACTCTCCATCTTGGTGCTGTGCACTTAGCCGCCAAAATCCGACCCGGTCGCAACACAACCAAAACAACGCTGACCAGAGTAAAGGCAACAATAAGGGGGAGAGGAGCGAACCAATGGGCTTCCTAGAGGATATTTTCAACGCCATCGGCGATGGAACCTGGGGGTGGTCGCTGATCCCCTTCCTGGTCGTGCTCGGCATGTTTTTCACGCTGCAAACGGGCTTTTGCCAGTTTCGTTTTTTCGGCCGGATGTTCCGGGTGCTCTTTCCGGATAAGGTGCCGGGGGCCAGTGGACATGTGTCCTCTCGCGCTGCTCTCTTCGTCAGCGTCGGCGGGCGCGTCGGTGGCGGCAACATCGCCGGTGTCGCCGTTGCCATCTCACTGGGCGGTCCGGGTGCCGTCTTCTGGATGTGGGCGATCGCGCTGGTCGGCATGTGCACCAGCCTGATCGAGTGCTCGCTGGCCCAGGCCTACAAGCGTTCGGAACCGGACGGCTCCTACCGCGGCGGGCCGGCGCAATACATCCTCTTCGGGCTGGGCAAGCAGTACAAGTGGCTGGCGGTAATCTATGCCATCTGCCTGATCGCGGCCTTCGCGCTTGGCTTCAACGCCTTCCAGGGCAACACGGTCGCCGGTGCCGCGCAGGAAAGCCTGGGCATCGATCGTCTGTGGATGGGGATCGGCCTGGCCGTCGTCACAGCACTGGTGGTCTTCGGCGGCATCAAGCGCATCGCCCAGGTCGCCGACGTCGTCGTACCGGTCATGGCGGTCGGCTACATCGTGATGGCGATCGTCGTGATCCTGCTCTCCATCGGCGAAGTCCCCGGCATGATCGTGACCATCGTCGAGAGCGCCTTCGGCTTCAACGAAGCCGTCGCCGGCGGCATGGGGGCTGCCGTGGCGCAGGGCCTGCGTCGCGGTCTCTTCTCCAACGAGGCCGGGCTGGGCAGCGCGCCCAACGTGGCGGCAATCGCCTATGTCCGCCACCCGATCAGCCAGGGCATCGTGCAGTCGCTGTCGGTCTTCATCGACACCATCATCATCTGCTCCTGCACTGCCTTCATGATCCTCTTGAGCGATGTTTATGTGCCGGGCGCAGAGATCGACGGCGTGGTCCTGACCCAGCAGTCCCTGGTCAGCCATGTCGGCGAATGGAGCCAGTACTTCCTGACCCTGGCGATCCTGCTCTTCGCCTTCAGCTCCATCATCTACAATTACTACCTCGGCGAGACGGCGCTGACGGTCTTCACGGACGCGAAGGAGGCCAGGATCGTCCTGCGGGTCTGCATCATCGCACTGGTGTTCCTGGGCGCTTCGGCCGATGGGGCGACCGAGGTCTTCTTCTTCTCCGATCCGGTGATGGGCATTTTGGCTCTGGTCAACCTGCTGGCCATCATCATGCTCTTCCCCGTGGCGCTCCGGCTGCTGAACGACTATCGCCGCCAGCTGGGCAGCGGTGTGGAGCATCCGACCTTCCGGCCCGAAGACTTTTCGGACTTGGATATCGACAAGACGGCCTGGACGCTGAAGGACTAGGCTTCGAGGCTCTAGGTGGCGAACGGGGGTCTCCCTTGGGAGGCTCCCGTTTTGCTTTGCGGGGGCGGCGGCTTCGCGGCACGTGACTTGACTCCTAAGGTCCTGGCCGGACAGGCTCGTGGCAGATCAAGCAACAAGGAGTGCCAGGCGATGGATCTAGGTTTGCAGGGAAAGAGAGCAGTGGTGACCGGCGGTAGCAAGGGCATCGGCAAGGAGATCGCCCGCAGCCTGGTGGGCGAGGGGGCCAAGGTTGCGATCTGTGGTCGAACTCAGGCGGATCTGGATGCCTGTGTGGCCGAGCTTGGCGGCGGGATCTCCGGCAGCGTCGTCGATGTCGGCGACAAGGCAGCCTTGGAGGCCTGGGTGCAGCAGTCCAGCGAGGCCATGGGCGGCCTGGACATCGCGATTGCCAACGTCAGCGCGCTTGCCATCGGCAATGACGAGGAGAGCTGGTCGGCGGAGTTCAACGTCGATCTGATGCACACGGTTCGCCTGGTCGAGGCAGCCATGCCGCATCTGGAGAAGAGCGACGCGGCAGCGATCGTTGCGATTTCCAGCGTCTCGGGCCGCGAGATCGATTTTGCCGCGGGTCCCTACGGCACCTTCAAGGCAGCGCTCATCCACTATATCCAGGGCCTGGCCTATCAGCGCGCCGGCCAGAACATTCGCTGCAACACCGTCTCGCCCGGCAACATCTATTTCGATGGCGGGGTCTGGAACATGATCAAGGACAACAACAACGAACTCTACCAGACCGCTCTGGCGCTGAACCCCACCGGCCGCATGGGCAAGCCAGACGAGGTCGCCCGCGCTGCCGTCTTCCTGGCAAGCCCTGCCGCCAGCTTCATCACCGGCACCAACCTGGTGGTGGATGGCGCCTTGACGCGCGGGGTGCAATTCTAGAGCAGTATGATGTCAAATCGAAACGATTTGTCGTCTGAATCCTGCTCTACAGCTTTGAAACGTAGAGCAGAGTCTCGCATTCAGGTGATTCCACCTGAATGCGATCTGCTCTAGGCGCCCAAGCACCTCCGAGCTATCGCGTCGTGGAGAGTGATCGCCTTTAGCGACGCTCTCCATAGCGCTCCGGCGCGAAGCGCATCGCGAAGAGGCGGTCGGCTGCCTCGGGATCGATGTCGGCGACCAGCAGGCCCTCCTGGCCATAGGGCAGGTGGGAGAGACAGCGGCCTTCCGGGGAAATCAGAGAGCTTGCCGTATCCTGGAAGCGGTGGGCGTAGTTGACGCTGGCCAGGAAAATCCCATTCTCGCCAGCACGGCAGGCCATGGCCTTCTCGAAGATCGGATGGTCCAGCTTGCCCCACTCGGTGCCATTCGTGCCGCTCTCGTCGCTGCCCGACTGGAAGGGCTGGAAGACGATCTTGGCGCCGCGCACGGCAGCCCAGCGCACTGTCTCGGGATAGCGCCAGACCTCGTGGCAGATGGCGATGCCGAAGGCCACGCCCTTGACCTCGAAGAGCTGCCGGCCGCTGCCGGGCACGTAGGATGCCTCCTCCTCCGGCGCCAGCTGGGTCTTGTCTTGGAAACCGAGGACCTCCCCTTTTGCAGAGAGAACGTAGGCACGGTTTCGGATTCCCTCCGGACTGTCCCAGTCCATCGGCAGGATGACGGCGATGCCGGCCTGCCTGGCCAGATCGCAGACCTGGGCCAGAGCCTCTTCCAAACCTGCTGGATCATGCGGCTCTACCGCCAGCCCAGGCACGCGGAGGCCGGGGAGGTAGCACTCGGGAAAGCAGACGATATCCGCCTGTTGGGCGGCGGCCTCTCCTAGGTAGCGCTCTACCTGAGGAAGGGCGCTTGCGAGGGTGCCGGCGAAAGGCGGCGAGGCGAGAGCGATTCGAAGCATGCCCCGGAGCCTCCTATGCCGCTTGTCGGCGCGTCAAGATGGCGAAAACACCTTGGCCAGGAAGGCACCCAGCGCACGGTTCGACTCGGCACGCACGGCATCGTCGCGGCCGATCAGATAGCCGTCCTTGCTGGCACAGAGGGCAAGCGAGCCACGGCGCAGCAAGGGCGTGGAGACCGGCAGCCCGGTGCGCTCGTCGATACCGCTGCCGTCCTCCTGCAAGCGGTAGGCGCAGGGCGCCAGAGTGTAGCGGGGACGCCAGGGACGCGTGGAGCGGCCGTCCCATTGATGCATGGCCTCAGGGTAGACGATGCTCTCGACCTCGGACCCGCCGTCGGCCAGGTCGGCCTCGATCTCCTGGCAGCGCTCGGGGTCGATCAGGCCGTCCTGGCCGCCGTTCAGGATCAGGATGGGCGCACCCGTGGTCTGGGGATTGGCGGCACGAATGATGCAGGGGGCGTAGTAGGCGACGTGGCCGCGGAAGCGCCGGCCGTTGGGAGAGAGCACCTTGGCAACCTGCTCATAGGCGGCCAGCACGCTGGCCATGCCGCCGTAGGAAAAGCCGATGAGCGCGACCCGCTCGCCATCGATCTCCGGCAGGCTGTCGAGGAAGCCCAGGCCGGCGTAAGCATCGGCCATCAACATGACCTCGGTGACGTTGAAGAGGCGCTCGAAGAAGCCGGCTGCCAGATCGCGGCGCGGGGCGAAGCTGTCGATCACTAATGCGGCAACGCCTTGCGCTGCCAGCTGCGGGCCATAGGTAAGCTCGCGTGCGCCCAGCACGCCGCCGGCGCCGTGCAGCAGCACTGCTGCAGGCACGGGATTGTCCGCACTGGCCTCGGGCGGCAGGAAGAGGCGGGCCTGCGCTTGCGTCTCCGCCGCCTCCTCCACAGAGTTCAGGGCAAAGGGACTGAGACTCTCGAAGGTCAGGCGTTGGCCGGGAGAGGTTGAAACCTTCGGCCAGGGGTCCTCAAAATGCGGGTCTTCTGCCAGAGCCGGTGCAAGAGAAAGTGCTCCGGCCAGAGCGAGGCACAGCAAGGTGGTGAGCAGGCGTTTGGCCATTCTGGTATCCGTCATCTGCCGAGGCTGCTTGCGAGCGGAGCGCTCTCTGCTAAACCTGGTCTACTTCAATGGCACGAACAAGGCAGGAATGGGATCACATGAACGCTAGAAATCCGCGCTGGACGCGCCGCCCGGAGGGCTCGACCTGGGGCGACTGGGGCCCGGACGATCAGTTGGGCCGTTTGAACCTGATCACGCCCGAGGCGGTCTTGCGCGGCGTAGCCGCGGTGAGCGCAGGGCTCAGCTTCTGCCTCAGCCTGCCGCTGGATCTACCGGGCGGCAATACGCTGAATGCCCGGCGTTATCCGCCGACCTTGCGGCCGACCACCGCCGAGGGGGCGGCCATGTACAATCGCCCGGTTGCCGGCATGGACTCCTACACCGGTCGCACCGATCTGACCGATGTGATCTCCGACGACGCCGTGCTGCTCTATACCCAGTACTCCACACAGTGGGATTCCCTGGCCCATGTCGGCAGCCACTTCGACTGCGATGGCTCCGGCCAGACCCAGAAAGTCTACTACAACGGCTATCGCGCCGGCGTAGAGATCGAGAATCCGGAACTGGCCGCAGGCGCCACGGCGCTGGGCATCGACAAGCAGGCGGTAAAGGCCACACAGAGCCGCGGCCTGCTGCTGGACTTGAAGCGCCTCTACGGTGAAGAGCGCGTCTATGTCGGCTTGAACGATCTGGAGGCGGCCATCAAGGACCAGGGGCTGGTGGTCGAGGAGGGCGATATCCTCTGCCTCTACACCGGCTTTGCCGACCGCATCCTGGCCATGGGCGGCGAGCCGGATCCGGCGGTGCTGCTGGGCGCCTATGCCGTTCTCGACGGGCGCGACAAGGGCCTGCAGGAGTGGATTACCGAGAGCGGTATCGCAGCCCTGGTCGCCGACAACTATGCTGTCGAAGGCGTGCCGGCAAAGACCGGCGAAGGCCCGCATGCCGCCCTACCCTTGCACGAGCACTGCCTCTTCCGTCTGGGATTGCCCTTGGGCGAGCTCTGGTACTTCGAGGAGCTGGCTGCCTGGCTGAGGCAAGCGGAGCGCAACGACTTCTTGCTGACGGCCCCGCCCTTGCGTCTGCCGGGAGCGGTCGGCTCACCGGCAACGCCGGTCGCGACCGTCTAGACCAAGATGATCGCAGATCGAAACGACCCGCGGTCTGAATCTTGGTCTACTTTCAAACAAGTAGAGTGCGATTCAGACGATAGATCGATTCGATCTATCGTCATCGCGCTCTAGGCCGTCTCGGCAAAGCGGGTGAGCGCCTCGACGTCGGCGCCTTCTATGGCTGGGATGGCCTGCACGATGCGCTCCGGCGGCCAGTCCCACCATTGCAGTTGCAGCAGCTTGGCGATCCTATCGTCGGGAAAGCGCATGCGGATGACCTTGGCCGGATTGCCGGCAACGACGGCATAGTCCGGAACCTTGCCACTGACAACGGCACCGGCGCCGACGATCACGCCCGAGCCCAGCTCCGCGCCGGGCAGGACCAGGACGTCGCGGCCGAACCAGCAGTCATGCCCCACGACTGTGTCGCCTCCATGCGGCAGGCTGGCGCGATAGCTGGGAAAGCGCGCGGCATCGAAGACGCCGAAGGGATAGGTAGAGATCCCCGCCATGGGGTGGTTGGCGGTTGCCGTGACGAAGCGGGTGCCCTTGGCAATCTGGCAGAACTTGCCGATGACCAGCCGCTCGGGCGCACCGGGAAAGAGATAGGGAGCGATAGCGAGCGCATAGTCTTGCGGAATGTCGCTGTCGTTGAAGTAGGTGTAGTCGCCGACCTCGATGTTGGGATGGTCGATCACCTGCTTCAGAAAGACGGTGCCGGGATCGCGCTCGCCGTTCGGCAGCACGACAGGGTGGGTATCGCGCGGGTCCGGTAGTGTCATGGGGTCCTTCTTGGCGAGCGATGGACGGCCCGACTAGCAAAGAGCGTCTGACATGGCAATCTTTGCGGGCTCTGATGATTGGTCCGGTTCTCGACTTCTGCTATCGCGCGCAGACCCTTGCATGCTAAGCCTCGCCACGACGCGGATACGCGGCGGAGCGCAAGCACCAACGAGGAGGCAGCAGCATGGCTGAGATCGAGTACTTCTACAGCGCCCATTCGAGCTTCGCCTTCATCGGCTCGGCCGAATTGATGGCGGTCGCCAAGCGCACCGGGCGCAGCATCCGCCACAAGCCGATGGACCTGCATCGGGTGATGGCCGCCCGTGGCTCCACCGGCTTCGGTGAGCGCGATGCCGACTACATCCGCTACCACTTCCGCCGCGAGATCTGGCGCTGGGCCGAATATCGCGGGGTCGAGATCATGGATGCCAGGCCGACCCATCACAGCAACGGCTATCTGCGCGCCAACCTGATGCTGATTGCCGCCATCGAAGCTGGGGCCGATATCGACAGCCTGGCACATGCCTTCCTGGTCGGCCATTGGCGCGACGATGCCGACCTGGCGAACGAAGAAGCCCTCGTTCGGCTGGCCGACCAAGCCGGCTGTGACGGCAAGGCGCTCCTGACGGCGTCTGAGGACGCCAAGATCGCAGACATCCATGAGGCCAACACGCAGGAGGCCATTGCAGCAAAGATGTTTGGTTCGCCCACTTATGTGGTCGACGGCGATATCTTCTACGGCCAGGACCATCTGGAACTGGTAGAGCGCGCCTGTCACAAGGCCTTCGGCCCAGCACCGGCCTAACAAGAGCCGATGCCCAAGGTCGCGACTCGCCTGGTCGGCGATGCCTGGTCGAATGCCGAGCCCGGTGCCGACCCGGTCCTCTACGGCAGCGTCGAGCTGACGCCGGGCGGCGCCTTCGAGGCGCGCAGTCTGCAGAGCTTTCGGCTGGTCTACACGGCCGGCCGCTACGGACTGGACGACACCGGCGCGATCAAGGTGGTGCATCGCTACTCCAACGACTGGGGCAGGCTGCAGACCGAGGATCCCTCGGCGGTCAACTATGTAAGCGCGTCGGCCAGCAATGGCTCCCGGCTACACCTGGTCTATCAGGACGGCGGCGAACAGCGACCCTGGTACCGCTCGCTCAAGGTGACCGTGCGCGGCGATGGGCTCTATGAGGGTGATCAAATCACCATCGTCTTCGGCGATCGCTCGGGCGGCTCGCCGGGATTGAAGCTGCAGACCTTTTGCGAGAGTGGTTTCGAGTTCAAGGTGCTGGCCGACGTCTGCGCCACCGGCCACTTCCTGCCGATCCCGGACACGCCGGTGATCGCCATCGCGCCGGGACCGCCGGCGGTCTGGAAGGCCGTCCTGCCCAGCCTGCGCCGACCGGGCGAGGTCTTTCGCCTTGGCATCAAGGCCGAGGATCGCTGGGGCAATCCCAGCGACAAGGTCGAGGAGAGACTTCAGCTGCGAGCGTCTCTGCCTGTCGAGGGTCTGCCGGCGGACCTGGTCTTCGCCAAGGGGCAGCGTGCCCTGGTCCTGGACGACCTGCGTGTGCCGCAAGAGGGCGTGGTGAAGATCGATGTTCTCGATGCCGACGGGAGCCTGTTGGCCAGCTCCAACCCTCTCCTGATCCGTGCCGGCAAGGTCGCAGGCTATTGGGCCGATCTGCACGGGCAGAGCGGCGAGTCGGTCGGCATCAACACCGCGGAGGAATACTTCGACTTCGCGCGCAACCTCTCCTTCCTCGATGCCACCAGCCACCAGGCCAACGATTTCCAGATCAACAAGGCCTTCTGGGCGCTGATCAACGAACTGACGGCGCGCTACCAGGAGGACGGCCGCTTCGTGACCTTTCCGGGCTATGAGTGGTCCGGCAACACGGCGGTCGGCGGCGATCGCAATGTCTACTTCCGCGAGGAGGGGCGGCAGATCCGGCGCTCCTCGCACGCGCTGCTGCCGGATCGCAGCGACCTCGATAGCGACGCCACCACGGCAGCGCAGCTCTTCCGCGACCTCAAGGACGAGGACTCTGTTGTCTATGCCCACGTCGGCGGTCGCTATGCCGACATCAAGCAGGCACACGATCCCAAGCTGGAGACGGCGATGGAGATCCACTCCGCCTGGGGCACCTTCGAGTGGCTGCTGACCGACGGCTTCGCGCTCGGCCATCGCGCCGGCGTGGTCTGCAACAGCGACGGTCACAAGGGGCGGCCGGGCGCGAGCTATCCCGGGGCCGCCAGCTTCGGTGCCTACGGCGGGCTCACCTGCTTCTTCGCCGAAGAGTTGACCCGCGACGGCTTCTTCGAATGCCTGCGGCGGCGGCACCACTACGGCACCACCGGCAACCGGTTGCACCTGGAGGTGACGGCCAGCTTCTCGGGCAGCGCCCAGCTCTTCACGCGCGATCCTCGCTACTTCGAAGTCGCGGGCAAGCCCGTGCGCGCGGCGATGATGGGCGACATCGTTCAGACCGACGCGGAGAGCCTGGAACTGGAGGTCGCCTGCCACGCCGGATCGCCGATCGAGCGGATCGAGGTGCTGAACGGCACGACCTGCATTGCCACCCTGCGCGGCTTTACCGATGCCGACTTAGGCCGGCGCATCCGCATCGTCTGGCAGGGCGCGGAGTATCGCGGTCGCGGACGTCAGACCACCTGGAAGGGCGAGGTCCGTCTGCAGGGCGGCAGCATCCGCTCCATCCAGCCCTTCAACGCCTGGAACCACGAGCGGCCGACGCGCCTACACGATGGCAAGCGGGTGACCTTCGACACGCTGACCACCGGCAACTTCGGCGGCTTCGACGCCTGGGTCGAGGGGCCCGACGACAGCCGCTTGGAGATTGCGTGCGATCATGTCTCGACCGCCTTGCCTCTGGCCGAGATCGGCTTGGAGGAGACGATTTTCGAAGCCGGCGGCCTGGAGCGGCGGGTCCGAGTCTTCCGTCTGCCGGATCGCAATGACTGCTTCGAACTGAAGCGCCTGGTGAGCGTTCCGCTGACGGCCGTGGGTGACAACCCGCTCTGGGTTCGGGTGACGACGGAAGACGGCTTCAATGCCTGGTCCAGCCCGCTCTTCGTCTATCGGGAGCATCCCGATCCTCTTTTCGCTGGGGAGAGCAGCGCATGAGCCATCGCATCGGGATCGGCCCCAATCTGCGGCAGTCACCCTATTACCAGGCGACGATCGAGGCCGGCGTAGAGAGTTTCTCGGTCTATAATCACATGCTGATTCCCGGCTCCTTTGGCGATCCGGAGGCCGAGTATCGCCGCTTGATCGAGGGCGTCGCGCAGTGGGACGTCGCCGCCCAGCGCCAGGTCGAGGTGGCAGGCAAGGATGCAAGCCGCTTGTTGCAGTACCTCACCACCCGGGATGTCAGAGGCACCGCCGTGGGCCAGGGCCGCTATGTGCCGCTCTGCAATCACCAGGGTCAGCTGATCAACGACCCTGTTCTCTTGAAGCTGGAGGAGGAACGCTACTGGCTCTCGCTGGCCGACGCCGACGTGGCGCTCTGGGCCGAAGCGACTGCGAGAGCACTGAACTACGAGGTCGAGATTTTCGAGCCCGACGCCTCGCCCATGGCGATCCAGGGTCCCAAAGCGGTCGATCTGGCAGCCGATCTGTTCGGTTCCTGGGTCCGCGAGCTCAAGTACTTCTGGTTCCGCGAAACCGAACTTGCCGGCATTCCCTTGGTGCTGGCGCGCTCGGGCTGGTCGAAGCAGGGCGGCTTCGAGCTCTATCTGACGGACAAGTCCCGCGGTGGGGAGCTGTGGCGTCTGGTGCGCGAAGCCGGTCAAGCCTATGGCATCGGTCCCGGCGCGCCGAACGACCTGGAGCGTTTGGAAAGCGGACTTCTGTCCTACGGCGCCGACGCGCGCGTGCAGACCCATCCGGCCAACCCCTTCGAATTGGGGCTCGGCAAGCTGGTCGATCTGGACGGCGAGCCCTTCATCGGCCGCGAGGCGCTGCAGCGGATCAAGGCCCAAGGCATCACGCGCCGTCGCGTCGGCTTTTTCATCGACGGCCCACCCTTGAGCCCGAACCAAGCAGCCCTCGAGATTCGCTCCAAAGGCCGTCCAGCCGGCTATGTCAGCGAACTGGCCTACTCGCGGCGCCTTGGGCGAAACATCGCTGTCGGCATGGTTGCTCTCGATGCCGAGGCGCTCACTCTCGTCGTGGAGGGGGAGGCGCGTGGGCTTAGCGTGACGACGCTTCCCTTCATCAAAGCGGCCTGACCTCAAAAAGCCGGAGGTGGACTGATGCGTGAGACGACGCAGGCATCGAAACGCAGCGGGTGGAACTGGCAGCCCGAGCTGCCGATCGAGGTGTCACCGCTGTTCGACTGGCCACCGCGGCCTCTGGCTTGGCTCAAGTGGATGGCGGGCTATTGGCTGGCGATCGGTGCGGTCACCCTGGAGTTCGGGCTGGCTTGGGCAATCTACCTCTGGTTCCTGCCAGCCTGGGAGACCATGCAGAGCTTGCATTGGGCCTGGGTCCTTCAGGTGTGGCTCGGCAATCTGGCCTTGCTCAGCTTGGTGGCCGGTGGTTTGCACCTCTGGTTCTACGGGGCCTCCGCACAAGGCCAGGCGCTGAAATTCGACAGCCGGCCGATGGCGCGGAACCAAGCCCCCTACAGCTTTCGCAATCAGGTGCTGGACAATGTCTTCTGGTCTTTGGCGAGCGGGGTTACGATCTGGACGCTGTTCCAGGTTCTCTACTTCTGGGCGGCCGCCAATGGCTTTGCGCCGCTCATCGATTTCGCCGACAGCCCGCTTTGGTTCCTGCTCTGGTTCCCGCTGATCCCGCTCTGGTCCTCGTTCCACTTCTACTGGGTCCACCGCGCCCTGCACTGGCCGCCGCTCTATCGCCTGGCGCATGCGCTGCATCACCGCAACGTCAATGTCGGACCCTGGACCGGGATCTCCATGCACCCGATCGAGCATCTGCTCTATTTCTCTTCGGTGCTGATCCACTTCGTGGTGCCCTCGCACCCGGTGCATGTGCTCTTCCACTTCTATCTGGAGGGGCTGAACCCGGCCTTCTCGCACTCCGGCTACGGCGGTCTCGTCTTGGCCGGCAAGAAGCGGATGGCGACCGGCGACTTCTTCCACCAGCTGCACCATCGCTATTTCCGCTGCAACTTCGGCACCGCAGAGGTGCCTCTGGATCGTCTCTTCGGCTCCTTCCACGATGGCAGCGCAGAAGCGACCCGGCGCCTACGGGCCCGTCTGAAGGAGATCCACGGGGGTGCAAAACAGCCAGCTGAGTAGCGTAGTTCCTCGGTTTTGTGATAACATTTAGAGAAATGCTATAGAAAAAGACCTATGCCGCCTCGCCCAGAATTCTGCGCAGCGCGTTGCGACCCAGGCGGCCGACGCCGTCGCGGATATCGGATTCGACCGCCATCGCGAGTGCGATGGCGTCCCGCTTGCGCAGGGCGGCGATGATCTCCTTATGGCGATCCACGGTGTAGTACTCCTGCGCATAGCGGGCCGCGACGCGCAGGAAGGGGCCGAGCTGCAGCCGCAGGCTCTCGATCATCGGCAGCGCGACCGGCACCGGGTTGGCGGCGTGCAGTTCGGTATGGAATCGGTGGTTCAGAAGCGTGGAGGCCTCTAGGTCGCCGGCTTCGAAGGCGCTGTCGATCCTGGCGTCGATCATCTCCAACTCGTCGATCTTGACCTCGGACATATAGGGCAGGGCGCGCTCGGCGGCTTGCGCTTCTATACAGCAGCGCAAAGCCACCAGTTCCTCGAAGCGCTGGGTGGTCATCTCCGGCACCATGATGCGGCGGTTCTCCAGCACCAGCAGGGCATTCTCCGAGCTCAGCCGTCGCAAGGCCTCGCGCACCGGCGTGGGGCTGACGCCGATCGCTTCGGCCAATCCGCGGATGGTCAATGCCCTGCCGGGATCGATGGCGCCGATCATCAGTGAGTGGCGCAAGCGCCGATAGGCATACTCCTGCGATGTGACATCAAGTGGACGCGGAACCTCGGGAAGGCTCTGAATCTCTGCCTTGGGGGCCATCTTTGCCGCCTCCATTCCTCAAATTTTCAAGCGATCGGCAGGTTAGCAGCTTGACAAGCGCTCCGAAAGTGATATCAAATTCGCTTTGTGATCACAATTTGAGTTTTGTGATCTCAGCTATGGAGGTGAGATCTTGAGCGCGGTGAAGGCGGATGCCTGGATAGAGGCGCACCCGGAGGTGGAGAGCTTGCGCGTCGCGGTCTGCGACCTGAACGGGGCTCTGCGCGGCAAGCGCATTCCCGTGTCGCAGCTGGAGAAGGCCTTGGAGGGCGGGCTGCGCATGCCGCTCTCCATCACCGGTGTCGACATCTGGGGCGAGGACATCGTCGGCGGCAAGCTGGTCTTCGAGACCGGCGATGCAGATGGTGTATGCGAATGGACCGGGCGCGGGCCGCTGCCGCTCAGCTGGACGGCGAAGCCCTCGGCCTTGGTGCCTCTGCAGCTGACCTACGAGACGGGCGGCCCCTTCCTGGGCGATCCGCGCCAGGCACTGGCGGCCATCCAGCAGCGCTTCGCAGCCCTCGGCCTCACCCCGGTGACGGCCAGCGAGCTGGAATTCTATCTGGTCGATTCCAGCGAAGAGATACCGCAAGCGCCGACCTCGCCGGTCTCGGGCCGCGTCCTGGATACCGACGCCGTGCTTTCGCTGCGCGAGTTGGATCACTTCGACCTCTTTCTGGACGACGTCTATGCGGCCTGCGAAGAGCAGGGTGTGCCGGCCGATGCCGCAATCGCCGAGAACGGTCCCGGCCAGTTCGAAATCAACCTGGTGCATGTCGCCGACGCCCTGGAGGCGGCCGATCACGCCGTCTTCTTCAAGGAGATCGTGCGCAGCGTCGCCCGCAAGCACGGCTTCACGGCCAGCTTCATGGCCAAGCCTTACGGCACGCGCGCCGGCAGCGGCTTTCATGTGCATTTCAGCCTGCTCGACAGCGACGGCCGCAATGTCTTCGACGACGGCGGCGACCTCGGCTCGGACATTCTGCGCCATGCGATCGCCGGCCTGCTGGCCGCCATGGCCGATTCGACCCTGCTGTTCGCGCCGCACTTCAATTCCTACCGCCGGCTGCGCCCCGGCAGTCACGCGCCCAGCGCCGTCGCCTGGGGCTATGAGAACCGGACCGTGGCGATCCGCGTGCCGGGCGGTGCGCCCGTCGCCCGCCGGATCGAGCACCGCGTCGCCGGTGCGGATGCCAACCCCTACCTGGTGATGGCTGCCATCCTGGGGGCTGCCCTGCACGGCATCGAGAACAAGATGCAGCCTTCCGAGCCGATCGTCGGCGATGCCTACAGCCTCGATCTGCCCGGTATTCCGCCGGATTGGGCCTCTGCCGTCGAGGCCTTCCACCGCAGCAAGATCATCCCCCAGCTGCTGTCGCCCCTGCTGCAGCGCATGCTGGTCGACTGCAAGCGCCAAGAGATGTCGGTCTTCGCTGAGCGCGTGACCGACTTCGAATACTACAGCTATCTGGAAGCCGTGTGATGAAGGCCAACGCACACCCCTATGCCGGAAACGGCAAGCACACCGGCAGCTACTACGCCGCCAGCGCCAACCGCACGGCGCTGCGCCCGGAACTGGTCGGCGATCACAGCAGCGATATCTGCGTGCTGGGGGCCGGCTATTCCGGCCTCTCGACGGCACTACACCTGGCCGAGAAGGGCTATCGGGTGACTCTGGTCGAGGGCGCGCGCGTGGGCTGGGGCGCGTCCGGCCGCAACGGCGGCCAGATCGTCAATGGCCTGAATGCCAGTCTGGGCACGATCGAGCGGCGCTACGGCGCCGATGTGGCCGGCAAGGTCGGCGCGCTGGTGCAAGAGGGCGGCCGGATCATCCGCCGCTTCGTGGAGACCTACGACATTCAGTGCGACCTGAAGGACAAGAACCTCTTTGCCGCCTACACGGCCAAGCAGATGAAAGAGCTGGAGGCAAAGCAGGCGCTCTGGCGCCGGCACGGCATGGACGAGCATGAGCTGCTGGACCGCGAGGCTCTACGCCCGCATGTCGCCAGCGAGGCCTACTGCGGCGGCATGATCGACCACAGCGGCGGCCATATGCACCCCCTCAATCTGGCTCTGGGCGAGGCGCAGGCCTTCGAGGATCTGGGCGGGCGGCTCTTCGAGATGTCGCCGGTGACCGCGCTCGACCGCAGCGGCAAGGATCCGGTCATCAAGACCGACCGGGGCGCGCTGACCGCCAAGACGCTGGTGCTTTGCGGTAACGCCTATCTGGGGCACGTCGTGCCGGAGCTGACGCCGCGGGTGATGCCGGTCTCCACGCAAGTCATGGCGACCGAACCGCTAGGCGAACGCGGTGCCGCGCTCATCCCCTCAGACCTTTGCGTCGAGGACGTGCGCTACATCCTGGATTACTTCCGCCTTTCGGCCGACAAGCGGCTGCTGTTCGGCGGCGGCACCGTCTATGGCGGCGCCGACCCGGCCGATATCGAACGCAAGCTGCGCCGGAACATGGAAAAGGTCTTTCCGCAGATCAAAGACGTGAAGATCGACTATGCCTGGAGCGGCAATTTCGCGCTCTCTTTCTCGCGCGTGCCGCAGATGGGCCGCATCGACGAGAAGATCTACTTCGCGCATGGCTACAGCGGTCACGGCGTCACCGGATCGCATCTCTTCGGCCGCATCCTTTCCGAAGCGATCGATGGCGATCTTTCGCGCTTTGACATGTTCGCGAAATTGCCTTGGTATCCCTTTCCAGGAGGGCGGACATTCCGCGTGCCCTATTCGGTCGCCGGTTCCTGGTGGTACGCCCTGCGCGATCGGCTGGGTTTCTAACAATCCGAAAGAAGAGCAACTTAACGGGAGACGAGATCATGAGAACACTGACTGTTGCCACCCTTGTCGCGGCCGCGACGGCCGTCGGCGTGGGGTCGGCCTGGGCCGAGGACCGGGTCGTCAATGTCTACAACTGGTCGGACTATATCGCCGAGGATACGATCCAGAAGTTCGAAGAGAAGACCGGCATCAAGGTCGTCTACGACGTCTTCGATTCCAACGAAGTCCTGGAAGCCAAGCTGCTGAGCGGCTCTTCCGGCTACGATGTCGTGGTGCCGAGTGCCGAGTTCATGGCCCGCCAGATCGCTGCTGGCATCTACCAGCCGATCAACAAAGAGGCGCTGCCGAACCTGGGCAACCTCGATCCCGGCGTCATGGCGCTGGTGGCCAAGAACGATCCCGACAACACCTATGGCCTGCCCTACATGGAGTACACCACCGGCATCGGCTATAACGTCGACAAGGTCAAAGAGCGGATCGGCGAGGACAAGATCGGCAGCTGGGACATGATCTTCGATCCCGAGACCGTGGCCAAGCTGGAGGATTGCGGTGTTGCGATCCTCGATTCCCCGACCGACCTCTACCCGGCGGCGCGCAACTACCTGGGTCTCGAGGCCGACAGCAAGGATACCGGCGATCTGGAAAAGGCGACGGAGCTGTTGAAGTCGATCCGCCCCCATGTGCGCTATTTCCACTCCTCGCAGTACATCAACGATCTGGCCAATGGCGATATCTGTGTCGCGGTCGGCTACTCCGGCGACGTGCTGCAGGCGCGCGATCGGGCCGCCGAGGCAGGCCAGGGCGTCACCGTTGCCTATGCCGTCCCGCGCGAGGGTGCTTTGGTTGGCTTCGACATGCTGGGCGTCCCCTCCGACGCGCCGCACCCCGAAGAGGCCTGGGAGTTCATCAACTTCATCCTTGAGCCCGAGATCGCCGCCGACATCACCAACTACGTCTACTTCGCCAACCCCAATACCCTGGCGACGCAATACGTGGACGAAGAGGTGCGCAACGACCCCGGCATCTATCCGGCCCCAGAGGTGCGCGAGAAGCTCTTCACCACCTCGCCCGATCCGCAGCGCTATACCCGCAAGCAGACCCGGGCCTGGACCTCGATCAAGACCGGTCAGTAAAGGCCGCAAGAACGACACAGCCGGTTTCGGGGGCGGTCGAACAGCGTCCCCGAAACAAACAAGAATCAACGGGAGGTGGGCATGGCTGAAACGGTCATGAAGCAGAGCGCGTCGCGCCCTTGGACGGATCCCAACGCGGAACCCTTCATTCGCATCAAGAACGTGACCAAGCGGTTCGGCGATTTCGTCGCCGTCGATAACGTCTCTCTGGACATCTACAAGAAAGAGCTCTTCTGCCTCTTGGGCGGTTCGGGCTGTGGCAAGTCGACCTTGCTGCGCATGATGGCCGGTTTCGAGGACATCACCAGCGGCACGATCGAGATCGACGGGCAGGACCAGTCCGGCGTTCCGCCCTATCAGCGCCCGACCAACATGATGTTCCAGTCCTATGCCCTCTTCCCGCATATGACGGTGGAACGGAACATCGGCTATGGCCTGCGCCGCGACGGGGTCGATCGGGCCGAGACCGAAAGACGTGTGGTCGAGATGATCGAGCTGGTCCAGCTCGGCCAGTTCGCCAAACGCAAACCTCATCAGCTCTCCGGCGGCCAGCGTCAGCGCGTGGCCCTGGCCCGCTCTTTGATCAAGCGGCCGAAACTGCTGTTGCTGGACGAGCCGTTGGGTGCTCTCGACAAGAAGCTGCGCGAAGAGACGCAGTTCGAGCTGATGAACATCCAGGAAGCGCTGGGCATCACCTTCGTCGTGGTGACCCACGACCAGGAGGAGGCGATGACACTCTCCAGCCGTATCGGCGTCATGACCGCCGGCGAGATCGTCCAGGTCGGCGAGCCGCACGAGATCTACGAATATCCCAACTCCAAGTTCGTGGCCGAGTTCATCGGCTCGGTGAACATGTTCGAGGGGCGGGTGATCGAAGATGCAGAGGATCACGTCCGCATTCACTCCGACGAGATGGGCGGCGAGATCTATGTCTCGCACGGCGTCAGCTGCGCGCCCAACCAGAAGCTCTGGTATGCGGTTCGTCCGGAGAAGGTGCGCCTGAGCCGAATTCGCCCGGACAGCAACGTCAATGTCGCCAGAGGCAAGGTCGACGAGATCGCCTACATGGGCAACCTCACGCTCTATCGCGTGCTGCTGGACAGCGGCAAGCAGGTGCGGCTCACCAAATCCAACCTCGAGCGGGTCGATCACGACGCCATCGCTTGGGAGGAAGAGGTCTTCGTCAGCTGGGGAGACGGTGCCGGCGTCGTGGTGACGTCATGAGCGCCGCCACCAGAACGGCAAACATGATCGAGCGGGTGCCGCCGCTGCGCTGGACGGCCGGCCTGCTGGCGCGCCTCGGCTTCTCCGGCCGCGGCCTGGTGATCGCAGTCCCGACCGTCTGGCTGCTGGTCTTCTTCCTGATCCCCTTCTTCGTCGTCGCCAAGATCTCGCTCTCGGAAGCGGTGATCGCGCGCCCGCCCTACCTGCCGCTCTTCGAGTGGGGCGAGGAAGGACAGCTGCTGATCACCTTGAACTTCGGCAATTACCAGTTCCTGCTGGAAGACGCGCTCTATTACCTGGCCTATTTGAACTCGATCAAGATCGCGCTGATCTCGACGGTCTTTACCCTGCTCATCGGCTATCCGATGGCCTTCTACATCGCGCGCAGCTCGGAATCGCGGCGCAACATCCTGCTGCTGCTGGTGGTCCTGCCCTTCTGGACCTCTTTCCTGCTCAGGGTCTATGCCTGGATCGGCTTCTTCAAGGCCAATGGCGTCATCAACAACTTCCTGATGTCGACCGGCATCATCTCCGAGCCGCTGGTGATGCTGCAGACCGACTTCGCGGTCTATGTCGGCATCGTCTACAGCTATCTGCCCTTCATGATCCTGCCGCTCTACACCAACCTGGTGAAGCTGGACGGCGCCCTGCTGGAGGCAGCCTCCGATCTGGGTGCCAAGCCCATCGTCACCTTCTTTACCGTGGTGCTGCCGCTCTCGATCCCCGGCATCGTCGCCGGCTCCATGCTGGTCTTGATCCCGGCAATCGGCGAGTTCGTGATCCCGGCCCTGCTGGGCGGTCCCGATACCCTGATGATCGGCCGGGTGCTGTGGGACGAGTTCTTCTTGAACCGCGACTGGCCGGTGGCCTCTGCCGTGGCGATCGCCATGTTGATCGTGCTGGTCATACCCATCATGCTGCTGCGCAACGCGCAGGGCGCCACCGAGGAGCGTGCGTGATGAGAAAGAACCGCTACTTCCTTCCGATCGCGACGGTGCTGGGCTTCAGCTTCCTCTATGCCCCCATCGTCAGCCTGGTGGTCTTCAGCTTCAACGAATCGAAGCTGGTGACCGTCTGGGGCGGCTTCTCGACCAAGTGGTACGGCGAGCTGTTCCGCGACCCGCAGATCCTGGATGCCGCCTGGCTCAGCCTCAAGATTGCCTTCTTCAGCGCCAGCATCGCGTTGGTTCTGGGCACCTTGGCCGGCCTGGTGCTTGCACGCTTCCGCCGCTTTCGGGCCAAGACGCTGCTCAGCGGCATGGTGACGGCACCGCTGGTGATGCCGGAGGTGATCACCGGCCTGTCGCTGCTGCTGCTTTTCGTGGCGATGGAGGCAATGCTGGGCTGGCCGGCCGGGCGCGGCGTCGACACCATCGTCATCGCGCATTCGACCTTCTGCATGGCCTATGTCGCCGTCGTGGTCCAGGCTCGCCTGGTCGATATGGACGAGTCCCTGGAAGAGGCGGCGCTTGATCTGGGGGCCACACCGGTGCGCGTCTTCTTCGATGTGACCCTGCCGGTCATCTCACCGGCGCTGATCTCCGGCTGGCTCTTGGGCTTCACCCTCTCGCTCGACGATCTGGTGATTGCCAGCTTTGTCTCCGGGCCCGGCTCGTCTACCTTGCCGATGGTGATTTTCTCCAAGGTGCGCCTGGGCGTCAGTCCCGACGTCAACGCGCTTGCGACCATCATCATCGGTGTCGTTGCGATCGGCGTCATCGCCGCGGCCCTGGTGCTGCGCCGCAGTGTCCAGCAACGCCCCTTGGCCTAACCAATGAGCAGACCTGAGGACCAATCATGACCGACAAAAGAGGCGATCAAGCCTTCCGCGCCAAAGAGAACAACGACAACTGGCCGGAGATGACCTACGGCGGCGCACTCAGCTTTCTGCGCCGCCGCTACACCCGAGACCTCGCCGGTGTCGATGTGGCGGTCAGCGGGGTCCCCTTCGACACCGCCGTCACCCATCGCTCCGGCGCCAGACTGGGGCCGGCGGCGATCCGGGCGGCCTCGGTCCAGCTGGCGGAGCTGAAGGCCTTTCCCTTCGGCTTCAACCTCTTCGAGCATCTGGCGGTCGTCGACTACGGCGACTGTTTTCTGGACCCGCACCACCCGGAGACCATTCCCGGCACCATCGAGGCGCATGCCGATGCGATCCTGGAGAGCGGCGCCAAGATGCTGACCTTCGGCGGCGATCACTTTGTCGCCTATCCCTTGATCAAGGCGCATGCCAAGCGCCACGGCCCGGTCGCGCTGCTGCACGTCGATGCCCATTCCGACACCTGGGAGGATGACGGCAAGCGGCTGGACCATGGTTCCATGTTCCAGCGCGCGGTGAACGAAGGCCTGATCGACGTCGCCCGTTCGTCCCAGGTCGCCATCCGCACCTTCAACGACAGCGACTATGGCTTCGAGATCCTGACCGCACCCTGGGTGCATCGCAACGGCATCGCGGCCACCTTGGAGGTGGTGCGCGCGCGCCGGCGATGCGCCGCTCTACATCACCTTCGATATCGACGGCCTGGATCCGGCCTTTGCTCCAGGGACCGGCACCCCGGTGCCCGGCGGCCTTTCGACCGCGCAGGGGCTGGAGCTGATCCGCGGCCTCGCCGGCATGAATCTGATCGGCATGGATGTCGTCGAGGTTCTGCCGGCCTTGGACCAGGCAGAGATCACGGCGCTGGCTGCCGCCACCCTGGCGCACGACTGGCTCTGCCTGCTGGCCGAGGCCAAGGGAGCGAAGCGCCAGATCGTCGGTCGCCTCTAGGACCGTCTTTGGGAGAAAGCATGACCATGAAGATCGGTGTTCTCATTTGCGGGCGCCCGCCTGAAGATCTGAGCGATCGCTTCAAGGGCTATGATCTGATGTTCCAGGACTTGCTGGCCGGCCGGGGGTTCACCTTTGCCAGCTATGCGGCCTTGGACGGGGAATTGCCTGCCTCGGTCGACGCGTGCGACGGCTGGCTGATCACCGGGTCGCGCTTTGGCGTCTATGAAGGCCATGCCTGGATCCCGCCCTTGGAGGACTTCTTGCGCCGCGCCTTTGCCGCCAAGATCCCCATCGTCGGCATCTGCTTCGGCCATCAAATCCTGGCCCAGGCGCTGGGCGGCAAGGTCGAGAAGTTCGACGGCGGCTGGTCGCTAGGCGTGCAGAGCTATGACATGGAGGGTCTGGGCGCCGACACCCGCATCATGGCCTGGCACCAGGATCAGGTGATCGAACCCCCGGCAGAGGCCCGTGTCGTCGGCTCGTCTGCTTTCTGCAAGTACGCAGCGCTTGCCTACGGAACGCAGGCCTACAGCGTTCAGCCGCATCCGGAGTTCACGGCCGACTATGTCGAAGCCCTCGTCGAGGCACGACGCGCCATCCTGCCGGCCGATCGGGCCGAGGCGGCTCTGGCCAGCCTGGACACACCGCTTTCTACCAGCCTGATCGCAGAGAAGATCGCGCAGGTGTTCAAACGCAGGTGTTCAAACAAGGCCCAAGCATAAATGAATAGGACAAAGACATGTGTGCAGCGCCGCTGAGCGACTGGATCGACCTGCTACCCGAGGCCTTCACCACCTATCTGGGCGACCGCCGTCTGGAGGAGGTCGAGTGCATCATCCCCGACATCTCCGGCATGTCGCGCGGCAAGGCCATGCCGGCGCACAAGTTCAGCCCCGATCAGCGCTTCTTCCTGCCGACCTCGCTGTTCTACCAGACCATCACCGGCGACTATGTCGATGCCGGCAGCTATGACGAGACCGAGCCCGACATGGTGCTGGTGCCCGACATGCGCACGGCGTCTGCCGTACCCTGGTCCAGCGACGCGGCCATGCAGGTGATCAACGATCTGGAGACCCGCGACGGCCAGCCGGTTCCCCTGGCGCCGCGCAATGTGCTGCGCCGGGTCATGGGCCTCTATGCAGAGCGCGGCTGGCAGGCCGTGGTGGCGCCGGAGCTGGAGTTCTTCCTGACCCGGCCCAACACCGATCCCAACGAGCCGATCGAACCCCCGATCGGACGCACCGGGCGCCGCGGCGTCGGCCGTCAGGCCTACTCCATGGTCGCGGTCGACGAGCACGGACCGGTGATCGACACGATCTACGACTTTGCCGAGGATCAGGGTCTGGAAATCGATACCGTCATCCAAGAGGGCGGTGCCGGCCAGATGGAGATCAACCTGCTGCATGGCGACCCCTTGGACCTGGCCGATCAGGTCTTCTACTTCAAGCGTGCGATCCGCGAGGCGGCGCTGAAGCACGGCATCTTCGCCACCTTCATGTCCAAGCCGATGCGCGACGAGCCGGGCAGCGCCATGCACGTCCACCAAAGCATCGTGGACGCCAAGACCGGCGAGAACATCTTCTCCAACCCCGACGGCTCGCCGACGGAGATCTTCTATCATTTCATCGGCGGCTCGCAGAAGCACCTGATGGAGCTGGTACCGATCCTGGCGCCCTATGTGAACTCCTACCGGCGTCTGCGCGCGCACATGTCGGCGCCGACCAACCTGGAGTGGGCCGAGGACAATCGCACCACGGGCTTGCGTATTCCCCATTCGCCGCCGCAGGCTCGGCGCGTCGAGAACCGCGTGATCGGCATCGACGCCAATCCCTATATCTCCATCGCCGCCAGTCTTGCTTGCGGTTACTTGGGGATGGTGAACGGCACCGATCCCCGACCCGCCGCCAAGGGTGAGGTCTTCGAGACCGCGGAAGCCCTGCCGCTCAGCCTGGACGACGCGCTGGACCTCTTCGAGGAAGCCAAGGAGATCCGCCAGGTGCTGGGCGAAGAGTTCTGCGCACTCTACGAGGCCATCAAGCGGGCCGAGCTGGAGGAATTCCACAGTGAGATCTCGCCCTGGGAGCGCGAGCATCTTCTCTTGAACGTGTGAGGTTCCAGGCGATGGACATCCTGACCATCAACGACAAAGCGGGGCGCTATCCGGACTCCTACTATGCCGCGAGCGTCGATCTGCCGGACCCGCGAGCCAAGGCCGAAGGCAAGATCGACTGCGATGTCTGCGTCATTGGCGGCGGCTTCATGGGCCTTTCCTCGGCGCTGCATCTGGCCGAGAAGGGCTTCAAGGTGGTGCTGCTGGAGGCGCATCGCATCGGCTGGGGCGCCTCTGGGCGCAACGGCGGCCAGGTCGGCACCGGCCAAAGGGTCGATCAGGACAGTCTGGAGAAGACGCACGGAAAAGTGCGCGCAAAAGAGCTCTGGCAGCTGGGTCTGGACTCCGTGGCCCTGGTCAAGCAGCTGATCGAACGGCATGCCATCGACTGCCATTTCGTGCCCGGAATCATCCACGCCGATCACCGCGCCCGTTTCGTGCCCGATCACCACGCCTATGTCGAGAAGCTGCACACCCACTATGGCTACGATCGGATAGAGGCACTGGACAAAGACCAGCTGCGCGCCCTGGTCGGCTCGCCGATCTATCACGGCGGTTCGCTGGATAAGGGGGGCGGGCATCTGCATCCCTTGGCCTATGCGCTCGGTCTCGCAAGAGCAGCCGAGTCGGCTGGCGCAACCCTCTACGAAGCGTCGCGTGTAACGGCGGTGACGCGGGGCGCCAAGGTGAAGATCGAGACGGCGGCAGCGGAGGTCGAGGCGCGTTACCTTGTGATCGGTGCCAACGGCTATCACGGCGATCTCTGGCCGGAGGTCTCCAAGCGGGTGATGCCGATCAACAACTTCATCGTTGCCACCGAACCCTTGAGCGAAGAGGAGGCCCGCGGTGTGATCCGCGACGGCCAGGCGGTGGCCGATTCCAAGTTTGTCGTCAACTACTTCCGCCTCTCCCAGGACCGCCGCATGCTGTTCGGCGGCGGCGAGTCCTACGGTTACCGTTTCCCCAAGGACATCGCCGCCAAGGCGCGCGGACCCATGGTCGAGATCTTCCCGCAGCTGGCGGGTAAGCGCATCGACTACGCCTGGGGCGGCACGCTTGGCATCACCATGAGCCGCCTGCCGAACCTGCAGCGCCTCGCCGACAACATCCTGACCGCCGGCGGCTTCTCCGGCCACGGCGTGGCAATGGCCAGCCTGGCCGGTCAGCTGGTCGCGGACGCCGTCGAGGGCCAGGCCGGCCGCTTCGACCTCTTCGCCAGCATCCCGCCGCCGCCCTTCCCCGGCGGCCGCATGCTGCGCAGCCCGCTCCTGGTGCTGGCGATGCTCTGGTACGCCCTGCGCGACCGGCTCTAAAAGCCCATCCCGAGACAGCTTGCGTCCTGCATCGCTGCCGGAGCCGCGAGTGTTAGGAGCGGTGGCGCCGGCGAGACACTTGCGTGAAGCCTTGGCCGCGCATTCGTAGCGATTCCTTACAGAACCCGTCAGCATTATTCGCTTTCGTTAGCCTGGCTGAGAGAGGCATGCTCGTGGCTCATCATCGAAGCGGAGGCAGTGGGCGCGTGGCGGCGAAGGGCGAGGTTCTGGCGGTATCGGTCTGGCGGGGTGGGCCGGAGGATGCGGCTGACGGCGGGCGCTTTCAGGACTTCTCGGTGCCGGCCGCGGAGAGCCAGACGGTCTTGGATCTGGTGGCCTGGATTCAGCAGAACGAAGACCCGACGCTCTCCTATCGCTTTGCTTGCCGGGTGGGCATGTGCGGCTCCTGCGCCATGACCGTCAACGGCATGCCGCGCTGGACCTGCCGCACGCATGTGAAGAAGGTCGCGCGCGAGGGGCGGATCGAGGTGGCGCCGCTGCGCAACCTGCCGGTCATCAAGGACCTGGCGACCGACATGGACCCCTTCTTCGAGAAGTGGGTCGCAGCCGAGGGCGTCTTCCATCCCTCTCAGACGCGCGACGACCCGGTCGCCGCCGTCCTGCCGGAAAGCAAGGCGCGGCAAGCGGCCGACGCGGCCATCGAGTGCATCAACTGCGGCATCTGCTATGCCGCCTGCGATGTGGTAACGGCAAGGCAGGACTATCTGGGCCCGGCCGCATTGAACCGCGCCTGGAGCCTGCTCAACGATGTGAAGGATGACGGGGGGCAGGAGATCCTGGATGCCGTTGGCCGGGATGGCGGCTGTCACAGCTGTCATTCCATGGGCAACTGCGCGGCGGCTTGCCCGAACGACCTCAGCCCCATGACCGCGATTGCCGGATTGAAGCGGGCCAGCGTCGGCGCCTTTTTCAAGCGGAGGCGTTAAGTCATGCTGGACCTCCGCCTCTATATGCTGCAGCGCCTCTCGGCCTTGGTGATGGTGCCGCTTGTGCTGGGCCATATCGCGACGATGATCGTCGCCATTCAGGGCGGCTTGAGCGCCGAGGAGATCCTGGGCCGCACGCAAGGCAGCCTCTGGTGGGCGCTCTTCTACGGTTCTTTCGTGCTTGCCGTCTCGATCCACGCCGCGATTGGTCTGCGGGTGATCGTAACCGAGACGATCAAGCTAAAGGGCTTCAAACTGGACGCCTTTACTTGGCTCGTTTTCTTGAGTCTTCTGTTTTTGGGGGCACGCGCCGTTTGGGCCGTGATTGCCGGATGATCCGCCCGCATCGCCGCCACCCGCTTTGGTTCGCCTTCATCCTGCACCGGGTCTCGGGCCTGGCCTTGGTCGTGTTCCTGCCGCTGCACTTCTGGATGCTCTCCTTGGCCGTCGACCGCGCGGCGATGGACCGGGCGCTGGCCTGGACCGATATGACCCTCTTCAAGATCGCCGAGTTCGGACTGGTGTTTCTGCTTGCCGTGCACTTCTTCGGCGGCCTCAGGCTGCTGGCGCTGGAGTTGCTGCCCTGGACGGCCGGACAGAAGACCTTGGCCGCAGCCGCCGTGGGTCTGGCCACCCTGGTGTCCGGCACTTTTCTCTTGCAGGCGATCTGACCCATGCTTCCGACACGCGCGATCGAGCGCCACGATACCGACATCCTGATCCTGGGCAGCGGCGGGGCCGGGCTCTTTGCAGCCCTTCACGCTCAGCAGGCAGCGGCCGAGGGCACGCGCATCACGCTTGCGGTCAAGGGGCTGATCGGCAAGTGCGGCTGCACGCGCATGGTGCAGGGCGGCTACAATGTCGCCTTGGGCAAGGGCGACAGCGTCGAGCGTCACTTCATGGACACCATCGTTGGCGGCAAGTGGCTGCCGAACCAGGACATGGCCTGGCGGCTGTGCGAGCAGGCCGTGGTGCGGGTGCGCGAACTGGAGAACGAGGTCGGCTGCTTCTTCGATCGCACCGCCGACGGCAGCCTGCACCACAAGGCCTTCGCCGGACAGACCGCCGACCGCACGGTGCACAAGGGCGATCTGACCGGGATCGAGATCATCAACCGCCTGATGGAGCAGGTGCTGAAGCGCCCGGTGGAACGCCTGCAGGAGCATCGCGCGGTCGCTCTGATCCCGGCGCGCGACGGCGCAGCACTCGCCGGCGTGCTCTTCATCGACATGCGCAAGGGCTGCTTCCGCCTGGTGCGCGCCAAGACGGTGCTGATGGCGACCGGCGGCGGGCCGACCATGTATCGCTACCACACGCCCTCGGGCGACAAGTCGATGGACGGCCTGGCCATGGCGCTGCGTGCCGGCCTGCCGCTGCGCGATATGGAGATGGTGCAGTTCCATCCGACCGGTCTGCTGGCCGGCCAGGACAGCAAGATGACCGGCACGGTGCTGGAGGAAGGACTGAGGGGGGCCGGCGGACACCTCTTGAACGGCAGTGGCGAGCGCTTCCTCTTCGACTATGACCCCAAGGGCGAGCGAGCGACGCGCGATGTCGTCAGCCGCGCCATCTACGCCGAGATGCACTCCGGCCAGGCCTCGCCGCAGGGCGGCGTCTACATCGCCATGGCCCACCTTGGCCCCGATCTGGTGCGGCAGAAGTTCAAGGGGATGGTCAAGCGCTGTGCCGACTGCGGTTTCGATCTGGCCGCCGGCAGGGTCGAGGTGGTGCCGACTGCGCACTACTTCATGGGCGGTGTGGTCGTCGATCCGGATGCCAGGACCGAGATGGAGGGCCTCTACGTTGCCGGAGAGGATGCCGGCGGCGCGCATGGCTCCAACCGCCTGGGCGGCAACGGCGTCGCCAACTCGACCGTCTTCGGCGGCATTGCCGGCGACAACATGGCTGGCGATGTGAAGCGGATGACGGCTCTGCGCGACCCGGACGAGACCCGGCTGGCCGAGGAGATCGAACGGGCCTGCCTGCCGCTCAAAGAAAAACCGGGCAAGATCCAGCCTCTGCGCAAGCGCCTGCAGGATGTGATGTGGGAGGATGTCGGCGTGATGCGGACGGCAGAAGGACTGACCCGTGGCTTGGAGCGCCTGCAAGACATCGACGAGGCGATGCTGCAGACCGGCGTTGCCGGCGATAGCCTCGCCTTCAACCTCACCTGGCACGACTGGCTGAACCTGCGCAGTTTGCTGGAGGTCTCGCAGGTCATCGCCAAGGCGGCGCTTGCCCGCGAGAACTCCCGCGGTGCGCACTTCCGCGAGGACTTTCCGGACTCGGGCGACTTGGAAACCTCCGACTTCACCGTCGCGCGCAGTGTTGGCCAGGAAGCCGGTGCACAGGGACTTGGCGCACAGGGACTTGAGGTGACACGCGCGCCGGTGCGCTTCACCTTGGTCAGACCGGGCGAAACCCTCCTGCCCGAGGGCGCGCCCGAGAGCCTGGTCGAACCGCTGGGAACTTGAGGCTGGGAACTTGAGGCTGGGACCTTGGAGGAGACGAGGGCATGATCACGACTGACGCAATCCGGGCGACGGCCGAGCGCTTGATGGAGAAGGCCGCCATCGAGATTCCCGATGACTATCTGGTCGGTCTGAAGCAGGTGGCAGAAGCAGAGGACGGCGACCTCTCCTCCTTCGTGCTGCAGGCCATGCTGGAGAACTACGAGGCCGCCAAGGAAGACCGCCGGGCCATGTGCGGCGATACCGGCTGTCCGCGCTGGTACGTGAAGATGGGCAACGAGGCGCAGATCCAAGGCGGCCCCGTCGCGCTGGAAGAGGCCTTGCGGCAGGCGACGGCCAAGGCAACGCGGGAGATCCCGCTGCGGCCGAACCGCGTGCATCCGCTGTGGCGCACCGACCATGACAACAACGTCGGCATCGGCGCGCCGGAGATCGAGTATGCCTTCGAGCCCGAGGGCGACTGGATCGAGCTTACGACGGTGCACAAGGGGGGGCTCTTCGGCACCGACTATCGCATGCTCTTCCCCGCCGACGGGATCGAGGGGATCAAGCGCTTCTTCCTCGACACCCTGATCGCCTTCGGCAAGCGGGGTCTGGCCTGTCAGCCGGCGATCATCGGCATCGGACTGGGCGGCTCCAAGGATAGCTGCATGGTGCTGGGCAAACGGGCGGCCTGTCTGCGCGTCGTCGGCGACCGCAATCCCGACCCGAAGATCGCCGCTCTCGAAGACGACCTGAAGGCGCTGGGCAACTCCATCGGCATGGGTGCGATGGGCTTCGTCGGCAAATCCATGGTGGTCGACTGCCACATCGAGGTCGGCTACTGCCACACCGGTGGCATGCAGATGTCGATGCATGCCTTCTGCCTCTCCTCCAGGCGGGCCTGCGCGCGGCTCTACGCCGACGGCAGCGTCGTCTATCGCACCGATCCGGAGTGGTTCACCCCCTTTCAACGCAGGGAGACCGTGGGATGGCAGATGCCGCAACCCCAAGCAAAACCCGCCCAAGCAAAGTCCGCCCAAGCAAAGTCCGCCTGAGCACCAAGCCAGCAGCAGCCGAACTCGCAAGACTGAAGCTAGGCGACATCGTCTACCTCGACGGCCTGCTCTATACCGGCCGCGAGGGTGTCTACAAACGTGCGATCGAAGAAGGGCATCCGCTGCCGCTGGATCTGCCGGGTGAAAGTGCCACCAACTTCCACTGTTCCCCGGCCGCCAACCAGCGTGACGACGGTTCCTTCGACGTCGGTGCCGTCACCGCCACGGCCTCCTTCCGCTTTTCCAAATGGATCGGCGACTGGTTTCGCCTCTCGGGCGCCAAGCTGATCCTGGGTAAGGGCGGCATGAGCCCGGCCGACTATCGCGCCCACTTCGTCCCGCAAGGCGCCATCTATCTAACCACCGTGGGCTATGGCACCGGCGCCCTGCTGGGCCGCGGAATCAAGGACGTAAAGGGCCTCTACTGGCGCGAGGAGCTGGGCCTGGCACAGGCCATGTGGGTCCTGGAGGCGCAGAACATGGGCCCCTTCATCGTCGCCTCCGACAGTCAAGGCAACTGTCTCTTCGAGCGCGAGAACGCCAAAATGGCAGACGGCCTGGTCAAGGCCTACGAAGGCACCAGGCCGGCCGTGCTTAAACGCTTCGGCGAGACCGACGATCCCAAGGACGAGCTGATCTCTTGAGAGACGCTTCAGAAAAGCTCCCGCGCCATCAGGATGAAGCCGGAGAGGAACATCAGGATGATCAGCAGGCGGCGGAAGCGGGTGGTCGGCAGGCGGCGGAAGACCATGAAGCCCAGCTGGGCTGAGATCAGGGCCAAGGGCATGACGATGGCCAGCAGGATCAGGGTCTCGCTCGTATAGGTGCCTTCGATGGCCAGCAAAACTGCCGAGGTGCCCAGGATCACCACATTGAAGGGCTGCAGCAGAGCGCGACTCTGCTCTTTGGTCCAGTCTCGAAGCGCGACCCACATCGTCGGCAGTGCGCCCGAGAGCCCGGCAATCGCGCCCAGGATGCCGCTGACGAAGCCGATGCAGGCATCGATCAGCGGCGTCTCTTTGGTCATGCCCGGAAGATCGCGGCGCAGCAGGAAGAAGGTGCCATAGAGCAGCAGGAAGCTGGCAATCACCAGCTTGAGGACGCCGGCGTCGATCAACCAGAGGATCTGCAGGCCGATCGGGATGCCGATCAGACCCGGGACCAAGAAGGTGCCGAGCCGCCGCCAGTGAATCGCGTGGCGCACGTACCAGACACCCTGAATGCCGGTGAAGACGGAGATCGTCAGCACCAGGGCGACGGCCTGCAGCGGCGGCATGATCTGCAGCCACCACCCCAGCGCGAAGAGCGCGGTGCCGAAGCCGGCCAAGCCGTTGATAAATCCACCCGCGACAGCGCCGGCGGCAAGCAGCAGCAGAAAATCGAGACTGAACATGGATCAGCGAGTCGCCAAATTGCTGGCCTCGAAGCTGCCGAGATCGGCCGCTGCAACGAGGCGCCCTTCCAGAGCTTCCAGGACGCGCAGCTTTACGCTGTCGGCCCGCGTGACCAGGCCCAGGACGCGTTTTTCCGTTGCCGGCGTCAGTGTCAGGTGCTTCAGCGGCAAGGGATTGGGCTGGGCAACGCAAGGCCGGGGGACGATCGAAACGCCCAGATTGGCGTAGACCATGCTGGAGATCGCGTCCAGGGTCTCAAGCTCGGTGCTGTCGAGGACCTCGATGCCGACCCGCTGCAACCAGGCCTCGACCAGAGAGCCGACCACGGCGCGGCGCGAAAAGCGGATGTAGGGCTGCGTGCGCAGCAACTCTATGGGATCGTCGCTGGCGGTCTCTCGAGAGGCCAACAATTCCATCTCCTCTTCGGCAATCTGCTGCCAATGCAGCCTTCTGGGCAGGCTGGGCGGACGCGTGACCAGGGCGCCGTCCAGACCGTTGCGCTCCACCTGCGCGACCAGCTCAGTGGTGAGGCCGGTGACGACACGCACCTGCAGGGCAGGGTGGTCGGCCCTCAGCTTGGCGATGGCCAGGGGGACCAGGCCGGTCATGGTCGTGGGGACCGCGCCCAGAGTGACCTCGCCGGCAAAGCCTTCATCGCCCAGCACCGAGGCCGGCAGCGCATCGTAGTCCGCCACGAGTGTGCGCGCGCGTGCCACCAAAGCCTGGCCCAGCGGCGTCAGGGCGGGGGTGCGGGGCGAGCGGTCGAAGAGGGCGACGCCCCACTCCTGCTCCAGCGCCTTCATTTGCTGGCTGACGGCCGCATGGGTGATGAAGCGCGCCGCTGCCGCTGCGGTGAACGTGCCCGCATCGGCCACTGCAATAAGGGTCCTGAGGTTCCGGATCGACATGAGAGGTTCCGTAAACATGCGTTATAGCTTTGGCAAGATTCTTGCTCAAATCGAAAGAAAATTTTGATACCCTCCAGCACAGACCTTGGCTCCGGAGAGTCCGGCAGTGGTGCCGTGTCATCAAGGAGATTGATCCTTTCCCTCCCACGTCGCAGACTGGCCGCGCTGTTGTAGATCACCAAGAGGGGAAGAAGATGGCAAAGACCCAGGTCCTTTCGCCTTTGCCGGGTACTTTTTATCGGCGACCGGCACCCGACCAGCCGCCGTTCAAGGAAGAGGGAGACAGCGTCGCCAAGGGCGACGTCATCGGCTTGGTCGAGGTCATGAAGTCGTTTCACGAGGTCAAGGCCGACAGTGCCGGCACCTTGGCCGGCTATCTGGTCGACAACGAGGATGCTGTCATGGCCGGCCAGCCGCTCTTGGAAATCGAGAGCTGAGCCGCCGGCGATATGCCCATCCGCTCTCTGCTGATCGCCAATCGCGGCGAGATCGCCGTTAGGATCATCCGTGCGGCCCAAGAGCTGGGCCTGCGCACCATCCAGGTGCACAGCCTGGCCGATGCCGACTCGCTTGCCGTGCGCATGGCCGACGAGGCGGTGGAAATCGGCCCGCCGGCCGCCGGAAAATCCTATCTGAAAATCGAGAACATACTGGCAGCCGCCAAGGAGAGCGGGGCCGATGCGGTTCATCCGGGCTATGGCTTTCTGGCCGAGAACGCGGACTTCGCCGATGCCGTCGAGGCCGCCGGTCTGGTCTTCGTCGGCCCGACCGGGAACTCGATCCGCGCGCTCGGCGACAAGGTGACGGCGCGCAAGCTGGCATCCGAGGCTGGTGTTCCCACCGCACCCGGCAGCCCGGGGCGGATCGACAAGGTGGAGACCGCCTGCGAGCTGGCCGAGGGGATCGGCTTTCCCGTCCTGATCAAGGCCTCGGCCGGTGGTGGCGGGCGTGGCATCCGCGTGGTGCAGAACCAGGAGGAGCTGACCGAGCTCTTTCCGCGGGCCAGCGCCGAGGCGCACGCCGCCTTCGGCGACGGCGGCCTCTATGTCGAAAAGCTGGTCGAGCGTGCACGGCATGTCGAGGTCCAGGTTCTGGGCGACGGCGAGCGGGTCGTGCATTGCTTCGAGCGGGAGTGCTCCCTGCAGCGGCGCCGTCAGAAAGTCTGGGAGGAAGCGCCGGCGAGACCGCTGTCCGAGAGCGTGCGCCAAGCGCTCTGCGCCTCGGCCGTGGCCCTGGCCAAGTCGGTCAACTACCGCGGTGCCGGGACGGTCGAGTACCTCTATGACGAGGCAACGGAAGACTTCTATTTCCTGGAGATGAACACCCGCATCCAGGTGGAACACCCGGTGACGGAAGAGATCACCGGCATCGATCTGGTGCGCGAGATGATCCGCATCTCCATGGGCGAGCCGCTGAGCCTCACGCAGGATCAGATCTCAATCTGTGGGCACGCCATCGAATGCCGCATCAATGCCGAGGATCCGACCAAGAACTTCATGCCGGCCCCCGGCCTGATCGAGCAGCTGATGGTGCCCGGCGGCCCGGGAGTGCGCTTCGACACCTTGCTCTACCCCGGCTACAGCGTCCCGCCCTTCTACGATTCCCTGCTGGGCAAGCTGATCGTCTGGGCCGAGACCCGCGAGGCGGCGCTGGCGCGCTTGCAGCGTGCTTTGAAAGAGCTGAAGGTTGGCGGCGTCAAGACCACCGTGCCGCTGCATCAAGCGCTGGCGCAGGATGAAGCTGTGCGCAACATGGATTTTCACACGCGGTGGCTGGAGCCCTGGCTTGAGGCCGAGGGCGCGACCGCACTCGCAGACCAAGGAGAGCAGAGCTAGATGAAGACACGTTACTCATTTGGCGGCGATGAGCATATCTTTGTCGAGGTCGACGAAGAGATGTCTTTGAACGCCTTCTTCAAGAGCCTCGCCATGACCAAGGCCGTCAGGGAGAGCCAGATCAAGGGCGTGACCGAAGTCTGTCCGGCCAACGCCTCCATGCAGGTCAAGTTCGATCCCGATCTGATCAAGCCGGACGACATGCTGGCGCAGCTGAAGCGGCTGGAAGAGACAGCGGAACACGCCGACCCGGTCCTGAACACCCGCATCATTAAGATCCCGGTCTACTTCAACGACCCCTGGACCTACGAGACTCTGATGCGCTTCCGCGAACGGCATCAGGATCCGAACAGCACGGATTTGGAGTATGCGGCACGCATCAATAATTTCGAGTCGGTCGACGACTTCCTGAAGGCCTTCACCGGCTCGCCCTGGTTCGTCTCCATGGTCGGCTTCGTGGCAGCCCTTCCCTTCATGTATCAGCTGGTCGACCGGCCGCATCAGATCGAGGTTCCCAAGTATCTGCGCCCGCGCACCGACACGCCCAGGCTGACGGTGGGTTACGGCGGCTGCTTCGGCTGCATCTACTCGGTCCGCGGGGCCGGCGGTTATCAGATGTTCGGGATCACCCCGATGCCGATCTACGACCCCAAGCAGGAGATCAGCTACCTCCGCGAGTTCATGGCCTTCTTCAATCCGGGTGACCTGGTCTATTTCGAGCCCATCGGGCGTGAGGGCTACGACCAGGCCGTGGCCGACGTCGACGCTGGCAAGTTCGAGCCCTTGATCCGCGAGGTGACCTTCTCGCTGAAGGATTTCGAGGCCGATATCGATGGAACCAACAAGCAGTTGGTGGGGGCGCTCAATGGCAATTAAAGTAAAAGCACCGGGGCTTGCGACCACGGTTCAAGACCTGGGTCGCCCAGGCTACTATCATCTCGGCATCCCGCTGTCCGGCGCCATGGACCGTATGGCCCTGCACGCAGCCAACCTGCTGGTCGGCAATGAGGAGGGCGCGGCCGGTCTGGAGGCCGTCTTCATGGGGCCGGAGCTGGAGTTCACCGAGGACCGCATGGTCGCGGTGACCGGCGCCGAGCTGCCGCCCAAGGTCGACGGCGAGCCGCGCGAAGGCTGGACCGCCTTTCAGGTCAAGGCCGGCCAGACCCTGAGCTTCGAATTCCTGAAGGCGGGCGCGCGCGCCTACATTGCGATCAGCGGCGGCATCGATGTGCCGATCGTTCTGGGCAGCCGCTCGACCTATGCATTGGGCGCGCTCGGCGGTCTGGAAGGACGCAGCCTGGTCGCCGGCGACGAGCTCAAATTGGGGGCGGGCGCTGCGAGCGGTCGCGAGGGGCTGAGCCTTCCCACCGATCTCAGGCGCATGCCCGGCGCGCCGGCCGAGCTGCGCGTGCTGACCGGCATCTACTGGCACCGTCTGACCGAAGAGGCCGGGCGCAACTTCTTCGAGGACACCTGGAAAGTGGCGCCCGAGGCCGACCGCATCGGCTATCGCTTCCGCGGCGGGCGTCCGGTCTCCTTCGTCGAGCGCGAGCAGCCCTTCGGTGCTGGCTCCGATCCCTCCAACATCGTCGATGGCTGCTATCCCTACGGCTCGATCCAGGTGCCAGGCGGCACCGAGCCGATCGTGCTGCACCGCGACGCGGTCTCGGGCGGCGGCTACTTCATGCTGGGCACGGTCATCTCGGCCGACATGGATCTGATCGGTCAGATGCAGCCGCACACCGAGACCCGCTTCGTCTCGGTCGATATGGACACCGCACTCAAGGCGCGTGCCGATCGCACGGCTTTGCTGAACCTTGTGCGCGAGGCGCTGGCCTAGCCACGAGCCTTCGCTCGGTCGTCTTGGTTTCAGTGCTGGACGGCGTCAGCTCTCAGTTCCCGGACGGGCTCTTGGTGCATTGACGCCGTCTCGGTCTCTTCCAGGCCGCTCTAGCCGTAGACGATGAACTCGTTGCTGGTGAGGCTTTCGCCTCCGGAGCCGCCGTCGAAGATGTCGCCGGCTTGTATGTCGTCCTGGCTGTCAACCCTGCGCGAGGACAGCGGCTTCGCCGAGTTTGTCGATTGCAGCAAGCTGCGCTGGCGCATCGAACGGGATTGCCAGGAACTCAAGCAGGAATTCTGCCTCGGGCACGACGAGGGACGCGGATGGCGGAGCCTCCACCACAACGCCACACTCTGCATCGCCGCCTACGGCTTTCCGACCTCCGAAAGGGAGACGATTCCCGCTTCAGGACCAGGTCGCGCGCCGACCCTCGAAGGACCTGCCGTTCCCAACGGTTACCGACCCCGAGGCACCGCCAATCCGGCCCGAACGCGACATCCCCAACTCCATCACCTCCCTGCGACGGCGACTGACCATCGCTCTCGCCAGGACACGTGATCGCTGTCCATGCTGCAACACACCAAGAGCCCCAAACAGCAGGAGCCAATGCTTATGACGCAGCAATACCGGGCGGCACAGGTGATGACCCATGGAACTCATTCTTGCGTTCAAACGCCACGCAGGCTCATCCTCGCTTCGCTGCGGGCGCGCAGTCGCGCTTGCCAACCCGCGATGAGTTCCACTCAACGCGGCTTGGTACAAGACTAGCGCTTGTGCTTCATCTTCGGCCCAGAGCGGAGATGCGATACTCGACTGGCGACAGGCCGGCGTAGCGCCGGAAGGCGCGTGAGAAATGTGACGGGTTCTGGTATCCTGCGGCAAAGGCGATCTCCATAATCCTCATTTCGCCGTTCTTCAGCATGTCACAGGCGACTTGGTAGCGGGCCTCGGCGAGGAGCCGCGAGTAGCTCGTTCCCATGTTGCGAAGGTGGCGTTGCAGCGTTCGTTCGCTGGTGCCAAAGATCTCGGCCAGTTCGGAAAGCAGGAGCGGCTTGTCACCCAGATACGGTTTTACAATCTCGCGTATCGTGTCGAGCGGGTCTGCCGCGCCGTCCGTTTCCTTCGGCGTTTCACAGTCCCCGGTTTCAGGCTCCATGATCGAGTCGCAAGGGCTGGCTAGCAACGCGCGCGGCACCACCACGGATGTGTGCGCTTGTGCCGTCAGCATTCGCGTATTCGGGAAAGCCTCCCGTGCGGCGTCATGCGGTGCGAGGCCGGAGACAAAAGTCATCTCCTCGGGGATCCATGCCGCACCGGCCACGCTGCGCACGATCGAAACGACCGCTTGCACGTTCAGCCATTCGGTGCAGATAAGTGCCGGGTTATGCTCGAAACCGGGCAACTCGCACACCACACGGACTGATGTGCCCTCGGGATAGATTCCACAGAACACGGCGGTGTCCTCTCCTCTCCCGTAGCGCATGAGCGTCTGCAGACGCGCAAGGCCACTCGGCGCACTCAAGATCGCGCGCTGGAAGTCAGGCCGGAGCGATTCAAGGGTTGCGTTTTGCGCCGCAAGGAAGCCCAGCTCCATCGCGCTGCTGGCGCCTCCATTCGCGATCACACAGTCCAATACCCTTGGCAGACTGAGAAACAGATCCGGAAACTCTTCGGTCGTGGCCGGTAGTCCCGCGCGGTGCAGGCTGTTCCAGAAGGGAACTCCAATATCCCGCAGCACTGCGAGATAGCAATTGAAGTGGGCGGCTCTGACGAGAGGCACCTGGCGCAATGTGGCCTCCAGCAGAAACAGTTCGCATCATACCCCGGATTCTCCGCTGCCGGACCACCGCCGAACTCGGTTGGTGATCTCCAGACGTATCGAGGCCCCTAGCGGTGCAACCCAGAGGGCTGGTCCCCAACCCGCTGGGGTGCCCCCCCCGCGCAACACGGTAGTGGGTCG
>JAVJSY010000080.1:0-29461 GCA_040219175.1 Kiloniellales bacterium
TATCTCGTCCCGAATCGCCGTGGAAGGTGAAGTCTCTACCTTCGCCGCCAAAAAGATAGTCGTTGCTACCACCGCCACTGAACGAGGTGTCTGCACCGGCGTCGCCATAGATTCGATCCTGACCTTCCCCGCCAAAAGCCGAGGTGTCGTTGAAGTCGCCGCCAAACACAGAATCGTCGCCACCTTGACCCAGAAGACGTCGATCCGCTCCGGCACCGCCATAGATGACGTCATCCCCGGCCCGGCCGAGCAGCTGATCGCTGCCGCCATATCCCAGCATCAGATCCTGGCCAGTGGTGCCCACCAGGCTGTCGTTGCCAGAGGTCCCCAAAAAGGCCGTGATCGTGACCTCGACCGAGGTCAGCTCGGCGCCGCCCAGGCTGGCACCATTGAGCAGGACGAGGGTATCGCTACCGCTTCCTCCATCCAAGGTCTCGCCGGCACCGGCCAAGCCAGAGGTGATGCGAAAGACATCGTCGCCCGAGCCACCGGCGAGCAAGGGATCGGTCCCGGAACTGGCGAGCAGACTATCATCGCCATCACCGCCATAGGCCCGGTCGGCACCGCTGCCGCCATCCAAGCTGTCGTCGCCCTCGTCACCGAAGAGGGTGTCATCGCCCTCGTCACCGGCGACGACGTCGTCACCCGGACCGCCGTAAAGGCCAGCGTCATCGCCGAGCCCGCCGAAAACCCGGTCCGGGCCAGAGCCTCCGAAGAGAGCGTTGTCGTCTCCCGAACCTCCGCTCACGATGTCCGGGCCACTGACGCCGTAGAGACTATCGCTGCCGCTGAGGCCGCTGATCAGATCGGGCTCGGTGTCGCCGACCAGGGAATCGTTGCCGCTCGTGCCCTCGATCGGCACGGCCACCAGCTCGACGAAGCCACCCGGTATCCCTCTATTGAAATAGAGGGCATTGCCACCCGCGCCGGCGAAGCTGTAGGCAACGCTTCCTCCCCCGAGCGTTGCAAAGAAGCTGTTCAAGAAGCCGGAGTCATCGGAGTAGAACCAGCCGGTGGTTGTCTGGCCATTTGGAAAACCGGTGAAAGTCGCGACTTCTGACGTTCCATCCGCATTGGTTTGCTGCGTCGTCAGATCGCTCATGTTCTGCATGGTGACGCCGTTCAGCAGCAGCGTCATGTCATTGAAATCAAAATTTCCAGGCGAGGTGTCACCGTCATAGAGTGTAACCCGGACGGCCACTTCGGAGAGTCCTCCCCCGAGAGCAGCGATCAGCGCCGGGTCCAACCCTGACTGCGTCCCGATCGTGCGACCTCCAGTGACTGTCGAATTTTGCGCGAAGAGGCCGCTGGAGGTGAGCTGCGCCACCACGCGCGCACCGTTCAGGCCGATCAGGTCGATGACGATACCGCCATATTCGGTGGTTTGCAGCGGCACTTCGCCACCGGAGGTTGGCGAGGTGCGCGTAAAATCCGTCATAGGAAAGAACCCTTTAGGTCTGCTTGTAGTGTGGGAGCATAAAAAATTTTTAGCATGCGGAAACTGTATTCTACAAGCCTAGACTGGCTGACGCTGGACAAAAAGGCGCCTCCGACAGCGCCTCAATCCTAAGAGCCCAGCCAAACGAAGTCCGTTTCCGTCAGGCGGTTGGCGGCGGAAAGGCCGGTTAGCTGCGCGCGGACGTCGGCACTGCCGTCACCATTGATATCGACTTCCAGGCTGTCAGCGCCGGCAAAGCGCGCCTGGCTGTTGCCGGCGCCGGAGAAGGCGGCACCGTCGATGTAGGAGAAGGCGCCGACCTCCAAGCCGGTGGCGAAGACCATCTTGTCCTCGCCGTTGGCGCCATTCAGGCTGACCCCGTCGAAGTCCCTGATGACCACCCCGCTCGCTGTGCCAGCGAACAGGAAGCTGTCGGCAGCCGAGCCGCCGAAGGCCGTATCTTGCGCCCCCAGGTTCAGGGTATCGGCACCGCTGCCGCCCTCGAAGAGGTCGGCAGACGCACCGCCGAAGAGGTTATCGTCGCCGTCCCGCCCTTGCAGCCGATCCACGCCCTGGTTGCCGGCCAGGCGATTGTCGCCGGAGTTCCCTTGGATCGTGTTGTCCAGGCTGTTCCCGGTGCCGTCGATGTTACCGAACCCTCCCTGCATCCGCAGGTTCTCGATGAAGGCGAAAGCACTGCCGTCCGGCAGGCTAAAGTCCACTTCAGCGCGCACCAAGTCGGTTCCCTGGCCCGAGCCATCGCGCACGATATCGCTGCTCGTCGCCACGACGAAGGTATCGTCGCCGCTGCCGCCGGCCATGTTGTTGCTGCCGCCGGCACCGCCGTTCAGGCGGTCGGCGCCGCTCTTGCCCAGCAGGATGTTGTCGAAGGAGTTTCCGACGATCAGGTCGTCGTTGTCGTTGCCGACCATTCTGGCGTCGCCGATCTGGACATTGATGCCCACCCGTTCGATTACGACCTCCGAAGCGGTGCCAAGGGTATAGTCGACGGCGTTGGAGCGCAGCACGTCGCTGCCCTGTCCTGCCCCGTCGAAGACAAGGTCCGTCTTGGTGTCGATGATGAAGACATCGCCCTGATCGCCGCCATAGGCGGTGTCCGTACCCGACGCTCCATTCAAGCGGTCGCGATCGGATCCGCCGAAGATCGTATCGCTGCCGGTACCGCCAACGACCTGATCGTTGCCACCATCGCCATAAACCGTATCGTCTCCGTGGCCAGCGAGAAGCTGGTCTTTATCCGCACCGCCATAGAGCCAATCGTCACCGCTGTCGCCGCGGATCACGTCCTCGCCGTCAGCGCCTTTGAGGCGATAGTCACTTCCGCTGCCGCCCTTGATCGAATCGTCACCCTCGTCGCCATAGAGGCGGCTCTCGGTGCCATCGCCACCGAAAAGGAAATCGTCCCCCGACCCGCCTTCCAAGCGGCCGTCATCACCGCCGCCGCCGTAGAGCCGGTCCTCACCGCTGCCGCCGAAGAGGAAGCCGTCATCGCCCGATCCCCCTTCGACACGATCATTGCCTAAATCCCCTTGGAGCGTGCCGTCGGTCCCGCTGCCGCCGAAGAGGCCATCGTCGCCGGTGCCACCGAAGAACACACGGTCATTGCCGTCATCGCCATACAAGACGTCATCACCGCCGTAGCCACCGACGGTGGTATCCCCGCCGGTGCCACCGAAAATGCTGTCGCTGGAATCATCGTAGCCACCGCGCAGTTTGATTTCATCACCGTCACCGCCGAAGATCGTATCCACCCCGTCACCGCCGTAGAGGCCACCATCATCCCCGGAACCGCCATATATCCTATCGCTACCAGACCCGCCTTCCAACTGATCGTCGCCGTCGTCGCCGCCGAACAGGCTATCGTCACCCGATCCACCCAACAGAGAATAGTCGTAACCATCCCGGCCAAAGAGAGAATCTACACCGTCGCCACCCAACAGGCTTCCATCGGTATCCCGTCCGCCGAAAATCGTATCGCTGCCCTGACCGCCGAAGAGCCGCCGATCGTTGCCATCGCCGCCGACGAGGGTATCGCTGGCGCTCCCGCCAAAGAGACTCTCGTCGTTTCCGGACCCGCCGACCAAGGTATCGACCGATTGACCGCCGAAGAAGTAACTGTCGGCCCCGCTATCGCCGGCCAGTAGATCGCGCCCTTCAGCGCCGTACACACGGTAATCGTAGCCCGCGCCACCGTAGGCGATGTCGTTTCCGCTGCCTCCTCTGAAGTTGGCGTCCCCGCCCGAATCGCCGAACAGCAGATCGCTTCCGCTGCCTCCCTCCAGAGCCTGATCGTCTCCGTCACCACCGTAGATCCGGTCGTTGCCAGCATCGCCGCGCAAGAAGCGGTCCTCGCCGCTGCCGCCAAACAGCGAGTCTGCACCCGTCCCGCCATCGAAGGTCAGATCGAACCCGGAATCGCCGTAAATGCGGTCGTTGCCCGAGTTCCCTCTCAGGGTTACGTCGTCCCCGGTGCCACCAAAGAGACTGTCGTCGTCAGAGCCGCCGCGCAGATAGCTGTCGTCGCCCTCCTCACCGGCGATGGTGTCGTCGCCGGCGTCACCAAAGAGCTGCATATCCCCGCCAGGACCGCCAAAAACATAGTCGTCGCCGCTCCCCCCATTCATTGCCGAATCAGCGCCGGACCCACCATAGACGCGGTCGTCGCCCTCGTTGCCCGAGATCAAGCCATCGTCGCCGCTACCCCCGAAGAGGCTGTCGGCCCCCTCCCCACCGCCGACAAAGAAGTCGCGATCGAGGCCGCCGTAAATCAAGTCGTCGCCGCTGTTGCCTTCGAAGACGACATCGTTGCCGCCGCCTCCGTAGAGGCGGTCATTGCCGCTGTCTCCGCGGAATGTCGCATCCTGGAAAGAGCCACCGAAGAGGCGATCGTCCCCTTGACCACCGAAGACGAAACGGTCGAGGTTCGTGCCGCCGTAGAGCCTATCGTTGTCGGCACCGCCATAGAGACGATCCTCACCCTGTCGGCCCAGCAAGGTATCCGGACCGGACAGTCCATAGAGCGTGTCGTTCCCGGACAGTCCGTCGATCAGATCCGCAACATCCGTGCCCGTCAGGGTATCGGGGCCGTCCGTGCCTGTCAGAGTCGCCACCGCTTGCCTCCTATTTTTCAGTATTCACAACCAGAATCTGTGATTCGGGCTATCTTTTTCTGTATTGCAAAGGTTAGTGGCTTGGGTTTGGGAAATCCAATTGTTTGTTTTCCCAACCCTACAGCCAAAGGAAATCCGTGCCGGTCAGTTGGTTTGCGGCCGTGAGGCCGTTCAACTTCAAACCCACATCGCTCTTGCCGTCGCCGTTCTGGTCGATCTCAAGCGAGGTGCTGCCGGCGAAGCGCGCCTGGCTGTTGCCGGCGCCGGAGAAGGCAGCACCGTCGATGTAGGAAAATGCCCCCACCTCCAAGCCGGTGGCGAAGACCAGCTTGTCTTCGCTATTCGCGCCGTTGAGGCTGACCCCGTCGAAGTCGGCGATGGTCGCCGAGCCGATTGGCCCGGAGACCAGGAACCAGTCTTCGCCTGCCCCTCCGAACGCGCGATCCAGATTGCCGAGGTTGAGGGTATCGGCGCCGGCACCGCCTTCGAGCCGGTCGGCCGAGCCGCCGCCAAACAGCGTGTCGTCGCCGCCCCGCCCATCGAGCGTGTCTTCGCCCTGGTTTCCGGCCAGGCGGTTGTCGCCACTGTTGCCGTCGACCTTGTTGTCCAAGCTGTTTCCAGTGCCGTCGATATTGCCGAAGCCACCCTGCATGCGGAGGTTCTCGATAACCGCAGAGCCGGAACCGTCAGGCAGGGTGTAGTCCACCTCGGCGCGCACCAGATCGGTCCCCTGCCCGGCGAAGTCGCGCACGATGTCGTCTGCGGTGTCGACCACGAAGGTGTCGTCACCGGAGCCACCGGTCATGGTGTCGATGCCGCCGTTGCCGTTCAGGATATCCGCACCGGAGCGGCCCAGCAGCCTGTTGGCAGCCGTATTTCCCAGCAAGGTGTTGTCCACCTCGTTCCCGGTGATCTTGCCCGCACCGACGGTGCCGTTCAGGGCGGCGAACTCCACCTCGACGCCGGTGGCCAGCGTGTAGGTCGTCGCATTGATGCGCAGGACATCGCGCGTGCCCTCGCCCGCCGCCTCGACCAGGGCATCGCTCTGGGTATCGATGATGAGGGTATCGTCCCCTGTCCCGCCATCGATCGTATCGGTTCCACTAGCGCCATTCAGGCGATCGTTTTCATCACCGCCGGAGAGGAGATCCACCCCGCTGCCGCCGACGATGCGATCCCGGCCCTCGCCGGCCGCCGCGGTATCGTTTCCGTCACCTGCAAAAATCACATCGGCGCCGCTGCCGCCGTAGATCTGGTCATTGCCACTATCGCCACGGATTTCGTCTTTACCACTGTCGCCCAAGAGGCCGATATCGTTGCCGCTGCCTCCCCGGATCGTGTCATCGCCCACGCCGCCGTTGAGGGAGACGTCTATGCCCTGATCGCCATAGATCCAATCGGCACCGGAACCACCGAAGACAAAGCTGTCGCTGCCGCTGCCGCCGAAGAGGGAATCCTCCCCATCTTCGCCAAGAAGCTGTGCGTCATCGCCGTCGGCACCATAGAGGAGATCGTCGCCCGACCCGCCGAACAAGGCCAAGTCATCGCTCTGTCGACCGTACAGAGCATCCTTGCCATCGCCACCGAAAAGGAATCGATCGACACCATCGCCACCGAAAATGGTATCGTTGCCCTGCCCTCCCACAAGCGAATAGTCATCCCCGTCGCCACCGCCAATCGTATCGCTGGCACTGCCGCCGTAGGCGTAGGTGTCCCCGCCCGTACCCAGAACCAGGGTATCGCTGCCGGCACCACCGTAGAAGGCACGATCGTCGCCACTGCCGCCTTCCAGCCGATCGGAGCCATCCTCGCCGCTGAAGCCGATATCCCTACCGTTGCCACCATAGAGGCGATCGCGCCCCGACCCGCCCAGCAGGGATCGGTCGTCACCGGCGCGGGCATACAGATGATCGTCTCCTGTGCCACCTGCGAGATAGGTGTCGTCACCCCGCCCACCGAAGAGCGTATCGTCTCCGTCATCGCCGAAGAGGCGTGTATCCTTGCCGTCTCCGCCGACGATGGTGTCCGCACCTGTATCGCCTAAGAGAAAGCTATCGGCACCGCTGCCACCGACGACAACGTCGTCCCCGTCGCCGCCTCTGAGATAGGAATCGTTTCCGCTGTCGCCCGACAGCGTGTCGCTTCCAGCTCCGCCAAAGAGGCCGCGGTCATCCCCGCCACCACCCAAGATGGTGTCGACCCCATCGTCGCCATGTAGGGAAAAATCCGCATCCTCATCGCCATAAAGGCGGTCGTTTCCCACCGCACCGAAGATATGGATATCCTTACCTGCGCCGCCGAAAACGAAGTCGTTTCCACTGTCGCCGTTGATCGAACGGTCGTAGGCGCCACCCCCGTAAATGCGATCGCTCCCAGAACCACCGTAGAGGAAAAAGTCCTCGCCGGATCCGCCGTAGAGCCGATCCGCGCCATCGCCGCCAAAGAGGAAGTCTCTCTCGCTCAGGCCCAAGAGCGTGTCGTTGCCCGCCAATCCGAAAAGCGTGTCGACCTGGTCCGTTCCGGTGAGTGTGTCAGCACCGTTGGTGCCCGTAATCGTTGTCATGCGCCTTACTCCGCCTCAGGGTGACCGCCGCACTTTTGCCTTTCTTCAGTCAAGGCCCGATGGTAGAGGATCCGGCTACCACTGTCCAACGCCGGCCAAGGAATTGCCGTCGAACGACTGCCTACAACCAGACAAAATCCATCGTTGTCAGGCGATTGGCGGCGCTGAGGCCGATCATCTGCAACCTGGCATCGCTGTTGCCATCGCCATCCAGATCAATCTCCAGGGTCTCGCTGCGAGCAAATCCACGACCCATCCCCCGCCGCAGCGTTAGAGGCTGTCCGGAAACTGCCTGTGCCTTGCATCGCTGCCGGAGCCGCAAGCGTTAGGCGTGTTGGCGCCCGGCATCGCCGCACGCCACTCTCCTTGCCCAAGGCCTCGATTAGTCAGTGCAGGATGTAAGCAGGTTCGCGACGGGCTCTAACGACCAGACGTCTGGCAGGCGCGCCACAGCACCTCTGGCGTCAGCGGCATATCCAGGTCCGTCACGCCCAGCGGCCGCAGCGCATCCAGGACGCCGCTGGTGACAGCGGCCGGCCCGGCAATCGCCCCGGCCTCGCCGCAGCCCTTAACGCCGAGAGGATTGTTGCGGCAGGGCGATTCCAGCGAGTCGATCGTCATGCCCGGCAGGTCGTCGGCGCGCGGCATACAGTAATCCATGAAGGAGCCGCTCAAGAGCTGGCCGCTCTCGGGATCGAAACGACAGTGCTCCAGCAAAGCCTGGCCGACGCCCTGGGCCAAGCCGCCCTGGATCTGCCCTGCCACGATCAGCGGATTGACCTGGATGCCGAAATCGTCGATGGCCATCAGGCTGCAGACCTGCGTGCGCCCGGTTTCCGGATCGACCTCGACCTCGGCGAAGTGGCAGCCGAAGGGGAAGGTAAAGTCGGGCGGCTCGAAGTAGCTGGTCTCGTCCAGGCCGGGCTCCAGCTTGTCCAGGGGAAAGTCGTGCGGATTGTAGGCCGCAGCGACCACAGCCATGAAGTCGACCGAGAGGTCGGTGCCCTCGACCTTGAATTGCCCCGCTTCGAAGACGACGTCGGCGACCGCAGCCTCCATCAGGTGGGCGGCGATGGTCTTGCCCTTCTCCACCACCTTGTCGAGCGAGAGCTTCAAGGCCGAGCCGCCGACCGCAAGCGAGCGCGAGCCATAGGTGCCGATGCCGTAGGGCACGCGGTCGGTGTCGCCGTGGACGATCTGCACACGGTCCATCTCGACGCCCAGGCTGTCGGCGACGAGCTGCGCGTAGACCGTCTCGTGCCCCTGGCCATGGGTGTGGCTGCCGGTCAGCACGGTGACCGAGCCGGTGGGGTTGATGCGCACCTGCGCCACCTCGAACTGCCCGGCACCGCCGCCCTCCTGGTTCAGGATCTTCGAGGGGCCCATTCCGCAGGCCTCCAGATAGAAGGCAAAGCCGAAGCCGCGCAGGCGGCCGCGCCCCTTGGCCTCCTGCCGCCGCGCCTCGAAGCCGGCGTAGTCGGCGATCTCCATGGCCTTGTCCATGAGGCTGTGAAAGTCGCCGACGTCGTAGGTCCACAGCAGCGGCGATTCATAAGGGAAGGCCTCGGTCGGGATGAAGTTGCGCCGACGCATCTCGACCCGGTCGATCCCCATCTCCCAGGCCGCCCGGTCCATCAGGCGCTCCAGCACATAGGTCGCCTCCGGGCGCCCGGCGCCGCGATAGGCATCGACCGGCATGGAATTGGTGAAGACACCCCGCACGCGGCAGTGCACCGCGCGGGTCTTGTAGGGCCCCGGCATGGGATTGGCGTAGAAGAAGGTCGGGATCGCCGGCGCGAAGGTCGAGAGGTAGGCGCCCATGTTGGCGATGGTGTCGACCTTGAGCCCGGTGACCATACCCTCGCCGTCCAGCGCGACTGCGGCCTCTGTCACATGGTCTCTCGCGTGGGTATCGCAGAGGAAGCTCTCGGAGCGCTCGGCCACCCATTTCACCGGGCGCCCCAGGCGTTGCGCTGCCATCACCACCAGCACCTCTTCGGCATAGTGGTAGATCTTCATGCCGAAGCCGCCGCCGACGTCGGGCGAGACGACGCGGATCTGCTCCTCGGGAATTTTCAGGGTGGCGATCGACAGCAGAACCCGGATGATGTGCGGGTTCTGGTTCGAGGTATAGAGCGTCACCCGCTCGCTGGCCGGATCGACGTCGCCGATGGTGCCGCGCGTCTCCATCGGCGCGGCATGCACGCGGTTGTTGACCAGGCTCAGCTTGGTGACGTGGTGGGCCTCGGCAAAGGCCGCCTCCACCGCCGCGGCATCGCCCTTGTTCCAGTCGAAACAGAGGTTGCCCGGCGCCTGCTCCCAGACCTGGGCGGCCTCCGATGCGACACTGTCGGCGAGGTCCGTGATGCTTGCCAGCGGTGCGTAATCGACCTCGATTGCCTCCAGCGCATCCAGGGCGATCGCCTTGCTATCGGCCACCACGAAGGCCAAGGGATCGCCGACATGGCGCACGACGTCTTTGCACAGCACGGGATGGCCCGGCTGGATCATCTCGCGCCCGTCCTCGAAGTGCACCATCCAGCCGCAGGGCAGTCCGCCGACCTCGGCCGCCTCCAGGTCGGCTGCGGTCAGGATCAGGCGCACGCCAGGAAGCGAACGCGCCATCGCGGTGTCGATCGAACGCACCTGCGCATGGGCATGGGGTGAACGCAGCACGGCGCCTTCCAGCATACCCGGCAGGCGGATGTCGTCGAGGTAGCGGCCGCGTCCGGTGAGAAAGCGTTTGTCTTCCTTGCGGCGGACAGGGGCACCGATCCAGCTCTTACCCATTGCTCTTCCCTTTCGGACGCGGTTCTTTCGGCCTACCTACTCGGCGGCTTGCGCCATGAGCGGGCTCAAGGCCTGCTTGATCGCCTGAGCAACCTCGACGGCATTCGGCGTGTCGGAATGAACGCACACGCTCTCGCCGCGCACGTCGACGTCCTTACCCGAGATCGCCGTGGTCTTGCCCTCGGTCACCGCCCGCTTGCAGCGTGCCGCCGTCGCGCCCGGCTCCACCGCTTCATGCTCGCGGGTGATCACGATCCAGCCCTCGTCGTTGTAGTCGAGGTCGGCGTAGTACTCCGGCACGAAGGCATGGCCACGCTCAGGATAAATCGTCTCGTGCAGGGTGCCGGCCATGCCGAAGAGCGGCACCTTGAAGACGTCGGCGGCATCGCAGATCGCATGCGCCGTCGCCTCTTGTCGGGCTGCCATGCCGTAGAGCGAGCCATGCGGCTTGATGTGATGCAGGCTCATGCCCTCGGCCTCCAGAAAGCCTTTCAGCGCGCCGATCTGGTAGATCAGACAGTTGGCCAGCTCCTCGCGGCCGATCTTCATCTCGCGCCGGCCGAAGCCCTGCAGGTCCGGCAGCGAGGGGTGCGCGCCGACCTTCACGCCGTGCTGCTTGGCCAGCTTGACGGTGTTGCGCATGTGATTGAAGTCGGAGGCATGAAAGCCGCAGGCCACGTTGGCGACCGTGATCAAAGGCATGATTGCCTCGTCGTCGCCCATCCTATAGAGGCCGAAGCCCTCGCCCATATCGCAGTTGATGCTGATTGCCATGGTTCCTCTCCCTAAGTAGTGGCACACTCAATCGTCAGAGGCGCGTGGTTCTGATCCTGTCCAGCACGATGGCGGCCACCAGGACAGAGCCCAGGACGATCATCTGGATGTAGCCATCCACCTTGACCAGGTTCATGCCGTTGGACAAGACGGTGATGAAGAGTGCGCCGACGATCACCGACTGGACGCCGCCGACGCCGCCGCGCAGCGAGACGCCGCCGATGACCGCCGCTGCGATGGACTCGCCGACCAGCCTGAGCCCACCGCCCAGATTGGGCTCGCCGGAGCCGGTGCGGGCGGTCAAGAGCAGGGCACCGACCGCCGCCAGAATGCCGCAAATCACATACGCCAGGGTGAGGTAGCGCCGGACAGGCAGCCCGGCAACCTCGGCCGCGCGCGGGTTCGAGCCCAGAATGTAGAATGCGCGGCCCAGCACAGTGTGCCGCAGCAGCAAGAACATGCCGAGCCCGACGGCGACGGCATAGAGGATTGGCAGGTCAACGCCCAGGATACTGCCGGAATAGGCGATCTCGCTGAACGGACGCGGCACGTTGAAGACCGGGCGCCCGTCCGAGGCCATGGAGGCCACGCCGAGACAGATGTTGAGGCTACCCAGGGTCGTGACGAAGGGATTGACCCTAAGCCAGGAAATCACCGTGCCGTTGAAGGCGCCGACCAAGGCGCCAAAGGCAAGGCCGGTCAGAACGCCCAGGGACACCGCCCAGAACATCGCCTCGCCCTCGGGCCCCACAATGCCGGTCATCACCAAGGCGATCAGCACGCTGACGGCGGAAACGTTGGTGCCGATCGAGAGATCGAAACCGCGGGTGATGATCACCACCATCTGCGCACAGGAAAATATGAAGAGATAGCTCCCCTGGGTCAGGATGTTGTTGATGTTGGCCCAGGAGATCACTTTGGGCTCGACCACGGCAAAGCCCAAGAACATGATGACCAGCGCCAGCGGCAGCAGCAGCTGGGCGAAGACGACCTGCCGTGTCTGCCGGCCGCTGCTGGGGTCCGTTACTTCAGTCACGCTGCTGTCTCCGCTTACCGAACTCGTCCAGTGCCACTGCCGCAATGAGGACGACGCCCAGGACCACCACCTGCATCTTGCTGTCGATCTTGACCAGGTTCATGGCGTTGGTGAGGATCGAGAGGAAGAGGGCACTGAGCGCCACCATCTCGACCCGACCGACACCGCCGCGCAAGGATACGCCGCCGATCACGGCGGCCGCGATCGACTGAAGCATCAGCAGGTCGCCGCCCATGGTCGCTTGGCCGGAGCCCAAACGCGCAGTCGCCAGGATGCCGCTGGTCGAGGCCAGGAGCGAGCAGAGAACGTAGGTCAGGATCAGGTAGAACGAGGTTGAGACACCGGAGACCATGGCGGCCTGTTGATTGCCGCCAATGGCGTAGATGTAGCGTCCGAGCAGGGTCCGCCGCTGCACCACCCAGACCAGCACCACGATCAGGATGGCGACGTAGAAGGTGGCCGGCAGACCGCGCTCGCCAAAGAAGCCGGGGAACCAAAGCGCCCGCCCGAAACCTTTCACGAACGCGTCCGGCATACCGTAGACGGGAATACCGTTGGTCAGAAGCAGGCCTATGCCGGTGGCAATCCACAGCGTGCCCAGGGTCACCATGAAGGGCGAAATCTTCAGGAAAGCAACGCACAGCCCGTTGATCAGTCCGATGAAGAGCCCGCAGCCCAGCCCAGCCATCACCCCCAGGACGATCACCAGGCTCACATCCTCGGGCATGACCACCATCAAGACCGCCATGGTCTTGGCCATGACCGTCGAGGTCAGAGCCACCAGCGCCCCGACCGAGAGATCGAAGCCGCCGGTCGTCAGTACCAGCATCTGCCCACAAGCGATGATCGCCAGGAATGAGGTGGTTCTAAGGATATTCAGGATGTTGAAGAGGCCGGTAAAGCGCGGCTCAAGCAGCGAAAGGATCGCCACGATCAGAACCAGCAGGATCGGCAGCAGGCCGACCGCCAGCAGCCCACGCGAGAGCCGCTCGGAGATGGAGAGGGAACCGGCCGGGAGACTGTGGTCACTCATGCGCGTGACCTCTGCTCGCCAGCCACGCTGTCGCCGGTCATTTTGGCCGCCATTCTCTGGTCGCCTTCGAAGAAGCTGGCTAGCACGTTCTGTTCGGCAATCTCCTCGCCGACCAGTTCGGCGACCATGTGCGCGCGGTGCATGACATAGACGCGGTTCGAGAGGTGCAGCACCTCGGGCAACTCCGAGGAGACCAGGACGATGGCGGCCCCCGCCTCGACCAGTTGCTTCATAAGCTCATAGACCTCGACCTTGGCGCCGACATCGATCCCCACGGTGGGTTCGTCAAAGAGGAAGACCTTGGTCTCGCGCGTCAGACCGCGCGCCAGCATGACCTTCTGGCGATTGCCACCTGAGAGATTGGCGACGACCCGCTCGATGTTCGGTGGCCGCAAGCGTAGCTTGTTGACGATCTCTTCGATCACCCGCTTCTCGTTGGCGCGTTGCAAGATCTTGCGGCGCGCGAACTGCGCTAGGTTCAAGGCGGCCATGGAGGCGTTCTCACGCACCGGCCGGCTGAGCGCCAGGCCTTCGAGCACGCGGTCGGAGGGGAAGTAGCAGAGCCCACGAGCCAGGCTGGCACCGGGTTTGGGGTGTGAATAGGCTTCACCGCCGATGGTAATCGTACCGGACTCGACCTTCTCCAGTCCGTAGATTGCCCGGATCAGCTCTGACTTCCCGCAACCGACCAAGCCCGCCACACCCGTCACCTCGCCTGCGCGGGCATGGAAGTCCACCCCCTCGACGGCATGGCCGACGGTGGTGAGCCCCTTGACCTCGACCAGGGTTCGGCCGGGGTCGTGTGCGATCTGCGGGAAGAGCACCTCGATCTTGCGGCCGGTCATCAGCTCGACCAGCTCGGTCTCGGTGACGCCCGTCGCGCTCAGGGTCTTGATCAGGCGACCGTCGCGCAGCACGGTGATGCGGTCAGCCAGCTCTCTGATCTCGCGCATCCGGTGGGAGACATAGATAATGCCCACGCCCTGGTCTCTCAGCTTGTCGATCAACTCGAAGAGGCGATAGGTCTCGTTCTCGGTCAGAGAGGCCGTCGGCTCATCCAAAATCAGCACCTGCAGGTCGGCCATCAAGGCCTTGGCGATCTCCGCCATCTGCTGGTGGGCCCGCGACAGGCTGCGCACCTTGGCCTTGGGATCCAGGTCGAAGCCGAGCTCGGCGACGACTTCCTGGGCACGCTTGCGCATAGCCGCTGTCTTAAGAAAGCCGAAACGCCGCCGTTCGCGTCCCAGAAAGAGGTTCTCTTCGATCGTCAGATCGGGAACCAGAGAGAACTCCTGGAAGACCGGTGAGATGCCCATCAGCCGGGCCTTGTGCGGCGTCAGATGACGCTGCTCTTGGCTCTTGAAGTCGTAGCGCCCGCCATCAGGTCCGTAGGTGCCGGCAATCACGTTGATCAGGGTCGACTTCCCCGCCCCGTTTTCGCCGAAGAGGACATGCACCTCGCCCGCAAGCAGGTCAAAATCCACCCGGTCGAGAGCCAGGACGCCGGGGAAGCGTTTGGAGACTCCGCGCAACCGCAAGAGCGGCGCGGCCTCCTCTCCGCGGCCAGGCTCACTCAGCCCTTTAGCACTCTGATGCACATTCTCGCCCATGCCGTCGCTTGTTCGTTCCTCTGTTGCGAAGCTGGAACTGTCCGTCGGACTGCCCCCGCTTCCGTCCCGGTTTGAGTAGAGCCTACATTGCCCCGAAGCTCACACCTCAGAGAAGCAGGATTTTCCTGGCTGACACCCTCTAGTTCCTTTTGCAGGAACGCGACAGTCCGAACACGCCGCCTAGATTCCCGTCGCCAAGACCGCAATCAACCATCTGTGAGAGCCCATCGGGGCATGCAAAGCCAAGGCGCAGATGTTCCGCGAGCGACCCACCCTCACAATCGCTGTCCAGGTGGCCGTCCCAGTTTGGAACCAGAGCGCCCCTGTCCTTCGGCTTGCGTCATCTGAAGGACCTTGTTGCCGCGGCGGAACTCGGTCGGGTGAGCCAGAAGGCCCCAAAATGCGCGACCGCACGGCTCGGCGGTGACGGCCTTTCAAAACCGTTTGCGCAATCCCTTCCGTATCCAACGCGGCTTCGCCGGTCGAGCACTCCGGAAGGCGCCGGCGGGGATAAGGAGTGGGAAAAGGACGGGGAGCACGCGCCCGCAAGCACGCGCTCCCCGGACAGGGGGCTACTGCTCGACCAGGGGGCTACTGCTCGACCGAATAAACCGGGGTCCAGGTCGCCGGTGCCAGCACCAGGCTCATGTCGATGCTGTCAGCGGTGGACTTGGAGATCATGTCCGGTATCGGCTTCACGAAGGCGACGTTCTTCTTGCCCTCCAAAGCACGCACGGCCATGTCGATGGCAACACGTCCCTCAAGCACCGGATACTGGGTGGCAAAGCCCAGAATCTCGTCGCGGTTCATGGCGTCCAGCATTGCCTGGTTCTCGTAGGAAGACATGATCAAGATCTCGCCCTCGCGGCCGATCTCGGCAACAGCGCCGATTGCTGCCTCGGCCGTCGGCGCAGTGCCCCAGATCACATCCATCTCGGGGTAGGCCTGCAGCGCATCCTGAATGAGCTGAAGCTGCACTGCCACACCAGAATCACCGAACTTCTCGTCCAGAACCGTGATGTTGGAGCCCTCAAGTTCCTGCTTGAAGCCGTCGTTGAAGGCCTCCGCCCAGCCGGAACCCGCAGGACCTGGGAAGGTCACGGCCGCGGCCTTCTCGCCGCCGACGAACTCTTTCAGATAGCGGGCGGTCTGATAGCCCATCTTGTCGAACTCGACATACATCTTCGCAGTGGTCGGCGCATTGGCGACCGGGTTCACCGTCGAGATCACCGGGATACCCTTGTCCAGAGCCTCCTGGAACTTCTGCGCAAGACCAGCCTCGGAGATCGCGCCGACGATGATGGCGTCGAAGTCAGCGGCCATGCAGTCATCAAACTGCGAGAGCTGCCGCGGCAAGTTTACGTATCCGCCCGCCTCATAGAGGGTCATGTTCACCCCCATGCGTTTGGCCTCTTCCACGATACCGTAGGCCACTGCCACCCAGAAGCTGTCCTTCATGTGCGGGAATAGGACGCAGAGGTTCCAAGGCTTCTCTGCCTTCTCCAGGGGCGAATAGTCCATTTCCACGTTGCTGCCGCTGGAGGCGTTGTAGACCTTAATCGGCCACCATTTGGCAGCATCATCTGCGGCCGCACCGGCCGCCAGTCCTATAGAGGCCACACAGGCCAAGGCGAAACTTTTTGACAGAATTTTCATCTTTTTGCTCCCCGATAATTGCATCAGCTTGGAGGACCTACCCACAAGCGTCGAAGAAGGCACGCCCCGCCTTTCGGCCACCGCTCCCTCACACGCATCCCTAACCAGGCAAACGTTCCGGGTCCGGTTTCGACCGGCACGCAGAGCAACAAATGCCCCCTTGGCCGGACGGCAGAATGAATGGTATCACATATCTCAGTCAAGCTGCTTTCGCATTGCTCCCCAACCCCTTGTCCTCAGCGGAGTGCGGGTGGCAAGATCGCTGACTTTCAGAGAAGGACCTAGGCGTGACCATAACTGCAAGACACAACCTCACCCTGGAAGAGATGGATAAAGAGAGTCTCTTCCACCCCTACACCGCTCTCGCGCAACACATGGAGACCGGTCCGAAAATCATGACCGAAGGCCAGGGCGTCTACCTGAAAGACGTCAGCGGGCGCGAGTACATCGATGCGCTGGCTGGCCTCTGGTGCGTCAACATCGGCTATGGTCGCCCCGAAATTGCCGTGGCTGTGAAGAAGCAGCTGGAGCAGTTGCCCTACTATCACGCCTTTGCTTCGATGGGCACGGAGACACCGGTGCTGGTCGCCGACCGGGTCAAACAGATGGCGCCGGGCAAGATGGCGCGCGTCTTCTTCGGCTGCTCGGGCTCGGATGCCAACGACACCCAGATCAAGCTGGTCTGGTACTACAACAACCTTCTGGGCCGGCCGGAAAAGCGCAAGATCATCTCGCGCCAGCGCGCCTATCACGGCGTTACCGTCGCAACGGCCAGCCTGACCGGCCTGCCGCTGCTGCATAAGGCTTTCAATCTGCCGATCGACGGAATCCTGCATACGGAATCGCCGCATTCCTACTGGAACAAGCCGGAGGGGATGAGCGAGCCCGAGTTCTCCCGCCACCTGGCCAACGCGCTGGAAGAAATGATCCTGAACGAGGGGCCGGAGACCGTGGCCGCCTTCATCGCAGAGCCGGTGATGGGCGCCGGCGGCGTCATCGTCCCGCCGGAGAATTACTTCCAGGAGATCCAGACCGTCCTCAAGAAATACGACGTCCTGATGATCGCAGACGAGGTCATCTGCGGCTTCGGGCGGACCGGCAAGATGTTCGGCTCCGAGACTTTCGGCATCGAGCCCGACATGGTCTCGATCGCCAAGGGCATCACCTCGGGTTACATGCCGCTGTCGGCCTGCCTGGTCGGCGATAAAGTGTGGGATGTCCTGGTCGAGCGCTCCGGTGAATACGGTGTCTTCGGCCATGGCTACACCTACTCTGCCCACCCGGTCTCCTGCGCTGCTGCCATGGTCAATCTGGACATCCTGGAGAACGAGAATCTGGTCGGGAATTCGGCTGCGGTCGGCGCCTACATGCAAGAGCGATTGCATGCGGCCTTCGGCGATCACGCCCAGGTCGGCGAGGTGCGTGGCGTCGGCCTTATCGCCGCCGTCGAATTCGTGCAGGACAAGGCCAAGAAGACGGCCTTCGACCCCAGCAACAAGGTCGCCGTGCGTATCGCCAACAAGTGCCTGGATCATGGCCTGATCACCCGGGCATTGCCGAACAGCGATGCGCTGGCCTTCTCGCCGCCGCTGATCATCACCCGCGATCAGGTCGACGCCTGCATCGAGCGCCTGGATGCGGCTGTCCGCGAGGTTCAGGACGAGTTGGTAAGGGAGGGAGTGCTCCTGGCCGCATAACCCGCGATGGCTGTCTCCAAACCCTCCGGCCGTTCTGCGGCCGTGGCCTCGGCCATGTCGACGGCACTCGACGCCCCGGCGTTCCAGGTCAGCCGCGAGACACTGCGGACCAGGGTGTACGACAGCCTGTGTGAAGCCCTGATGATGGGGCGTTTCGACCCCGGCCAGTCCCTCACCGTGCGCGGGCTGGCCGACGCCTTCGGGGTAAGCCCAACACCGGTCCGCGAGGCACTGCAACGCCTCGCGGCCGCCGGTGCGCTGGCCACAGAGCCCAATCGCTTCTATCGGGTTCCGGTCATCACCACCGAGACGATCGAAGATCTGAGGCGCGTGCGCGCAGCGCTGGAGGGCATGGCCGCCGAAGAGGCCGCCAAGCACATTCAGCGCGGCGACCTGCAGAAGCTGGAGCGCGCCAACGCCAAGATGCTGAAGGCGATCGAGCGGCAGGACGCAAAGGCCTATCTGGCGGCCAACGAATCCTTCCACTTCACCATCTACCGGGCTGCCGGATCGGAAACTCTGCTACGGATCATCCACGGCCTCTGGCTCAGGATCGGCCCGACTCTGAACCTGTTGTTCCGCGACTTCACCTTGGTCCTTGCCCTCGACGACGCGCACCAGGCCGCGCTGAGAGCGCTTAGAGAGCGCGATGGCGCCAAGGCGCGCGAGGCCATCGTCGCCGACATCATGGAAGCCGGCGACTTCCTGGTGAAGGCCGCACTCGACTGACCTTCGTCAGAAGTCAATGCCGAGTTCCGCACCGACCACGAGCGCGTTGGGAATACCGCCGCCGTTCGGGTTCACGACATACTGCATGTCAGGCGTGATGTAGAGCCAGGGTGCCAACTGAAAACGGTGATTGGCTTCCACGACGAACTCGTAACTCTGATCGACCAGGCGCTCGCTGAAATCGGCGTAGTAGAGGCCCAAGGCCGTGACATCGCTCGGGCGTTTGGGCAGCAGCCCCCGGTAGAGAGCACCGCCGTAGGCAGCAAAGGGGACTGCGTTGATGTCCTCTTGCGGCGCGAAGGTGAAGGCCGCCCATGCCGTCAGGCCTTGCGTCGCACTTGCATCTTCGCGGTAGACCATCTGTTCGCCGCCGAGATAGAAGCCGAAGCTTCCACTCTCTTCGATCGAGGGATCATCAAGTTTCGGAAAGTCGGCGAAGTCGTAGTAGCCGCCAATGCGGATCGCTCCTGGCAAGGCCGTCAGGAGGCCCTCCAGCGGGTTCTCATGGCCGTACTCGGCAACGGCGAGGACGCCGTCAGACGGGTCGAAAGTGAAATCCAGTCCGTCGCCGTCCTCGTCGTCCGCATCAGGGTTGGCAAGGTAGGAGCCGATCGTGATGTGGCTATCTTGGGCGGGCGTTACCGAAACCCGGGCGCCCCACTGCACGAGCGGTGCGATCGTAAAGCTTTGGGTATTGGACTCGAGGCTCTGCGGATTGGAGTTGATCGCAGCGCTCACGTAATAGGCATAGAGGTCCGAGGCCGCGAAGTCGTCGCCCGCTGACAGACGGCCGACCGCAAAGTCGACATCACCGTCCCAGAGTTGCTGGCGCAGATAGATCTGGGCGGCGCGCAGCGACCTGCCGTTAAAAGTGTTCGACACGTCGAAGAAGTTGCCGATCGAATCGCCCGAGAGATCGCGCCCCTGGTCCCAAATCCCGGACATGAAGAGGCTGGTGCCCTTAAGACCGACGAGGGTCTGCAGATCGACATTCAAAGAGGCATAGAGGCCGGCGGAGTAGGCCGATCCCTGTTCCTGACCGCCGATCGGATTGGCCAGGAAATCGGTCCCGTAGCTCAGCGAGGGCGTGATGCCTGCTTCAATCAGATCTTGGCGCACCCCGCCCCAGTCTCCGGTTGCATTGTTCCAGGTGAACCAAGACCACTGCGCATCCTGGGCCAGGGCACCAAAGGGCGCAATTGTTAGCGCCAGGAACCCAACCAGGAGCCCGACCAGGAGCCCGACCAGGAGCCCGCAGCAACGCGGTCGCCTCGTGTCGCCGATGCCTCTCAACCCAACCATGGCGGTCAGTGTTCCACAGCACAGCGGTCCCTTACAGACCCTATTTGTAAAGGACTTCGAGACCGATCACGGCCTTGCGAGGCAGGCAGGCCAAGCGCATACTTCCTCTCTGGAGGCCTAGACCAATGTGACGGCCCGACAAACTCGGATCGGCTGGCGATGTCTCTCGCAGTTGAGCCGATCCGTTAGAGTGGGTCGGAAAGGAGAAGGACGCAGCATGACCGTAGCACGGATTTTGAGCGGCAAGGGCAGCGATGTCATTGCCGTTTCGCCGAGTGACAAGGTTCAGAAGGCGGCGGAGATTCTCGCTGAGCACAAGATCGGTGCGATCCTGGTGCTCGACGGCGAGGCCATTGCCGGTGTCCTGAGCGAGCGCGACATCGTGCGTGCCATAGGCACCATGGGCGCCGGGGCCCTGACCGGTCCCGTCTCCGAACTCATGACCGAGAAGGTCATAACCTGCACCAGCGAGGACAGCATCGCCTCTGTCATGGGCACCATGACCGACAAGCGGATTCGCCATGTGCCTGTCGTCGAGCGGGGCAAATTGCTGGGTATCGTCTCCATCGGCGATCTGGTGAAAGAGCGGATCGCGCAGAGCGAACATGAAGCAGCCGCCCTGCGGGACTACATCGCGACCGGCTGATCGGGCCGGCAGAGGCGATAGCCGCCAACCGCCAGCACCAAAAAGCCGGCGATCGTCGCCGTCATCGGCAACGCCGAGCCGTCGTGGGTGAAGGCGACGATGAAGCCGGCTAGGCTGCCGGCGGCCATCTGTGAGGCGCCTGCCAGGGCCGAGGCCGAGCCCTTTGGGCCATCCTCGACCGCTGCCAGCATGCACATGGGCCCGCTGGCCAGAATGAAGCCCAGGGACAGGGCATAGAGCGCCATACCGCTCATGATGAGCCAAAGGCTCTCGTAGCCCAGAAGCACCGGCAGCAAGAGCAGAAAGGCGCCGCCCGCTCCGCTCGACATGGAGAGGCGCACGAAATCGGCCGGCTGGACACGACCGGCCAGCCGCCCGACGGCGAGCGAGCCCGCCATGTAGGCGACGACGATGATGGCGTGGTAGAGGCCATAGGCCTCGGTCGCCACGCCAAAGCGCTGGATGACCAGGAACGGCCCTTCGGTCAGGAACGCAAAGAGGGCGCCGAAGCTGAAGGTGAGTGGCAGGTAGTAGCGCAGATATCCGCGGTTGCGCAGCAGTTGGGCGTAAGCGGACAGCATCGCCCTCGGTCGAAGCGCATGCGGGTTGCGATCCCCCGTCTCCGGCACGAAGCGGAGCACCAGACAGAAGACGATGACGATGGCCCCTGCGAGCAACAGGAAATTGGCCTGCCAGCCCAGGTTCACGAAGACAAAACCGCCGATCAGTGGGCCGACCGCAGGAACCAAACCCAAGGCGACACCATAGGCGGCCATCACCTGCATTGCCTTGCTACCGTGGTAGAGGTCGCGGATGATCAGCACGATGACGACCGAGCCGACACTGGCGGTCAGCCCCTGCCCGATCCGCCCCGCAATCAAGGTGTCGATGTCGGCAGCCAGACCGCAGACCAAGGTGGCGACGAAGAAGCCGATCATGCCGGCGATCAACAGGAAGCGCCGACCGAAGCGGTCGGAAAGCGGACCGTGCAGCAGCTGCGCCACGGAATAGGCCGCGATGTTCAGACTCAAGGTCAGCTGCACCGTCGTCGTGTCGGTGTGCAGCAACTCCGGCAGGTGCGGCAGGCTGGGCAGATAGAGATCGGTCGAGAGAATCGAGACGCCGGTACAAGCGACCAGGACGGCAGGCACCAGCCAAGGGCCAGGGCGGCCAACGGCCCCGGTCTCTTGTCCGCTTAGGTCTGGTCTAGGCGCGTCCATCCACCCCGGTTAGCAGCAGGGCAGTGCTTGACCAAAGCCCTTTTGGGTAACCCTGCTACGCGCCGGAGCGCATCGCTAAGATTTCAGCTCGACTTCGACAAAGGCGATTTCGGCGTCGGTCTCGTTGATCACATTGTGCGAGACACCGGCGGCGCGGTTGTAGCTGACACCGAACTTGATTTCGGCGTGCGAGGCCTTGCCGTCATCGTCGGTCATGGTCAGCTGGCCGCCGATGATCGGCACCACGACATAGTCGTATTCGTGCACATGATGGCCGGTCTCGCTGCCCGGCGGAAAGCGATACTGCGTCACGCGCACCCGCTCGTTCTCAAGCTGGAGTGTCGCGATTGCCGGATCCCGTTGCTGCTGCATCTGCCGCCTTCCTTCTGTTTCCTGTCAAGGTCCAGTCTAGAACCGAGCGCCAGCAACTGCCAGCGGGAGAAATCTACTCTAAGCGCGCGTCGACCAGCGCCTCGTAATGGGTGAGCGCTGCATCGACGTCTCCGGTTTGGCGCAGATCGTTGTACCAACGCTCAAGATCCTCGGTGGAGATGCGGCGGATATCATTGTCGCGTGCCCACTCATGGCCCATCGACTGCCCCAGCGCGCACAGCCGCGGCGCCAGAGCGCCGACCTCGTCCCGGCCATGCTTGTCCGCCAGGTCCTCGATCAGGTCCGGCCAGGAGTCGCCGGGCCAGCAGCCACTGAACCAGAGGCCGCTGCAGCTGCCGGTCCAGAAGCGGTCGTACCAGAGGCTGTGGGTCTCATCGTCGAAAGCGGCATCGCCGATCTGGCAGCTGGTCCCGACCAGAGTGACCGTCTCTGCCCGCGCTTGTCCGTTTGGCACCACCGCGAAGAGGCTCACCGCCAAGAGAAGCATCGAGAACAGCCGGATCATGAAGAACCACCTTTCTTCGCCGCCCGGCCCGAGACGATGGCATAGATGAAGATACCGATCCAGATCAGCATGGCGCGATAGAAGATCAGGAAGAGGATTCCGGTCAGAAGCAGCTTCAGCGCCCTGTTCAGGCTGGGCCAGTCCAGCGGCCAGGTCCGCATGTCCGAGACCCGGCTGAGGATCCAGAGCGCCTTCTTCTCGTTGCTCTGTGACTGCACCGTCTTGTCGACGTCATGATGGGCGACGAAGTTCTCCAGGTCTTCCGCCTCTTCGTGGTCGTCGATCACATCCTGCTTGGCCCGGCTGGCGACGTCATGCAGGGCGATGACCAGCAGAATGCTGACGATCACCGTCACGAAGGCGAAAAGCACCACCGAAAAGTAGGCCTGGGTGTCGTTCAGGCCGGGGTCCAGGATGCGCTCCAGCGTCTCCGGCGTAGAGCTGATCTGACCGGACAGCGATCCGACCTCGTCCCCGCCCAGAAACTTGCCGACGACCAGGGTGATATCGCGCATCGGGGACAGCAGGTCGCGCGCCATGAAATCGAAGATGTCGCGGTAGTCCTGCGCGCGTAGGAAGAGATTCTGGATGCGCATCAGATAGAGCACGGCATAGCCGACGAAGGTCGCAATAATGACCGCGCGCACCGGTGGCCACAGCAGTTCAAATCCGCGACGCAGGTCGTTCGAACGCAGGTTGGGGACGACCATCAAGGGATACTTCCTGCGGCTCACCTCCTCTATCGTCCAGGCAAAGCAGAAGAGATAGCCATAGAACATGAGGACCAGTGCAGAGAGGATCGTCGCGACCAGATAGACATAGCCGGAGAAGAGCGAATTCTCCAACACGCCGGCGTAGCGATAGTGCTGCCGGTAATCGCTCTTAAGACAGGTCGCGTCGTCGATCGGAAAGTCGAAGATCCCCTTCAGATCCTCGCGTTTCTCGGCCGTGCAGCCAAAGGCATAAAGCAGCGAGAGAACGGTCTTGGCTTCGCCATCGACGACCTCTCCATAGTGGCGCTGATAGACCGAGGGAAAGATCGCCGAGATCGACCAGTCCAGCTCGTTCTCGCGGCTGTCCTCGAAGGGCGCCAGGTCGGCAGACTGGCAGCTCTGCGTCGCCGGCCAGCCCTGCTGATGGCAGTCGAGCGGCGTGTTGACCACGGCATCCCAATCGTACCACATCACCAGCACGATCCCGGCCATGAGGACCAGCCCGCAGCCAAGTGCGCGCCGCCAGATCTTGTCGCGAATGAAGTGGACGACATCGCCCTCCAGCGCGATCGGCTCCTGCCCGCCGTTGCGCTGCTTCAGCATGCCCTTTTCGTGCATGCGCCGCACCGCCTCGGAGAAGAGCTGCGGTATGCGGAAGGCAAAGAAGATCGACACCGGAAACAGCAGCAAGAACTGGACCGACCAGTTCAGCGCCGCCATGAAGCCGACGTTCTTGATGTAGAAGACCTGGCAGCTCGCCGGAAAGGGATTGGTCAGGCAGGTCTGGCCGGCCGCTTCCTGCCGGCCCAGCGAGAGGGTTCCATCGCTGGCCTGCCCACTGCCCTGTCGCAAGCGGCCGGTATCGACCAGATAGACGCCATCGGAAAGCTGCACCACCGGCTCTCGCATCACGGCATTCTCGCGGGCGTCGTTGGTCCGCTCGCGAAACCGCGCGACCTCGGTGATCTTGACGTTGCTGTCCTGGCGGACCAGCAGCGAGGAATCCATGATGCCCTGGAAGTTCAGCCCGCCCAGGCCGCCGGCAGCGACCATCACGAAGGGGAGAAGGCCCAGCAGAAAGGCCAAGCCGGCCATCTTGTATGGCGATTGATGCCAAAAGGCCCGATAGTGGTCCGACAGACGCTTCGGCCGATGGCTAGACTGCGTCTCTGACATAGCCTCCAAGCCCCTCTCGCCGAATTGCTCGGGCCGCGGCGCGCTCTGCAGCCCCTTGCCTTGCCAATCAAGGACTTCCCGCCATGTCTGCTAGCGGTAACACAGCAGAATTAACCATCGCAACGTGGAATGTTTACAACCGCTCGACTGCACCATGGAAGATCAATTCTTGTAATGCCGACATTGCTGCTTTTCAGGAGCTGACAGGCGCGCACTTCCCGTATCTGAGCGCAGACGTGAAAACCGCCGAAGACTTCATCGAGAAGGGACAGGTGACCTATTTAGGCCTGCTCTCCAAACTCCCCCTCCTCAGCTGCCAGCGCATCGCACTCAACCCGGGTCGCCGCGTCAGCCCCTCTTTCCTGGGGCGCAGAATGCGTTGGGTAGAGTGCCTAGAAGCGCTGCATCTGGCCTACGACTGGGGCGGAGCGCCGCTCAGCGTGGTCAATCTGCACCTCTCCTGCGCGGTCTCGATGGAGCAGCGCCGCGATGAGCTGGATCGCCTCCTGGCTGCTGTCGACCTGGCGCCGCGCGCGGTCGTTTTAGGCGACTTCAACAGTTTCGAAACCGGCTTGATCTGGCCGCTGCTGGGTCCCTTGACGGGTGCCCGGCCCAAGAGGATCGGCTTTAGAGAGGTCGATGACCTGTCGGCACACCTCTGTAAGCAGGGCTTCGATCGGATTCAGTTCCAACGGCCCACACTCCCGAGGCTGAAGCTTACCTTGGACCACATCTTCTATCGCGGCCTGACCGCCCTCAGCCACGAGGTTGCGCGAGACACCCTGGGGTCCGACCATCGCAGCCTCACGGCGCGCTTTACCGGCTAGGAGCCCTCGACTGCGGTTTCAAGCGCCATCACTTTGGCTTGGTAACGGCAGACAGGGCCTGCTGCGCCAAGGCGATCACGCGCTTCTTGTCACCGGCCTGCAGGGCGTCCTTAGGCATGAGCTCTCCGCCCATACCGACGCAGAGCGCGCCCGCTGCCAGATAGTCGGCAGCGGTATCGGGATTGACCCCACCGGTCGGCATCAATGGAATCTCGGGAAACACCGACTTCAGAGTCTTGAGGAAGGCCGGGCCGCCCAAGAGCTTGGCCGGGAAGATCTTGACCAGTGCCGCGCCTTCGCGCCAGCGGGCCAGCACCTCGCTGGGCGTGGCCGCCCCCGGCATGAAGGGCAGGCCGGCCGCGTTCGCGACCGCCTGGACCTCCGGCACGGCGCTGGGAGCTACGAGAAAGGCGGCACCGGCGTCGATGCAGGCTTTGGCCTCTTCGGCGCTCAGCACCGTGCCGGCGCCGATCAGGGCCTCGGGCTCCCGCTTGGCCAGCTCGGCGATCAAGGCAACGCCACCGGGAACGCTCAAGGTGACCTCCAGCGCATCGAGGCCGGCTTCCAGCAGCCAGTCGCAAGCGCGGGCGGCCTCCAGATCGCTGTCGGTGCGGATGACGGGCACGACCTTAAGGTCGGATAGACGGTCTAGGAGCATGGCTGTCTTTCCCACGAGTGGACCACATTTGCCAGCGAAGCCTCGCTTGGAGTGCGCCACGACCGCCTTGGTCACGCTTCCCTCCTCGCTCCGCCTGCTAGGGGCAACGTTGAGCAAGGCACCGCGCGCCGTCAATGGAATCAAGGCTATATACTCTGGGAGATCGATGGCGCAGTAATGTTCTCCTCACTTCCGATGTGGGTGCAAACAGGAGAGGCCAAGAACATATGCCGAGCAATGCTGATATCGTAGCCAGGGGATGGGACGCCGTCGGGCGTGGAGATTGGGACACGCTGATCGCGGACTACACCGCCGACATGATTTTCGTGATGCCCGGCCAGAACGACGTCCTCAAGGGCACCGCGGCCTTCCGCAACGCGCTCGAAAACCTTGGTTCCGTCCTGCCGCCCGGATTCGAGATCACCTCCATTCGCCAGATCGGAGAGGACGGCGAGATCGTCTCCATCATGGAATGGAAGTGTGCAAAGATTCCCGACGGCAGCCAGCTCGCCGTACTGTTCAAGCTGGCCGACGGCAAAGTCTATGAGGAGCGCTGGTTCATAGACACAGAGCAGTGGAAAGCCGCATTCTGACGCGCTTGCCCTGGTTGGCAAGCGGATAGATCGGTGACGGTTGCGGGCTGGTTCTCGGTTTCGCGTTGACCCTGGACTGGCTCCCAGGGGGCGAGGCGGACGAAGTCTCCTCTCCCATTCGGCCAAGAAGCCGGCCGCTACTTGCTTCCCTTGGTATGGCTTCTCTTGGTATAGCTTCCCTTGGTAAGAGTGTCGACCTTGTCGTTTGGGACCTCTGCCTTCACCTGCCCCCAGACCAGGACCGTGAAGATCGCGGTTCCACCGACGATGTTGCCGAACAGGACCGGGAAGAAAAAACCGAAGAGGGCAGCCCCAACGCCCAAATCTCCGCGCAACAGCAAGTAGGCCATTTCCACCGATCCGGCGACGATATGGGCGAAATCGCCGGCTGCGATCAGCCAGGTGAAGAGCATGACCACGAAAAAGGAGGCTTGCTCGGCCTGAGGCAGCATCCAGACGATGGCGGCAATCAGGATTCCAGCGGGAATGGCCCGCATGAAGCTCTCGCCGGCCGGCATTCCCACCGCGTGCTCGGACAGCGCCTGCATTGCCGGCTGAAGTTCACCGGGAACGGCGGAGGTATAGGCGAAAAGGGCTGCTATTGCGAAGGCACCGACGATGTTCGCAGCCAGCACGAAGAGCCATAACCGCGCCACGCGCCCCAAGACGCGGATCGATGGTGAGGCCAGCAGCGGCAAGACCGTGGTGATGGTGTTCTCGGTAAAGAGCTGCATGCGACCCAGAATGACGAGAAGAAAACCCAAAGTGTAGCCGAGGTTCTCGATCAGATAGCTGGAGGGAGCGTCGGGCAGATAGGTGCGGAAGATCGCCTCTCCCAGAAGCGAGAAGCCGATCGTGATTCCTGCCGCGAAACCCGACCAAATTAGTGAGGAAAAGGGGCGCTGAAGCTCCTCCTCGCCGTCTTGGCGAATGATTTCGTAGATCAACCTGGTTGGCAGCTTGGTGGCCTCGTCGACGACCTCGTCCTCTCGGGCCGTCTTGGAAGCGTCTGAATCGGCTGTGGATTTTGTCATTCACCTGTCCTGCGCAGGGGCCCGGAAGAGAACAGCTGCATTGTTCGCTCCAGCCGTCACTTGGAATCGCGATGACGCGGAGGTCATCAAGGCTGCCGCGCGCTGCGCCCGACCTCTTGAGGACAAATACACCAGTCTTGCGATTGGTTCCCGGCACGGTGACAATATGCGCAAACGCGCGTCCGGCTCGAAATTGCCTAGTGGTGCAACCCAGACGGATGGTTCCCATCCGCCTGGATAAGTTGCCTCACCAGATCAACAAGTTAGTGGGCCGATTCACCGAACGCTTGGGATCCAAGCGTTCGGATCGGGCCACTAGATGTCTTTGCATCCGGTCCCACCGACCAGCTTGTCGTTTCGGCTAAGTCTTGAACTCGACCAGAAGTTCGCGGATCGTCGTGGTGCCGATGTTGGTGGCCTCGTGCGTTGCGGGAAGGCGCTGGCCGTCCATGACCAGCTCGTCGCCCTCGACGGTGACCCAATGGGTTGCGCCGGGCACCAAGGTGGCCTCGCCAAGCGAATTTCCCTCGGCATCGCTCACCCGCTGCACCGAACCATCGATGATGTGGAAGAAGTAATCGCGCGCGTGCGTGTGCAGCCCGGAACTCTCGCCGGGTTCCAGCTGAAATTCCCAGACGACGACACGATCGTTCTCGAAACGCTTGTGCTTGGCGATATCACCCACGAACTGGCCTCCTCGCGATCCGCCTACTCGAGATTCTCCGGCGTCAGACCCTGGGTCAGCAGGTGCGAGGAACGGCCGATCACGAAGCCGCTCTCGCCGACGATGAGCGGGTCCGGCGACTTGACCACCTCTTCATCCTTTCCCGGATAGGGCAGCGCCCACAGGAAGTGACGGATGCAGTTCAGCCGGGCCCGCTTCTTATCGTCGGACTTGACGATGGTCCAGGGCGCGTCGGCCGTATCGGTATAGAAGAACATGGCCTCCTTCGCCTTGGTGTAGTCATCCCACTTGTTGGACGACTGACGGTCGATCGGCGAGAGCTTCCAGCTCTTCAGCGGCTCGATCTCGCGCGACTGAAACCGCCGACGCTGCTCACCGTGGGAGACCGAGAACCAATACTTGAAGAGGATGACCCCGCTGCGCACGATCATGCGCTCGAACTGCGGGGCCTGGCGCATGAACTCCAGATACTCGTTGGCGGTACAGAAGCCCATGACGCGCTCCACCCCGGCGCGATTGTACCAAGAGCGGTCGAAGAGGACCATCTCTCCACCCGCCGGCAGGTGGGCGACGTAGCGCTGAAAGTACCACTGGCTGCTCTCGCGCTTGCTGGGTTTGTCCAGTGCCACGACGCGGGCGCCGCGTGGGTTCAGGTGCTCGGTGAAGCGCTTGATGGTGCCGCCCTTGCCGGCCGCGTCCCGCCCCTCGAAGAGAATCACGATCTTCTGCGAGGTCTGCTTGACCCACTCTTGCACCTTCAGCAGTTCGACCTGCAGTGCCTTCTTCTGCTTCTCGTAGGCCTTGGAGGGGATCTTGCGCTTATAGGGGTAGGTGCCGTTCTCGAAGATGGCGCGGATCGCCTCGGGATCCTGGCGCAGCGCCGTCAGCTCTTGCCCGGGCTCCCAGCCACCAATTGTAGAGGATGCGCTTGAGTCAACTTCAGGCAGATCTTCACTGTTGGCCTTGTTCGGTGGGGACTTTGGCATGGTGGTCCCGTCCTTCCCTGCTTGCGTTTCTTCTATCGAAGAGAACTACAGGAGCATAGCGTAGAGCACGTTGATCTCGATCAAAAGAAGATGCGCTCGCGCAACGAGGGATTGGGCCCAACCGCACTAGGCGGTGTGGACGGATTTAACGAGGATGAAGGCTGCGGCGAGAGAGACAATGGCCTGGAAATTGGCTTTGGTCTTCTCGCAGCGCAGGGCTACTCGTTTGAAACGCTTTAGTTTTCCCACTGCCTGCTCGATGCGTG
>JAVJSY010000081.1:0-16545 GCA_040219175.1 Kiloniellales bacterium
ATAGCCACGGTCCGCACCGACCCCGCCATAGAGGCTGTCGGAGCCGCTGCCGCCGAAGAGCTGATCCTCGCCCTGAGCGCCGAAGATCCCGTCCTGGCCACTGTCGCCGTTCAGGCCTTCGTCCGCTCCGGCACCGCCGAACAAGAGGTCGTTCCCTGTGCCGCCATAGAACAGACTATCGTCACCAGCGCCGCCCGACACGCTATCGCGGCCGCTGCCTCCGAACAGAAGGCTGTCGTCACCCTGGCGGCCACTGACGCCGTCGTCTCCCTCACCGCCGTACAAAGCCTCGTCATCGCCGTCGTCGCCGGCCAAGAAATCCTTCCCGTCATCGCCGAACAGGAAGCGGTCGATTCCGCTGCCGCCGAAGATGAGATCCGCATCGGTGCCACCGAAGATTTCGCTATCGGCCCCACTGCCGCCGAAGAGGCTATCCTGCGCTTCGCCGCCGTAGAGACTGCGGTCGTCGCCATCGTCGCCATAGCCGCGATCCGCACCGACCCCGCCATAGAGGCTGTCGGAGCCGCTGCCGCCGAAGAGCTGATCCTCGCCCTGCTCACCATAGACCCCATCGCTGCCGCTATCGCCTTGAAGGCTCTCGTCCTCTCCAGCCCCGCCGAACAAGAGGTCGTTCCCGGTCCCACCGAAGAAAAGGCTATCATCTCCTGCTCCGCCGGAGACGCGGTCCTGGCCACTGCCGCCGTAGAGAGAAGCATCCTCGCCTTGACGACCGCTTACTCCGTCGTCGCCCGCTCCACCAAAAAGGCCAGCATCGTCACCGCTGCCACCGATCACGAAGTCGTCGCCCAGATCGCCGAATAGATTCCGATCCTCTCCCTCGTCGCCGAAGACAAAGTCCACGCCGCTGCCGCCGAAGAGATCGCTATCCGCGCCCGCTCCGCCCGAGACACGATCGAGGCCACTGTCACCGAAAAGGCTGACGTCCGCTCCGGACCCGCCGTCTAGGGAGTCTGTTCCCAATCCGCCGAACAAGCTGGCATCCTCGCCGCTGCCGCCGAAGACAGAATCGTTGCCCGTATCGCCGAACAGGGAGAGATCGGCACCGAGTCCACCGAAGACCTCATCGGTGCCGCTGCCACCGAAAAGGCTGGCATCCTCTCCTAAATCGCCGGAGACACGATCGGCCCCCTGCCCGCCATTGAGGCGCAAGTCGCCTCCGCTGCCACCATAGACGATGTCCGCACCGGACCCGCCGTTCAGCGAAAAGTCGTCACCGCCTGTCCCGAACAGCTGATCGGCGCCGCTGTCGCCGGACAAGCGCGCATCCCCACCGGCCCCGCCCGAAACCCTATCGTCGCCATCACCGCCATAGAGAGAAATGTCCTCACCATCGCCGCCATAGATCACATCGGCGCCGTCGCCGCCAAAGAGCATCAGGTCGTCGCCTGAGCCACCATCGACGACATCGTCACCACTGTCCCCGTTCAGGTTGGCATCAAGACCGCTGTTGCCAGCAACGCTATCGTTACCGCTTGCGCCAAACAACCCCTGGTCATCACCGTCATCGCCTGTGAGGCTATCGTTCCCGCTATCGCCAAAAAGCAGGGAATCGTCACCGAGACCGCCGCTGATCGTGTCGTCAAGCGTGCCGCCTAGTAGAGAGGTGTCGTTGCCGGTGTCCCCGTAAACGGCGTCTGCACCACCGTAGTAGGCCTCCGAGAACAGCGGCATGAAATCCCCATGCAGGAAGAAGTCATCGCCAGACCCACCGAAGACGCTGTCATCGTCATCCGCACCGACCACCGTGGTGTCGTCGCCCAGTCCACCGTAGACGGAATCATCCCCATAGCCTCCATAGATCAGGTCAACGCCTGATCCGCCGTAAAGGCCGTCTTCGCCGTCGCTGCCGTCCAATATGTCATCGCCGGAATCACCGTAGACGCCGTCGTCGCCCCCTCCTCCGTAGACACCGACGTCGGAGCCAAGACCGCCGAAGACCAGGTCTGAATCGAGACCGCCGGAAATATAGGTGTCGTTGCCGGAGCCCCCGTAGACGAGATCCGAGCCGTGCCCCCCGTCCCAGATAAAGTCTGCGCCACTATCGCCATACAGGGTGTCCGAACCGGACCCGCCGAAGACGAATTCGTCGTCGCCTGCCTGTCCATAGATCAGATCAACGCCGGATCCTCCAGCCAGCCTGTCCTCACCCGATCCCCCGAAAAGCTGATCGTCTCCCAGTCCGCCGAAGACGGAATCGTCGCCGGATCCGCCATCGACCGCGACGTCCGCCCCATCGCCACCAGCGACCCTGTCGACGCCGGCTCCGCCCTCAATGGATGTGTCTGCACCCGAGCCGCCATCGACAATATCGGACCCGCTCCCTCCAATCAGGCGGGTGTCCGAACCCGAGCCGCCTGTCACAATATCGGATCCGCTGTCACCGCGCAGGAATGTGTCCGCTCCATGACCGCCAAAGATGCTATCGTCGCCGTCCTCACCTCTGAGTCCGTCGTCCGCACCCGAGCCGCCAGACAAAAAATCGGTTCCGGCTCCACCGTTGAGGAACCTATCGTCTCCTTGACCGCCAATGACGCTGTCGTCACCCGATCCACCTATGAGACCGTAGTCCGCGCCCGAGCCGCCAACCAAAAGATCGGATCCGCTGTCGCCGGAAAGGCTCGAGTCATCCCCCTGGCCTCCATAGATGCTGTCGTCGCCGCTGCCGCCGAAAAGACTGGTGTCCGCTCCAGAACCGCCGTAGAGGCTGTCCGCCGCGCTCAGACCGAAGAGGCGGTCGTCACCGCTGAGACCGAAAATTGTGTCGACATCGTTCGAGCCGGTAATCGTGTCGTTGACACCCGACGTTCCAGTGTAGGCTGGCATAAGCGTTCAGAGCCCCCAAAATTGCCCGGACCAGAGCTGATGATCGCTTCCGTCCACCTCGATTATAGCGAGCCGGCTCTCCGAATCAAAGTCTAGGTGTTTAGTCCCGGCATTTGATGGATTGGATCGAGTTTCAATCTCTCTGGCTCGTTTGTCCGGATCTTGCAGATGTATTCGTAGGGCGTGAGGCCTCTGAGGGTCTTCAGCCGCCTGGCGAAGTTGTAGGCTGAGACGAAGTCGCCGAGACTATCCCTCCGCGATCGCCCTCGCACAGCGTTCGGCAACCAGAATCGTCGGCGTCTGTGTGTTGCCGGAGATAACCTTGGGGAAAACCGAGGCGTCGGCCACCCGCAGGCCCTCCAGCCCGTGCAGCTTCAGCTTGGGATCGACCACGCTCATCGCGTCGCTGCCCATCCGGCAGGTGCCGCAGGGGTGATAGAGTGTGGTGCAGTGAGCGCGTATCAGATCCTCTATCTCGCGGTCGCTCTGGGCCTCGGCCGAGGGTGTGATCTCCCTGTCGATGATATCCGCCAGGGGCGACTGGGCGGCGATCTTTCGGTTCAGGCGAACACCGGCGACCAAGGTCGCAAGGTCTCTTCCCGTCTCGTCGCTGGAGAAGTACTTGGGATCGATCACGGGATGCTCTATCGGGTCGGCGGAGCGAAGGCGGATGTCACCGCGCGACTCCGGCCGCTGCAGGGTGGAGTGCAGGGTGATACCCGGTCGCGCAGCCAGATAGCGGGCGTGGTCTCGGCCGGAGGCGATGACGGCGTAGAGCTGCAGGTCCGGTTCGGCGACCTCGGGACTGCTGCGTGCATGCCCGCCCGTTGCCGCCCAGGTCGAGGTAATCGCACCGCTGCGCGCGCGCTGCCACTCGCCGATCGCAGCGGCAATCTGGGCATCGCTCATGCCGCCGATCCCCACGGGCTCCTTGCTGTGGAAGGTGATGGGAATGTTGATGTGATCTTGCAGGTTCTTGCCGACCCCCGGCAGGTCGTGCAGCGGATCGACACCCACGCTGCGCAGTTCGTCTGCCGGGCCGATTCCGGACTGCAGCAGGATCTGGGTCGAACCGATCGCACCGGAAGAGAGGACAATGTTACCGTTTGAGTAGGCCTTTTGCGGCTGCCCGTTCTCGAGATAGTCGACGGCGACTGCCCTGCCCTTCTCGATCTGCAAGCGCAGGGTCAAGACGCCTGTTTTCACCGTCAGGTTGGGCCGCGAGAGCGCCGGCGTCAGGTAGGCCTTGGCGGTCCCATAGCGCTCGCCACCCTTGCAGAAGAGCTGATAGCGACCGCAGCCTTCCTGCGTTCCTCCGTTGAAGTCCTCGTTGAAGGGCAGACCGGCTGCCTGTGCTGCCTCCAGCCAGAGGTCTTCGACCGGATCGACGAAGGGCACATCGGCGATGTTCAGCGGCCCGCCGGAGCCGTGATAGTCGCTGTTGCCGAAGCGCTCGTTGTGCTCGCTCGCCTTCATGTCCGGCAGCACGTCGCGCCAGGACCAGCCGGGGCAGCCCATCGCCGCCCAGCCGTCATAGTCGCTCGGCAGACCGCGAATGTAGATCATGGCATTGATCGCGCCCGATCCGCCGATGGCCTTGCCACGCGGCCAGGGAATGCGCCGCATCTTGCAGCCGGGCTGCGGCACCGTGTGGTAGACCCAGTCGATCTCGGTATCGACGTGGTTGATCCACAAGGCCGGCATGTCGCTGGTCGGCGGCGCCGGCCGCCCGGCCTCCAACAGCAAGACCTTTCGATCGGGGTTCTCGCTCAAACGCGCAGCCAAGACACAGCCCGCCGACCCGGCCCCCACAACGATCGCATCGTACAAGGCTCAACCCTCCTCTTGTGTTTCGACTGAATGTGTTTCCACTTGGCGCGCTTGTGCTGCCTCCCTTTCGGCCTTGCGACGCGCGGCTTCCGCGGCAGCATCCGGCCAGTTGCGCAAGGCGATCTCTCCATCGTGTCGATAGGCATGACAGGAGTCCATCAAGGGCGGCCAGGTCGCGGCCGGCTTGGCGGCGTCGGCCGCCGATCCGGTCCCTCCTGCCTCTTGCCGCTGGCGGCGCCGTCTCGACAGCGCCGGAACGATGGCCTGGTAGGCCGGTGTGGCCATGGCATAGAGGAGCTCGACCAGATGCGTACAGCCCTCGACGCCACCCACGCGCGAGGCGATGGACCGCCGCCAGCCCGGTCCGACCTTAACCCCGACCAGGCGCTGAAAGTTCGGCGTGATCGCCGGACAGATGCGGTAAGGCCCGCTATCGGTCACCGCCTCGACTGCGACGACCGTCAGGCTGTCGTCCAGGGTCAGGCGGATCGACATGTCGTGAATCGCCTCGCCGGCGGCAACGACACCGCCGTCGCGTTCCAGATTCGGAAAGCTGTAGGGCTTGGTGTCGGTCATACGTCCTTCGAGGTCCCAAAGGCCGTCGTCACGCCCAAAGGCCTGAAAGTCGTAGCGGCGCGTGTGCAAGATCTCTCGCGACTGGGCGGGCGGCAGCGGCATTCTAGGCTCCCAAGGCTTGACAAAAGGGTGGTTGTTTTAGTCGACCGTCCCGTCGGTGGGCGCGCTTGGCAGCGGCATCACCTTGATCTCGGTAATCTGATTGCGCTCGCGCTTCACGATCTCGAAGCGCAGACCTTTCAAGGCGAAACTCTGCCCCACCTCCGGGATGGTCCGTGTTTCATAGAGCAGCAGCCCGGCAATGGTCGAGGCATCGTCGTCCGGCAGATGCCAGTCGAACTGCCGATTGAGATCGCGCAGCGTGACCCGGCCGTCCACCAGCATGCTGCCGTCGGCCTGGCGTCGAACGCCTTCGATCACCTCGTCATACTCGTCCGCAATCTCGCCGACGATCTCCTCCAGTATGTCCTCCAGGGTCACGATGCCCTGGACCACGCCGTACTCGTCGACGACCACGGCAAAGTGCTCGTGGCGCTGCTGAAAGGCCTGCAGCTGCGACAAGAGATCGGTGGTGTCGGGAATGAACCAAGGCCGCCGCGCCACCTCGATCACGTTCAAGGCGCTGGCGGCTTCTCCACCTTGATGCAGCGCGCGCAGCAGTCGTTTGGCATGAATGATCCCAACGATGTTGTCCGCATCACCCTGCCAGAGAGGAATGCGGGTATAGGGACTTGCCAAGATCTCGTCGATGATCTGCGTGACCGGCAGGTCGGCGTCAATCGTCACCACGTCTCCGCGATGAGTCATGATCTCGGACACATCGACCTCGGCCAAATCCAGGATCGAGCGCAGCATCGCGCGCGCTTCGCGGTCCTCGGCATCGGCATGCAGCTCGATGGCTCCGCGCAACTCTTCCTCACGTTCCTCCTTGTCCGGTTCGGTCTCCCCCGACTGGACGCCAATCAGGCTGAGCGAGCCGCGCACGGTCCAGTTCAATGCACTGGTCACCGGTGCGAACGCGACCACCAAGACACGCAGGATCGGCGCGACCACCAGGATCATGCGGTCGGAGTTGTTGATCGCATAGGTCTTGGGCAGCACTTCGGCAAAGATCACCACCAGGACCGTCATCAGCAGGGTCGCATAGACGATACCCGCGTCGCCGAACCAGGTGATAAACAGGCTGGCACTCAGGGTGGACGCCAGAATATTCACCAGGTTGTTGCCGACCAGGATCGTTCCGATCACCCTTTCGCGCTCTTGCCACAGACGGTTGACCAGGGCTGCGCGCCCGACGCCCTGCTGGGCCAAGGTGTGCATGCGATGGCGTGACGAGGCGGTCAGGGCGGTCTCCGATCCGGAAAAAAAGCCCGACAGCACGATGAGCACCACAATGGCGCCCAGAAGCAGATATTCGCCTTCCATAACCTCTCAAATCATCGCCGGGTTGGTGCCGCGGCGCTCCCCATCACGGCGACCCGCCGGCCAGCCAGTCCTCCAGCTGGCCAACGACGTCACCCGGGTCGACATCGCGCGCAACGAAGGCATCGCCAATGGCCCGTACAAGTATAAAGGTAATGCGTCCGGCTTCGACCTTCTTGTCCCGCTGCATAAGTTGGACAAGCCCTTGCGCATTCAAGGGCACGCCCTCCAGGAACGAGGCCTTGGTCGGCAGCCCCAGTCGCTGCAGATGCGCCCGCGCGCGGGCAGCCTCTTCGCCTTTGCAAAGCCCCAGCCGCATCGAAAGATCGAAGGCCAGGCACATGCCCAGGGACACGCCTTCTCCATGCAGCAGGCGCTCGTCATAGCCGACCGCAGCCTCCAGAGCGTGACCGAAAGTGTGTCCAAGGTTCAGCAGCGCGCGATCGCCGGCTTCCTGCTCGTCGCGAGCGACGATCGCGGCCTTTGCCGCGCAGGACCGCACCACCGCCTCCCGCAGGGCCGCAGGTTGGCGATCCAGGACGGCCCCGCCATTGTCCTCCAGCCACTCGAAGAAGGCCCGATCGCCCAGGAAACCGTACTTCACGACTTCGCCATAGCCTGCGCGCATATCGCGATCCGGCAGGCTCGACAGCAGGGCGGTGTCGCAGACCACCAAGCGCGGCTGGTGAAACGCGCCGATCAGGTTCTTGCCTTCGGGAACGTCGATTGCGGTCTTGCCGCCGACCGAGGAGTCGACCTGCGCCAGCAGGGTCGTCGGAATCTGCACGAAGCCGATGCCGCGTAGCAGGATTGCCGCGGCAAAGCCGACCAGATCGCCGATGACCCCACCGCCCAAGGCCAGCAGAAGATCGCTGCGTTCCAGTCCGCGTCCGATGAGGTCGCGGCAAAGGCGCTCCAACTGATCGAAGCTCTTGCTGCCTTCACCCGGCGGCAGGATCAGGCTCTCCGCAAGGATGCCGTGCCCGGCGAGACAGGATTGCAGCGCGCCCAGATGGTGCGCCGCTACCCGTTTCTCGGTCACGATAAAGACCTTGGATCCTCGGGTCATGCTGGCCAGCTCTTCGGCCAGCCGGTCGAAGAGGTTGGCCCCGACCAGTATGTCGTAGCCGCGCGCGCCCAGATCCACCCTCAGGGTCTGAACCGCGGTCTCGCTCGGCGCACCCGCGCTCAGGGTCTCCAGCATCTCTGTCAAATCCAGTGGTTCCATGCTCTTGGCAAGGCAGGTGTGTGGGCGCGAACCGCGGCCATCGCACCTAGACTGTTGTTAGTGTTGATAGGACGCCACCGCAAGAGAGCAGCCACCGCTTTCATCGCGCCCCGTCGAGTTGGCGTGGGTCGAGTTGGCGCGGACAGCCGCAATTCTCCAAGGCCTCGATGATGGCTTCCACCGTCTCCTCCGGCGGTCCGTCACTGCTCTGAACTCGGATATCTGCCAAGGCATAGACCGGGTCTCGAGTCGCCTTCAGGCGAGCCAGAACCTCGCGTGGATCGCCTTGCCTCAACAAGGGACGATGCGCCTTGCGCGCCGTCCGGCGCACCAAGAGATCCAGATCCGCCTGGATCCAAACCGACAAGCCGCACTTGGCGATCTCCTGTCGGGTCTGCGGATCCATGAAGGCGCCGCCACCTGTCGCCAGCACACAAGGCGTACCGCCCAAGAGGCGCGCGATGACGCGCCTTTCGCCGTCACGGAAGTAAGCCTCGCCATAGCGCTCGAAGATCTCGCTGATGGTGCAATCCGCGGCCGCCTCGATCTCCGCATCCGCATCCAGGAACGCCAAACCCAGACGTGTTGCCAATTTACGACCCACACAAGTTTTTCCCGCACCCATGAGGCCGACCAGCACAATGCTGCGGCCTTTGCTTGCGAAACGGCTTTCCGGGTGGTTATCCAAGGGTGTCATGTCGGGGTCTCGGCTGCCTCATCTGTCTCACTTTGTCGTATCGGCCACAGTCTGCGCCGTAAAGTCGCCACAGTGAAACGATAGCAGGAATGGTCTGTCGACGCGACACCTGCCCGTGCAGTTGGGTGCGTAAAGAAGCAAGTGGTTAAGCCGATCCCCAGGGTCTCGCATATTGAGGCCAAGAGGAGGCTCGAACAGCGAGAGGTTCCAAAGCGTGGCAAGGCGTGGGTCGCAGTACGGCTCTTCCGGATCGAGCAGGATGACACTTGTCTACATCGTGCTTGGAATCTTGGTCCTGGCAGCGGGCGGTCTCTTCGCGCTGACCTTCCAGATGGAGCCTCAGGTTAGCTTGGTCGAGAAGGTCTTCCCGGATGACCGTTTCCCGCGCTAGCAAAATACGGCGCATGGCGCTCTGCGCGGCAGCTGCTGGCTTGCTGTCGACGCAGTCGCCGGGCGATGCCCATGCGCAGGAAACCACAATCGATTCGGCATCCAACCGGCCCATCAGCGGCCTTCTGGGATCGGAGCTCAGCCAGAACCCCTCGCTGGCAACCTCGCGCGCTTTGGCACCGATCAACGGAATGGGGACGGCCGGTTGGCAAGAAGCGCCTTGGTCGGCGCCGCGCTGGCAAACACCCGTCCTGAACTTCTCCGAAGGCGGTTTCACCGGCGATATATGGCTCGACAGCGATCCCAACACCATCGTCGAGCTGGTTGAAGAGATGCCGAGTGCGCGCGAATCGGCCAGCGCCTATCAGCTCGCCCGCCGCCTCTTGTTGAGTGCCGCCGTCCCGCCCCAAGGCGTCGACGATGTGACCTGGCAGGGCTTGCGGGTCGAAAGGCTGGCGGCACTGGGCGACCTGTCGGGCTTGCAGCGCCTTCTGGCCCTGCTGCCGGCGGACCAGGCAGGCGCTCTGCGCGACCGCGTGCGGGCCGAGATCGCCCTGTTAACCGGCGACCGCGATGCGCTCTGCCAGATGAGCGACGGGCGCAGCCCGAGCCCTGGGCAAGACAGTTTCTGGCACCGCGTGGCCACGGTTTGCCAGGTCGAACGCAACGACAGCGCGGCCTTGCGCCAACACCTGGAAGACCTTCAGCTAGCCGGCATTGATAATGGCACCGCACGGCTGGCTTGGGCACTGCTCGAGGGCCAACCCCTCGGCGATGCCCTGCTCGTCGGTCTGGAGGATGTCAGCCTGGGCGCGCCGGAGGCGCAGTTGCTGCAGCGCTTCAGCTATACCCAGGTACGTCCTCTCTGGCATCGGGTTTCGGCTGCCGGCCGCATGGCCTTGGCACAGGATCGGCGCAGCGATCTGCGCTTGCGAACCCTGGCCAGCGAGTGGGCCGTGGCAACACAGCGCCTCCCGGCCGAACGCCTGGCGGCCGCCTACGAGGATTTCCCCTTCGCCGAAGCGGATCTGCGTGCGGGCGTCGCCGCCAACCTGAACCTCCGCGGACCGGTGGCCCGTGCCTTCGCCTGGCAGAGCCTGGCGTTGTTGCAAGAGCCGCAAGAGCGTCTGTGGTTGCTGGAGAGCGCGATGGAGCTGGCAGAGAAGGATCGTTGCTACGCCGGTGTCGCCGCCGTGCTGCTGCCGCGCCTCGACTTCTCTCCGGAGAACGCTGCCTTCGCCGGTACCTCGGGCCTTGCCGGTCGCGCGCTCTATGTCATGGGTCGTTATGAGGAAGCGACTGCCTGGATGCTGGTGGCTCGCCGCGAGAGCACCATCTCCGCGCAGGCCGCCAATGCCAGCTGGCGCCTCTGGCCCTATGCCCGCCTCGCCGGATTGGCACTGCCCAACGACACCACCGGGCTGATCGCCTGGCGCAGCACGCAGAGCTACGAGCCAGAGGGGCTGGTCAGCGCCCGCGAGACCCTGTTGCGCGAACTGCTCCGCGCCCTTGGCGATGGCTTCAATCAGGGATGGGTCTCGGCCTCCTCGCAGCAGGCCATCCTTCCCTCGGCGGAATCCGGCGGCGGAATGGCCCTGCGATCGGCAAGCTCTCGCGGTCAGCTTGGCGAGACCCTGCTCAGGGTCGTTATCCTGGTCGACGGGCATCGCGACGGTGCTGCCAGCCCGGGGACCCTTGCGTTGGCGGTCGAAGCTCTGGATCGTATCGGTCTGCCGTTGGAGGCGCGCGCGCTAGCGATAGAGGCTGCGCATCACGCTGGCATTTAGGCCAGTCTGGCCCGGCCTTGCGATGAATGCGCAAACCGATGCTTTCCTAGAGATGCTGGCAGCCGAAAGAGGTGCTGCCGCCAACACACTCGCTGCCTATCGTCGCGACCTGGACGATGCTTCGCACTTCCTCGGCGGAGAAAAGCGTCTGCTGACGGCCGACACGACCCAGCTCCGTTCCTATTTGGCAGATCTGGCAGAGCGCGGCATGGCAGCACCCACCCAAGCCCGACGCCTCTCCTGTCTGCGCCAGTTCTACGCCTTCCTCTTGGGCGATGGCCTGCGCGGTGACGACCCTTGCCACGGCCTCGACGCGCCGCGCCTGGGCCGCAGCCTGCCCAAGGTTCTCAGCGTCGAGGAGATGTCGCGCCTGCTCGAGACCGCACGCCAGGACCGCTCGTACGAAGGCTTGCGGCTGCTTGCCATCGTCGAGCTGCTCTACGCCAGTGGATTGCGGGTCTCGGAGTTGGTGCTGCTGCCCGATAGTGCCCTGGCGCGCGATCCCAGCCTGCTCACCGTCGTTGGCAAGGGGCAAAAGGAACGACTGGTGCCACTCGGCGAAGCAGCGCGAGAGGCGGTCGCCACCTATCGCCGACACCGCGACCAGCTGCAAGATTCCAACAGGGTCTCCCCCTTCCTCTTTCCGGCACGCAGCCAATCCGGCCATCTCTCCCGCCAGCAGGTCGGACGGGGTCTGAAGGGTCTTGCCGGCAAGGCGGGCCTCCCCCTCGCCCGTATCTCCCCACACGTCCTGCGCCACGCCTTTGCCACGCACCTGGTCGAGGGCGGTGCCGATCTTCGTGCGGTACAGAGCCTCTTGGGCCATGCCGACATCGCCACGACCCAGGTCTATACGCATGTCGCCGCGGCCCGCCTGCGCAAGCTGATCGAGAACCACCATCCTCTCGCCAAAGATCGAGGCCTCTCGAAACGCTAGCTCGGTATTTTTCCAGGATAGGCTGCGGACTACCTTTCGGCGCGCCCCATTGACAAGCAGCACCATCCTGAACCACCTAACGCCACGCTGCTATTCACTGTTTCGGACGCTTCTCGTCCCGCAAGCCGCAATCCACCTCTTGGGAAGGAAAGAGAAAAAGATGAGCTTCACCATTGTCGAGCAGGCCACGGCGCGCCTCAACCGCTCGGAACTGGCCGTGCCAGGAAGCAACTACCGCTTCATCGAGAAGGCCGCCGATTCGGCCGTCGACGTGATCTTCCTGGACCTGGAAGATGCGGTCGCTCCCGACGACAAGGCCCAGGCCCGCATCAACATCATCAAGGCGCTGAACGAGATCGATTTCGGCAACAAGACCATCTCGGTACGCCTCAACGGCCTCGACACGCACTACATGTACCGCGATGTGGTCGACATCATCGAGCAGGGCGGCGAGCGCCTGGACCTCTTCATGATACCGAAGGTCGGCACCGCCGCCGATGTCTATGCCGTCGACATGCTGACCACCCAGGTCGAGGACGCCGTTGGCCGCGAGAAGCGTTTGGGCTTCGAACTGATCATCGAGACCGCGCTCGGCATGGCCAATGTCGACACGATTTCCAGCGCCAGCAAGCGCCTGGAGAGCCTGCATTTCGGCGTTGCCGACTATGCCGCCTCCACCCGCGCGCGCACCACGGTCATCGGCGGCCCCAACGCCCTCTACGGCGTGCTGACCGACAAGACCGAGGACGGCGCACCGCGCGACTATCACTGGGGCGACATGTGGCACTACGCCATCGCGCGCATGGTGGTCGCTGCCCGCGCCAATGGTTTGCGCCCGGTGGACGGCCCCTTCGGCGACTTCTCCGATCCCGACGGCTTCAAGGCTCAAGCCTACCGCGCCGCCGTGCTCGGCTGCGAGGGCAAGTGGGCGATCCACCCCTCGCAGGTCGACCTGGCCAATGAGGTCTTCAGCCCCAGCGAGGAAGAGGTCACCAAGGCCAAGCGCATCCTCGAGGCCATGGAGCAGGCTCAGGCCGAGGGTAAGGGCGCGGTTTCTCTGGATGGCCGCCTGATCGACATCGCCTCGATCAAGCAGGCAGAGAACCTGGTGCACAAGGCCAAGCAGGTCGCCGGCAACTAGCCCCGACCTCGTGTCGGAAGCTCTGACCCACTTCCGCGACACACTCGCAGCCTTCTATCTGCAGGAGGCCGAGCGTGCCGCGGGAGGGGCGCATGCCCTGCGAACCATCGCCCAGCGCCTGCGCGATCCCGGCCTGGCGCGAGGCAAACCCGAGCGCCAGGACTTGCCGGCAATGGCCCAATTGGCCGAGACCTTAGGCATGGCCGAAGCAGGGCCCCTCGGCGCTTTGGCCTCGGCCTTTGCAGCCGTCGAACCCGAGCTCGCCTGGGTCCAAAACAGCAACTACGCCGATGCCGGGACGGCTCCTGACTTCCTGAGGAACTACGCCTACTGCGTCGTTGCAGGACCCAAGGGCCTTCTGCAGGTGGACGACATCCTGGTCTCGGCAATCGTGATCGGCCCGGAGTGCCTCTATCCCGCCCATGCCCACGAGGCCGAAGAGGTCTACCACCTTCTGGCAGGACCTTCGTACTGGTGGCGCGAGGGCGAGGACTGGGTCTGGCGGAAGCCAGGCGCCTGCATCCATCACCGCTCCTGGCAGCAGCACGCGACCAAGACTGCTTCGACCAGCATGTTGGCGATCGCCTCCTGGAAGGGCGATAGCGGAAAACTCTCCCAATTCGCCAGGAACGCCCGGATTCCAGCCCTTCCCAGCGAGCGCCTCCCGTAACCTTATTCTGGCGGAATGAGAACGAGCTTGCCGGTGAAGCGCTTGGCCAGGAATTCCTCCTGGGCCTTGGCGATGTCGTGCAAGGGAAAGGTCTTGGCCACCAGAGGTCGGATTTCGCCGCGCTCGATGTAGGACACCAGGTTCTCGAAGACGATGTCGTCTTGGAAAGTGCAGCCGAAGAGCGTCAGATCCTTGAGGTAGAGCGTACGCACGTCGAGCTCGACCAGCGGCCCTGCGATCGCCCCGGCGGCGGCATAGCGCCCACCGCGCACCAGAACGTCCAGCAGCGAGGGCCAGGCAGGTCCGGCCACAAGATCGATGACCACATCGACCGCATCCCGGCCAAGCTCGGCCACAAGATCGGCATTTCTGTCGACAACCCGATCTGCACCAAGACCGGCAACCTCTTGAGCCTTCGCAGCGCTGGCAACGGCAATGACGGATGCGCCGCGGCGCTTGGCCAGTTGAACGGCGGCCGAGCCGACACCTCCGGAGGCGCCGGTGATCAAGACCCGTTCGTCCTTGAGCGAAGCCCGATGCAGCATGCCCTCCGCGGTCGAATAGGCGCAGGGGATCGACGCCAGCTCCGCATCGCTCCAATCGCACTCGACCCTGTGCGTTTCGCGTGCGGGTGCCTTGGCAAACTGCGCGAAGCCGCCGTCGCATTCCGATCCGAACGTCCAGCATTCGAAGGGCCGATAGTCGACGTAGCTGCGCAGCATGTTGCGAACGATCACCCGCTCGCCGATGCGCGCCGGGTCGACCTTCGGGCCGACAGCCACGATTCGCCCGCAGCAGTCCGCACCTTGGATCCGTGGGAAAGTCATCGGAACCCCGGACCAGCTGGCGTCCGCCGCGTCAACCTCCGCAAATCCCTTGGCACCGCCGCTGTTGGTCGCGTCAGTCACCTGCTTGGAGTACCAGCCGATTCGCGTGTTGATGTCGGTGTTGTTGACCCCGGCCGCGGCCACCTTGATAAGCACCTCGCTCTCGCCTGGCGTCGGCGTCGGCACGTCCTGGCGATAGTCCAAGACCTCGATACCGCCATGGGCGGTGAGGTGGACTGCGGTCATCAGGGGCGGTATCTGTGTATCCATGTCTATCTCTCTTCGACTGAGCGTGCGAGCAAGGTGTGCTCACGTCTAGTGAAAACCAAACGGCTCTGCTAGAGCTAGCGCCACGCATCGTGCACTGCAGCAAGGCTCCTTCATGGCCCTATTTCTCGATTTCGAAAAGCCTATCGCAGAGCTGGACGGCAAGATTGCCGACCTGCGCCACCTCTCCGACGGCGACGGCGACGGCGACGGCGTCAACATCGAAGAGGAGTTGAAGCGCCTCCAGGCCAAGTCCGACAAGCTCTTGCGCAGCACCTATGCCAAGCTGACCGCCTGGCAAAAGACGCAAGTGGCCCGCCATCAAGAGCGGCCGCACATGACCGACTATCTCAACGCCATGATAGAGGACTTCACACCGCTGGCCGGTGACCGCCTCTACGGCGAGGATCACGCCATCATCGGCGGCATGGGCCGCTTCGAAGGCCGCAGCGTCATGATCATGGGTCAGGAGAAGGGCTCTGACATGAAGAGCCGCGTTCAGCATAACTTCGGCATGGCGCGGCCCGAGGGTTACCGCAAGGCGCAGCGCCTGATGAAACTGGCACAGCGCTTCTCGATGCCGCTCATCGCTTTTGTAGACACCGCCGGTGCCTATCCGGGCGTAGGCGCAGAAGAGCGCGGCCAGGCAGAAGCCATCGCCCGCTGCATCGACATCTCGCTGACCTTGAAGATCCCGGTCATCGCTGTCGTCATAGGCGAAGGCGGTTCCGGCGGCGCCATTGCGCTGGCCGCAGCCGACCGCATCTTCATGTTGGAGCATTCCGTCTATTCCGTAATCTCGCCGGAGGGCTGCGCCTCGATCCTCTGGCGTTCTGCCGAACAGAACAAAGAGGCTGCCGAAGCGCTCCGCCTCACCGCTCAGGATCTGGAACGCCTTGGCGTGATCGACGAGGTCCTGCCGGAGCCGCTTGGCGGCGCGCACCGCTCTCCCATGGAGGCCCTGACGGCCGTTCAGGATGCACTGCGCCGCAGCCTGGCAGAGCTTGAGGAGAAGAGCCCGGAGGAGCTGCTTGCCGCGCGCCGTGACAAATTCCTCGAGATGGGCAAAGTCGGCCTGAGCTAGGCTCTCCACCAGCATGACCGAAACCGGCAAGACCAGTAAGGAGCAGCTTTACGAGGATCTGAAGCGCCAGATTCTGACCCTGGAGCTGGAGCCCGGCTCGAACCTAGACGAAACCCGGCTGAGCCAACTCTACGGCATCTCGCGCACGCCCTTGCGCGATGTCTTCCGGCGTCTGGCCGGCGAGGGCTACATCCAGATCCGCGACAACCGTGGCACCTTCGTCGCGCCGATGACCCACCGCACGCTCCGCGACTTCTTCATGACCGCCCCACTCATCTACGCGACCATCGCCAGGCTCGCCGCTCGCAACGCCCAGCCCGAGCAGATCGAACGCCTGCGCGCAGCGCAAGCAGCCTTCCGCCAGGCCGTCGCCGAGCAACAGCCCGAAGCACTGGTCTACTGGAATGACCAGTTTCACCACATCATGGGCGAGATGGCGGACAACCAGTATCTTATGCCCTCCCTGAAGCGCCTACTGATCGATCACGCTCGTATCGGCCAGACCTTCTGGCGATCCAGGACAGCCGAAGAGGAAAGCCGGATCGAGGCTGCGAGCGACCAGCACGACCGCTTCATCGCCCTGATCGAAGCACGCGACGAGGAGGGCGTGGTGGCCCTGACCTCCGAACACTGGGACCTGTCGCGCCAGCATCTCGAGCTCTTCGTGCGCCCAGACCCCCTGCCACAAGACTCCTCTCTGCAGGACTAGGCGGTGTGGACGGATTTAACGAGGATGAAGGCTGCGGCGAGAGAGACAATGGCCTGGAAATTGGCTTTGGTCTTCTCGCAGCGCAGGGCTACTCGTTTGAAACGCTTTAGTTTTCCCACTGCCTGCTCGATGCGTG